>DKLF01000131.1 GCA_002455655.1 Oscillibacter sp. UBA6647 | reverse complement strand
GCTCGGATAATTCTCTACTCAATCAAGGAACTTTTTGTAGATAAGCAGGTGATCACATATGAACCGTGATTTCTTGAAGTAGAGGCACTACGGCTTATTTTAATGTTCTTTATTAGTTTATTTAAATAGCAATGTAAAAGGTTATTGTGCTAATAAAAATGTTGACAAATATTATTCAGTAATATAGTATGAAGAAAATTATACAAAGGAGCTGATTGGATGGCAATCGGAAATCGCGTGTATCTCAAGCGCGCGCTGCCCAGCCAGGAGTTACTCGATGCGTTCGCAAAAATCCCTGCGGCAAACATTGCAGACACCATGGGGCGGTCCTGCGCAATGAACCCCCGCCTGAAGCGGATGAGCGGAGCAACGAATATCATGGTGGGTCCTGCGCTGACGGTAAAGGCCAGAGCAGGGGACAACCTCTTTATTCATCAGGCCCTGGATATGGCCCAGCCCGGGGACATCATTGTGGTATCCAACGATGAGGACTCCACCCGCGCGCTGATGGGCGAGGTAATGTTTACTTATGCGCAATATCAGCGCAAACTGGGCGGACTGGTCGTGGACGGCCCTGTTCGGGATCTGGATGCGCTGCATGAAATGAAGCTGCCTGTCTACGCCACAGGCTCCACACCGGGTGGCCCTCATAAAAATGGTCCCGGCGAGATCAATGTACCCATTGCCTGCGGCGGCATCAGTGTCAACCCGGGGGATATTATTTTGGCCGATACCGACGGAATCATCGTCATTCCGCTGCGGGATGCCGCTGCGGTTCTTGAAAAGGCGCAGGCTTTTTGCCAGCAGGACGAGGCAAAGGTTCGTGCCGCCAGAGAAGGGACCTCCAAGCGGGAGTGGGTTTTGAAAAAGCTCCGTGAACAGGAAACGGAATTTGTGGACGAGATATACGGGGAGCACGCTTAAATCACGCGGAAGTCTGACCATACGGCAACTGAGCGCCGGGCGCTTTAATTTGGTGTAGGAGATGTTATTATGAGAGAAAAACTGCTTGGGAAAAAATATCTACCCCATCGGACCATCCTCGGTTTCCTTTTGGGCATTGTCATCGGCTTGTTCTTCTACGATTTCTCCGTCTGGGTCAAGCCTTTCGGCACGGCCTTCATGAATATGATCAAAATGCTGATTGTGCCAGTAATCTTTTTTAGTCTCACCAGCGGCATCGCTTCGATTGGTGATGTAAACAGGCTTAAACGCGTGGGTGCGAAGGTTGTTGCGGTATATGTTGCCATGACGGTTATCGCCTGCATGATCGGCTTGGTTATCGTAAATATTATTCATCCCGGCGTTGGCTTTGACACCAGTGTACTTAGTGCCTATGACGCATCGGAATTGACCACACCGGATTTTGGCGCGTTTTTGCTGGACATGATTCCCACCAACATTGTCGCGGCCATGTCGGATCAGAATATTATGCAGATGATCTTCTTTACCCTGATCTTTGGTATTTCTCTGGTATTTCTCGGGAAAAAGGCCCAGGTGGTTACTGACTTTATGACCCAGACCGCTGGCGTGATCTACAAGATGCTGGATATTATCATGATCTACTCTCCCATCGGTGTTTTTGCGCTGATGGCCAACACCACCGCCGTCTATGGCCCACAGCTCTTTGGCTCTCTTGCCAAGTTTGTCGCCACCGACTATACCAGTTGCCTGCTTGCATGGGCCGGCTTCAGCCTGTTTGTCAAAGCGTACACCGGCGTGCGGTACGGAAAAATGTGCAAGGCAATGGTTCCCATCTGGGTGAATACGCTGGCGACCAACTCCTCCGCCGGTACCATCCCTATCACCATGGACGTGACCACCAAGCGTCTGGGGATTCCCAACAGCATTGCTTCTTTCTCCATTCCTCTGGGCGCCACGATCAATTTGACCGGCGCGGCCATCTACAAGACCATTCTGGCTTTCTTTGTGGCTGAGATATACGGTCTTACTCTGACCCCCAGCCAGATCATTATGGTCATCTCCATTTCTACACTCATGTCCATCGCGGCTCCCGGTATTCCCGGCGGCGGCATTGTCACCGGCGCAATTTTCCTCAACCTTTTAAATCTTCCTATGGATTTGATGGGCCCCATCGCCGGAATGTACCGCCTCATCGATATGTCTCACACCACACTGAATGTCTCCGGCGATGTGCTGGGAACCATGTTTGTGGCAAAGAGTGAAAATCTCTGGAATCCCAAGGAGTTTAACGAATCCACCGCCGCGTTTGAGACGATAAATGTAGAATAACAAGGGAAAGGAACTTAGAAAATGGGTACGACACTTGCGCTGCGCATGAGTAAATTTAGCGGCTCACCAACCTCCGCCTTGATCGCAAAGGTCGCGGAACTGAAGCGGCAAGGAAAAGACATTATCTCTCTGAATGTGGGAGAGCCGGATTTTGGCACGCCGGACTATATTAAGGTGGCCGGAATGAAAGCCATTGCCGACAACTTCACCAAATACACTGCGGGCAACGGAATTTTGGAGTTGCGCGAGGAAATTATCAAAAAGCTTAAAGAAGACAACCATGTGGAATACAGCGTCAACGAGGTAACCACTGCCGTTGGTGCAAAGCAGGCCATTGCCAGCAGTATGATGGTCATTGCCGGACCCGGCGATGAGGTGCTGTTGCCCATTCCCTGCTGGGTGAGCTACACGGAAATGATTCGTCTGGCGGGAGCCACACCAGTCTTTGTCCCCGTGCGTCCGGATAACTATGAGCTGGATTTAGACGCAATCAAAGCGGCGATTACTTCAAGGACAAAGGCCATTATTATCTGTACGCCCAACAACCCCACCGGCGCCGTTTACAGCGAAGAAAGTCTGCGCAAGCTTGCGGACCTGGCGCTTGCCCATGACTTTTTTATTGTGGCTGATGAAATTTATGAAAAACTGATCTATGACGACGCAAAGCATTTTAGCGTCGCTTCCATTTCCAAGGAAGTGCGGGATCTCACCATCACCGTCAACGGTTTTTCCAAAGCCTATGCCATGACCGGCTGGCGCATCGGCTATGCCGCGGCCCGCGCGGATGTGATTAAGGGGATTATGGCGGTACAGAGTCAAACAACCTCCGCCACCAGCGCCATTTCCCAAAAGGCCGCTGTTGCCGCCCTCCGGGGTTCACAGCATGATTTGACAATGATGGTGGAGGAGTTCAAGCGCCGCAAAGATTATGTCATTTTGCGGCTAAACAGAATTCCGGGCATCACCTGCCCCCCCGTGAAGGGTGCATTTTATGTTTATCCCGATGTGCAGGCATATCTTGAAAAGTCTTTTGGAGCGCGGAAAATCGCAACAGCGGTAGATCTGTGCCAATATCTGCTGGACGAGGCGCTGATCTCCACAGTTCCCGGAGAGGCATATAATGTCCCCGGAAAGATTCGCATTTCCTATTCCAATTCCCTTGAGAATTTGGAGCAGGCATTAGATCGCTTTGAAAAAGCCTTGGCGGCTCTCACCTAATACTCTCATATTCTGTGTATTGAAAAGGCCGGATCCTCCTGATGAGGACCCGGCCTTTTCTGCGGCTGCGGGATTGACCGAAAAAAACAAATGTGATATGCTGATTTTGGAAAATGGAAGGGGAAAAGCCTATGAATGATCTTGTTTCCAAAATACAAAAAATGGCGATGACCCGCACAGACAGCAGTATTGCTGATTATGTTCTGGACCATCTGGACACGGTGGGATTTCAGACATCCACAAATCTTGCTATGGCGGTGGGTGTAAGTGATGCGTCGGTGATTCGGTTTATACGCAAGCTGGGTTTTGGCGGCTACGGTGAATTTCGCAATGCGATGAACCGCCGCATTGCTGAGCAGTACCAGAGTCAAAAAGATCTCTCTCCCAGCGAAAAATATGATTTTACTCGAGACAGCCTTCATAAAGACAGTCTCATCAGCGACGTTACCCGCTATACGCTGGATAATCTCCAACAGAGCCTTTCCAAGTTGGATAATGCCACGGTGGATAAAATTGTAGACACGATTTTAAACAGCGACCGGAAATATGTGGTTGGTTTTCGCGGAACCGCTTGTTGTGCGCAGTATATGGCCAGTAAACTGATTTTGCTTCTGCCCCATATTATTCCCATTACCCATGCGGACGCCACCGCGGTTGAGAATGTGGTAGATATCACGGCGCAGGACTGCCTGATTTTATATAGCTTTCCGCGTTATTCAGAGCTTTGTCTGGTGCTGATGAAAATGGCCCGGGAGCGGGGCGCAAGAATCATTCTGATTACAGACCGGCTCACAAATCCGCTGGCCGCGCTTGCAGATTCCGTGGCCATTGCGCATGTTAAAGGGCTTGGTTTTACAAACTCCTATGTGGTTCCCCTCAGTGTATCTGAGGTAATCCTGCTGGCCATCAGCGGACGCAGCAATCTTACGTCGGATGCACGGATTCGGGAACTGGACAAAGTGATCGGTTCAGAGAGGTTATATTGATCTCTTATCCGGAGTTTCTGTGCTTTCGGGAAGAGTCCGGATTCATTAAGGAGAACGTTTAGAGTTAAGACCATGAGTATCGTTAATCCTCTGAAAAGGCTTGCCTCTGCATTTGCAGACGGCAAGCCTTTTACTTGATAGCGGCGGCAAGGAACCTCCCAAGCTTCCTGAGATTCAGCACCAGAATAGACATGGCAATGCTGTGGGTGATGGTTTCCCGCCTTGCCCCGTTAATCAGTGAGTTTGGGAGCTGTCCCATATGTTCTTCCAGCTTCGGGCGCCTATTCCTGCGTTCCGCCTGTTCCGTGGTATACTGAAAAAAGAGCAGTCGGAAGTGTTTGTTGGGAATACGGCTCAGCACATTATCCTCGTAGAGCGGCTTGAAAAGGACCGTGCGTTCACCGCTTAGCATATGGTATAACTTCTTTAGGCCTCATTCTTTTCCTTTATACAAAAAGAATACCGCCCTGAAAAAGAGAACACTATCCTTATATTCTTTCTGTTATCGTAATACGGAAAGGAGGCGGGGGCATGACGATTTTGCTGGGTTTCACCACCGCCGGACTGCTTGTGCTTGGCTTTTTTGTCATGCGGCGCCTGGATACTTTTATAGAAAGGGGCGGAATCCTCGACGGCCCACAGGGGCGGGCAAATCAAGGCATCCTTATCTATGGAGCGCCGGAAGTCGAGGAGAAAATACATAAGATCGGAATGAAGTACAGGATTCTCACAGATCCTATTTTTCCGAGGGATGGCTTGTATTCGGCCCTATTTGCCTTATCGCAGGATGACCGCGACAATCTGGCGCTCTGTTATATGGCCAAGCAAGCAGATCCTGGAATTACAATGATTGCGCGGTGCAGCGCGCCAAAACTGCAAGGAGTCTTTAAGACGATGGGCGTAAGCAGGCTTCTTGGCGCGGAGGAATCCGTTGACCTCCTGCTGGCAGAATTGGGAGGGATCAGCAAATGAATACCAATAGATGGAGTACCACGCAAATTCTTTCCTTTGGATTTGCAATGCTTATTTTAATCGGCGGCCTGCTTTTAAGTTTGCCGGTCGCCGGCAAAAACGGTGCGGGGATTCCGTTTTTAAACGCACTTTTTACCTCCGCGTCCGCAACCTGTGTCACGGGCCTTGTGGTTTACGACACTTGGACGCAGTTTTCCTATTTTGGGCAGGCTGTCATCTTGCTGTTGATTCAAATCGGTGGGCTGGGGTTTATGGCGGTTGCTATTCTGGTTTCCCTTGCTGTCGGCAGACGCATTGGCCTGCGGGAGCGTTCTCTGCTGGCAGAGGCCGTCAGCTCTATGCAGGTGGGCGGCGTGGTCCGGCTGGTGCGGCGGATGCTGATCGGCACCGCTCTTTTCGAGGGAATCGGCGCACTGCTTCTGGCAATTCGCTTTGTCCCGATGTTCGGGGCAGGTCAAGGCTTATGGTTTGCCGTGTTTCATTCCGTGTCCGCGTTTTGCAATGCGGGCTTTGACCTGATGGGCGTGCGGTCGCCATTTTCTTCCCTGACAAGTTTTTATGACGACCCTCTCATCATCCTCACCATTGCCGGGCTGATTATTGCAGGCGGCATCGGGTTTGTCGTGTGGAACGACCTGATAGAAAGTCGATTTCACTTCAAAAACCTGCATCTGCATACCCGCGCTGTGCTCTTTTCCACACTGGCGCTCCTACTGATTGGGACCGTCGCATTTGTCAGTCTGGAATACAGCGGAACGATGCATTCCATGAATCCGGGTACGCGGATGCTGTCGGCTTTCTTTCAATCAGTCACCCCGAGAACAGCAGGGTTTAACAGTCTTGATATCGCTTCTCTCTCGGATGGCAGCAAATTTGTCACCATGCTGTTGATGTTTATTGGTGCTGCACCCGGCGGTACCGGCGGCGGCATCAAGGTGACAACGTTTGCCGTGATGGTCGCTTCCGTTTTGGCGCAGCTCAGAGCGCGGGATGATGTAAATTTGTTTCACTTCCGGCTGGAAGCAGAAGCCATACGCCGCGCCTTCTGCGGTGCGGCAGTCTATCTTGCTATGACGGTGGGAGGGATTCTGATTTTGTGTGCGCAGGAACAGTCACTGACCGCGGCGGCATTTGAAACGCTGTCCGCCATTGGCACGGTGGGGCTCACCGTGGGGATTACGCCTACGCTTCAAGCCTTGTCCCGAATTGCAATTATTCTTTTAATGTACGCGGGGCGCGTGGGCAGCCTGACAGTTTTTATGGCGGTGGCACAGCCCAAGCATAACGGAAAGCTTAAAAATCCTGTCGGGAAAATTATTGTCGGTTAACCAAGAAAGGAAATTCGCTGAAATGAGATCAATGCTGGTAATCGGCGCGGGGCGCTTTGGAAAAAATCTTGCTGTGAAGCTCACTGAACTGCATAATGAAGTGATGCTTGTGGACGTAAATGAGGAAGCCGTGCAGAAGCTGGAACCTTTTGTTACCCGGGTTCAGATTGGAGACTGCATGGACAGGGATGTTCTTGCGGAATTGGGCGTACGGAATTTTGACGTATGCTTTGTGTGCATCAGCGACAATTTTCAGTCTTCCATGGAGATCACATCACTGCTGAAAGAATTGGGAGCGCCCTATGTCGTTTCTAAATCGGACCGTGAGATTCACGCCGATCTGCTTAAAAAAATAGGCGCCGACGATGTGGTTTACCCGGAAAGAGACATGGCCCAGAGAACTGCCGTCCGGTATTCGGCAAAAGGCGCGTTCGATTATATTGAGCTTTCTCCCGAATACGCCATCATGGAGGTGGAGCCGCCGGAAAGCTGGGTTGGGCGCAACATTCGGGAACTGGACGTGCGCACGAAACACCGCGTCAACGTAATTGGTGTGCGCAATGGAAAACACATTCTGCCGCTCATCAGCGCAGAGCATGAGTTTCAAAAGCAGGAACATATTATTGTTGCGGGCGAGCAAAAGGATATCCTGAAAATAATCAGCAGCACAAATTAGCAAAGGGGGGGGGACTGTCACGATGAAAAATGCGGGGAAAGCGGTTGTGACCATTGGCATTGCGACAGCATTGGCGGTTCTGGCGGCCCGGCTGGGTGTGGGGAACGAAAGCGTCATCATGATGTTTTTGCTTAGCGTCCTGTTTACAGCGGTATTCACCAGCAGTCTCTGGTGGGCCATCGGCTCGGCACTTGTGTGTGCGCTGCTCTTTAATTTTTTGTTCACCGAACCGCACTATTCTTTTTTCGTATACAGTCCCAGCGACCTGATGCTTCTTGTTTTCTTTGTTGCCACGGGAATTGTTTCGGGAATGATTACCTCCCGTTTGCAGCGGGAAATGAAGCTGGCAAGCGAAAATGAACATACAGCTAAAATCCTGTATCGCATTGCGTCAGACTTTCTCTCTGCCAGCGGAAAGGAAAGCGTCGTTCGGAAAGCTGAAGCCCTTGTTCAGGAATATGTGGGCCTGAACTGTAAGGTGTTCTTAGGCGGCCGGCAGACGATTCCCCAGAGCTTTGAAATCAGCGGGGCTTCCGGAATGCTGGGCAGGCTGGAGCTTTCTGGGACGCGGCCCAGCGGACAAAAACTTCTGATTGTGCAGGCAATCTGCGCGCAGCTTGGGATTGCGCTGGAGCGGGAGATGCTTGTAACCGACAGGGAACGAATCCGAATGGCAATGGAACGGGAACAGCAGCGCGGCACGCTTCTTCGGTCTGTGGCCCATGACTTGCGCAGTCCGCTGACGGCAATCTCCGGTGCAGGCAACCTGTTGGCCGACAACTATTTCAGGCTTTCCGAAGCCGAACGCAGAAAGCTTGCCTCAGACATTAGCGAAGAAATCGTCTGGCTCAGTGATCTGGTGGAGAATATCCTCAGCATGACCCGAATCAGCGAGCAAAAGATTGTGCTGCACAAACAGGATGAGGTCATTGACGACGTCATCGGCGAGGCGGTCAAGCATACGGAACGGCTCCTGCGTGATCGGCAGTTCCATGTGAAGCTGCCGGACGAGGTGGTAACCGCGCCTATGGACGGTAAGCTGATTGCGCAGGTCGTGATCAATCTTTTGGAAAATGCGGTCCGGCATACGCCGCCCGATAGTAAAATTTCTCTGACCATATATGCGGAAAGTGAGTTGACGGTATCTGTGGCGGACACGGGAAACGGCATCCCAGATACGATCCGCGGCCACCTGTTTGAACGTTTTGTCACCCAGGCGTCGAATATTGTAGACGGACGTCAGGGACTGGGACTGGGGCTTTCAATTTGTAAGACCATCGTTGAGGCGCATGGCGGTACGATTTCTGTGTCGGACAATGTTCCAAAAGGCTCCATCTTTACGTTTACCCTGCCAATGGAGGAAACTGATGAGTGAAAAACGAGTGATCCTTGTTATAGAGGACGACAAATATATTTCACATTTTATTGATCTCTCTCTTTCCAAAGAGAATTATGCTGTCCTGATCGCGGAAACAGCGGCGGAGGGCTTATTCTTATTTACTTCTCACAGACCGGATATCGTTCTGCTGGATCTTGGCCTGCCTGACCGTGACGGCGTGGATCTGCTTCGCGAGCTGCGGACCTTTTCGGATACGCCGGTTCTGATTGTTTCCGCACGGGGGCAGGAAATGGAGAAAATTACCGCGCTGGATTTGGGTGCCAACGATTATATTACGAAGCCCTTTCATATGGGGGAGTTGATGGCGCGTATCCGGGTGGTTGAGCGGCTGCTGGAGAAAAATGGAGCGACAGACGGAGACTCCGTGTTTTCCTGCGACTGGCTGACGGTGGACTATGAAAAGCGCAGGGTGCTTGTGTCCGGCAATGAAATTCACCTGACGCCGACGGAATATAAAACGCTACTCTTGCTCATCTCCAACCGGGGTAAGGTGCTGACGCACAATTATATTATCCGGCAGATTTGGGGTTACGAAGGAGGCGACAGCAAAAGCGTGCGGGTCTTTATGGCCAATCTTCGCCGGAAGCTTGAAAAGGACACGACGCATCCACGCTTTATTTTGACGGAAGTTGGCGTTGGCTATCGCTTTGCCGATGAATAGCAATTTAAAATGCCAAAACAAGATGCAGAGAAAGTTATAATAAAAACTTCCTCTGCATCTTGTTTTCCGTATTCGGTTTGCCTTATTGGGTGGGTTCGTAACTTACTCTTGTAACTTCCCGGCTTTTACCCGAGGACCCGTTTTAATTTGTCCGCTTTGTTTAGAGCAGCGGGAAAATGAACAGCTTGAACAGGAACAGCGCACCAAGCACCCACATCACGACGCCGGGCTCCTTGGCCTTACCCTGCACGACCCGCACCAGCAGGTAGAACAGGATGCCAAACATAATGCCGGCGGAGATGGAGTAGCCCACAACCATGAAGATAATGGCAAACACGCCGGGAACCAGCGCTTCCACCTTTGTCCACTCGAACTCCTCCATAGGCTCGCACATCATAATACCCACAACCACCAGCGCGGGGGCGGTGGCAAAGCTGGGGATGGCGCCGATGATGGGGAAGAAGGGGACTGCCAACAGGAACAAAATAGCGGTGGTGACGGCGGTGAGGCCCGTGCGTCCGCCCTCTTCCACGCCGGAAGCGCTTTCCACAAACGTGGTGACGGTGGAGGTTCCCAGAATTGCGCCCACCGTGGTGGCCACGGCGTCGGAGGCAAATGCCTGATTGACGCCGGGGAAGTTTCCGTTTTCATCAATCATTTTGGCCTTGGTGGCAACGCCCGCAAAGGTCCCCAGCGTATCAAAGATATCCACATACAGGAAGGTAAGCGTAACCATGATAAACTGGGTGATGTTTTTGCCGCTGGAAAATGCGTCGCGCAGACCGGAGAAGCACAGTCCGAAGGTTTCCGCAAGGCCGGAGAAGGAAGTGAAGCTAATCAGGGCAGAGGGGAACAGGGAATACGCGCTTGCTTCAGGATTTACCTGATACCAGCCGATCCCCTGAGCAGCCATGCCCAAAAACCAAGTGGCAAAAATGCCGATGAGCAGTGCGCCCTTCACCTTCTTCATCCATAAAACCACCGTGATGGCAATGCCAAGAAGCGCCAAAAACACGCCCGCTTGGGTCAGGTTCGCATTTACCTCAACCAGCGTGGCGCCTCCCACAATGATGCCGGAATTCTGGAAGCCGATGAACATGATAAAAAGACCGATACCGGCCGAGATGGCCAGACGAAGCTGCTTGGGAATTGCGGTAAGTAACTTGGAGCGTATACCGGTAAGGCTGAGCACCAGAAAAATGCAGCCCTCCACCAAAACCGCCGCCAGCGCAAAGGAAGGGGAGAAGCCCATGGCGAATACCACCGTGTAGGTAAAAAAGGCGTTCAGGCCCATACCCGGCGCCTGCGCAAACGGCATTCCCGCCCACAGGCCCATCAGCATGGTGCCAAGACACGCGGACAGCGCCGTAGCCAGGAAAACGCCGCCTGCATTCAGTCCGGCCTGACTCAAGATTCCCATGTTTACAGGAAGAATATAGGCCATGGTGATGAAGGTAGTAATACCCGCCAGAATTTCCGTTCTGATGGTACTCCCGCGCTCGGTAATCTTAAAAAATTTGTCCATTGGATACCTCCTAAAATAGTAAGGGTCTTGTTTTTGGTCACACGGCCCCCGCTGCCTTGGCCCCCCTTCCCCCGCTGTGCAGGCGGCTTCTCAATTGGCTTTGTCTTTGCGGAAAATTAAAAACCGCGCGGCCGCAAAGATATACACCAAGGGTTCTCCCATACAGTACAGCATATTACATAAGAATTCCTAATATACAGTATAACATTTTATACATGAATGTCTATAATGGCAGTTTTCACAAAAAACATTGGCAAAAATTTTTATTTGTGCACCTCTTTCTCAGCAGGTTTTTTCAGACTTTATAACTTCTTAGGAATAAAACTCCGTGTTTGTTTACAGACTGTTCACATCAAATGCACAATTCCGCAATGTTTTTCGGGTATCTTAAGAATCAGCAAAGGGGACTCCCACCCCGATGCGTTTTCTCCCTCCTAAAACACACACAGCAAAAAGGACCGCTTCGGCGGTCTTTTTTGCGTGCTTTTTTTAAAGCGACCCCGCAGGGCGGCGGCAGGACGCTTTCATTTTCCGTGCCGCCTGCAAAATTACTGCACTGCTATAGCCGCAACGACACTTTCCGTCTTGCGAAATGGTTCGGCGTGGTATACTATAATAACAATATTTTTACTCGGGAGGCGTTTTGCATGAAAGACGGTTTTATCTCTGTCGCCTGCGGCAGTCCCCGGCTTCATCTGGCTGACTGCGCCCGCAACGCGGAGGAAACCTTTACCCTGATGCGCAAGGCGGAGCAGGCGGGGGTGAAGGTTTTGGTGCTGCCGGAGCTGGGGCTGACAGGCTATACCTGCGGCGACCTTTTTTATCAGGAATCCCTGCTGCGCGGCGCAGAACAGGCCCTTTCCACCGTGCTGGAGGCCACCCGGAATCTGGAGGTCGTCACTGCCGTGGGCCTGCCTGTTCGATTTGAAAACAAATTGTATAACTGTGCAGTGGTTATACAAAAAGGAATAATTCTTGGGGTAGTCCCCAAAGCACACCTGCCCAATTATGGGGAGTTTTACGAAAAGCGTCAGTTTTCCCCCGCGCCCCGGGATCCATTTAACATGGTGTCGCTGTGCGGAAGCGAGATTTGCTTTGGCGCGGAAATTCTCTTTTCATGCGAAGAAATGCCGGAGCTGACGCTGGGCTTTGAAATCTGTGAGGATTTGTGGGCCCCCTGCTCTCCCTCCGTGAACATGGCCCAGACAGGGGCCACCATCATCGGAAATCTTTCCGCCAGCAACGATTTGGTGGGGAAGGACGCATACCGCCGCCAGCTTGTGACTATGCAGTCGGCAAAGCTTTTGTGCGGCTATTTGTACGCCAGCGCAGGGGAGGGGGAGTCCACCTCCGACGTGGTGTTCGGCGCGCACCAGCTTATTGCAGAAAACGGAACCCTTCTGGCTGAACAGCGGTTTGAAGGCGGCCTTTTGATTTCAGAAATTGACGTGGCACGGTTGTGCCATGAGCGGAGAAGAACCCAGATTATGCCGGAGCGACCGGTTTCCACGGCTCCTGTTACAGTACCCTTTTCCCTGACGATGGCGCGGACGAAGCTCACCCGATATGTGGCTCCCATGCCCTTTGTCCCGGAGGGGCGGGAGGACCGGGATATCCGCTGCCGCGAAATTCTGCTGATTGCGTCTTTAGGCTTAAAGCATCGGCTGGAGCACACGGGGTCGAAAACCGCCGTGGTGGGCCTTTCCGGTGGACTGGACTCTACGCTGGCGGTGCTGATCGCCGCTCTTTCCATGAATTTGCTGGGCAGACCCATGACGGATATTGTGACGGTGACCATGCCTTGCTTTGGCACCACGGACCGCACGAAAAACAACGCGGTGATTCTCGCGGAACGGCTGGGAACCACTCTAAAAACGGTGGATATCTCCGCCACCGTCCGCAGCCACTTCCGGGATATCGGACATGACATGGACGACCACTCCGTTACCTTTGAAAACGGACAGGCCCGGGAGCGGACGCAGGTTTTGATGGACATTGCCAACCAGACCGGGGGACTTGTCATCGGCACGGGGGATTTGAGCGAGCTGGCTCTTGGCTGGTGCACCTACAACGGCGACCATATGAGCAACTACGCAGTCAACGCCTCCATTCCCAAGACGCTGGTGCGCCATCTGGTGGCTTATCTCGCCCGGGATAATCAGGACAAGGACGGGGACCTCACCGGCGTGTTGGAGGACATTCTGGACACGCCCGTATCCCCGGAGCTGCTGCCCGCCGTGCGGGGCGACATTGTCCAGCGGACCGAGGATTTGGTGGGGCCCTACGAGCTGCACGACTTCTTCCTGTACTACTTTCTGCGCTGGGGCTTTGAGCCGGGGAAAATTTTTCGGCTTGCACTGTATGCTTGGGGCGGGCGGTATGACCGGGCAGTAATTTTGAAGTGGCTGCGGGTATTTTATCGGAGGTTCTTCTCCCAGCAGTTCAAACGCAACTGCCTGCCGGACGGGCCGAAGGTTGGCTCTGTGGCGGTATCCCCCCGGGGGGACTGGCGGATGCCCAGCGACGCGCAGGTTGCCCTTTGGCAGGCGGAGCTGGACACGCTGGATTAAGCGCTCTTCGGCGCAGGGTTCAAAAGGCCCGGATTTAAATAGATTTAAGGAGTTTTCATGAAAACTATCACCATCTATACCGACGGCGCCTGCTCCGGCAATCCCGGCCCGGGAGGCTGGGGGGCTGTCCTGCTCTATGGAGAGCACCGGCGGGAGCTTTCCGGCGGCGAACCGGCCACCACCAACAACCGCATGGAGCTGACGGCTGTCATTGAAGCGCTGTCGTTTTTGAAAGAGCCTTGCAACGTGGATTTGTGGAGTGACTCCAAGTATGTGATTGACGGACTGGAAAAGGGCTGGGCAAAGGGCTGGAAAAAGCGAGGCTGGGTGAAGTCCGATAAAAAGCCGGCTTTAAACCCGGATCTATGGGATAAGCTACTGACCCTGACGGAAACCCACGCCCTTCGTTATCACTGGGTGAAGGGCCATGCAGACACTCCCGAAAACAACCGCTGTGACGAGCTGGCGGTGGCGGAGAGCAGAAAATACAAGTAGGCAGGTTTTTACTTGAGGTCTTTTTTAAGAACCCAAGCATGGCCTGCGGACACTGTAAAACCAGGAGCGAAGGAATTTTATTCCTCCGCTCCTTAAATTTTGTTTATAGATAAGCTTTTTTATTATAAAAACGGCTTTTTACAGAAAAAACCACTCGAAAATTAAAAAGTTTTCCACAATATATGGAAAAGGGCTTGCCCTCGGGCAAGCCCTTTTTTTTATTTACTCCTGATTTTCAGAAGTAGTTGCGTCTTCTGCGGAAGTTTCCTCGTCGGCAGAAGCTTCCGTTTCCGCGGAAATCTCCGCTTCAACAGGAAGGCCCTCTCCCGCAGGAAGCTCCCCAGTCATTCCCTCGGAAATTTCCTCTTTGTCCGTCAGCGCAAGGGAAATCACCTGATCGCCGTCTTCCTTAAAGCGCATGACGATGACGCCCTGTGTGGACCGTCCGGCAATGCGGATACTGTCCACCGCCGTGCGGATGAGAATGCCGCTCTGGGTGACCAGCAGCAAGTCCTCGTTGCCGTCCACCACTTTCATCCCCACCACAGGGCCGGTTTTCTCCGTCACCATATAGTTCCGGATGCCGAGGCCGCCCCGGTTTGTAATCCGGTAGTCCTCCACGGGGGTGCGCTTACCATAGCCATTCTCCGTGATGGAGAGAACCGTTTTCCCCTCCAGCGCGCGGGCGGCAGCGACCACATAGTCGCCCTCCCGCAGGCGGATGCCCCGGACGCCCGTGGCATCCCGGCCCATGGGACGCACGTCCGTCTCGTCAAAGCAGACGGCCTGCCCATCGTGAGTGGCAATTAGAATCCGCTTGGTTCCGTCCGTCTCCCGGACGGTAATCAGCGCGTCTCCCTCGTCCATCCGTAGGGCACGGATGCCGTTGTTCCGCAGGTTTTTCAAGGTGGCCACCGGCAAGCGCTTCACCGTGCCGTTCCGGGTCACCATGAAGAAGAAACTGCCCGTGTCCTCCAAAGACCGGGTGTGAACCATGGCCTGCACCCGCTCGCCCTGCTCAATCTGGAGAATGTTGATGAGGTTTGTTCCCTTAGCGGTTTTTCCGGACTCTGCAATCTGATAGCCCTTTTTCCGATAGACCTTTCCCGTATCGGTAAAGAACAGGATATAGTCGTGGGTGGAAGCGGTGAACACGTCCACCACTACGTCCTCTTCCCGGGTGGTAATGCCCTTTTTGCCCATACCGCCCTTGGACTGCGCCGTATATTCGCTGACGGGGGTCCGCTTGATATACCCAGCCTCCGTCAGAGTGAAAACGCACTCCTCCTCTTCAATCAGGTCCTCAATGTCGATTTCGTCCTCCACGTCCTGAATCTCGGTCTTTCGGTCGTCGCCGTATTTTTCGGCGATGGCGGTCAACTCCTCTTTCAGCAAGGCGCGGATTTTTTCGTTGGAAGCAAGAAGGTCCTCGTAATAGTGGATTCTCTCCTCCAGCTCCTTATACTCCGCCTCGAGCTTTTCCCGGTTCAGACCCTGGAGGGAGATAAGCCGCATTTCGCAGATAGCCTGGGCCTGAATCTCGTCAAGGCCGAATTTTTCCATCAGGTTTTGCTTGGCGTTGTCATAGCTGCTGCGAATGACCTTAATGACTTCGTCGATGTGGTCCTGCGCGATGAGCAGACCTTCCAGCAGGTGGGCGCGCTCCTGCGCCTTTTTCAGGTCGTACCGGGTCCGACGAACAATCAAATCCTCCTGAAAGGCGAGATACTCGTCAATAATGTGCCGCAGGGACAGAATTTTCGGCTGGGACTGATTATCCACCAGCGCCAGCATGTTGATGGCAAAGCTGGACTGAAGCTGGGTCTGGGAGAACAGGCGGTTGAGCACCACCTGCGGGTTTGCGTCCCGCTTCAGCTCGATGACCATGCGCATACCGTTCCGGTCCGACTCGTCTCGGATGTCGGAAATGCCCTCCAGCCGCTTATCCTCCACCTGATCGGCCATGTTTTTAATCAGCATCCGCTTGTTGACCTGATAGGGAATCTCCGTCACCACAATACGGGTGCGGTCCTTGCCAAATTCCTCAAACTCCGTCCGGGCGCGAATGATCACTCGGCCCCGGCCGGTGGCATAAGCGGCACGGATGCCGCTGCGGCCCATGATCATACCTCTGGTGGGAAAATCCGGTCCCTTGACATACTGCATCAGGTCGGCAAGCTGGGCCTCGGGGTCCTCCAGCACATGGATGCACGCGCCAATGACCTCTCGAAGGTTGTGGGGCGGAATGTTCGTGGCCATGCCCACGGCAATGCCGCTGGAACCGTTGACCAGCAGGTTGGGGAAACGGGAAGGGAGGACCTTGGGTTCTTTTCTCGTCTCGTCAAAGTTGGGGGACCAGTCCACCGTGTCTTTTTCAATATCCCGAAGCATTTCCTCGGAAATTTTAGAGAGGCGGGCCTCCGTGTATCGGTATGCAGCCGGGGGGTCTCCGTCCACGGAACCGAAGTTTCCGTGTCCATCCACCAGCATATAGCGCATGGAAAAGTCCTGTGCCAGACGCACCAGCGCGTCGTATACCGACGCGTCTCCGTGGGGATGGTACCGGCCCAGCACGTCACCGACGGCGGTAGCGCACTTGCGGAATGCCTTTTCAAAGGTCAGGCCATCCTCGTACATAGCGTACAAAATCCGGCGGTGGACGGGCTTCAATCCGTCCCGCACGTCCGGAAGCGCCCGGCCCACAATGACGCTCATGGCATATTCGATATAGGATTTCTGCATTTCCGTGACCAGGGGGGATTGCTCAATTTTCTGGTTGGGGAACCGAATCTCCTCGGGGTCGTACTGCGGTTTCTTACTCATGTTCGGCTCTCCTCCCTTAATAGTCCAGATTGACCGCGTATTTCGCGTTCTTCTCGATAAATTCCTTCCGCGGCTCCACCTTTTCACCCATCAAAATGGAGAACGTCTCGTCGGCGGCCACCGCGTCGTCCAGCGTAATGCGGCGCAGCGTCCGCTTTTCCGGGTCCATGGTGGTTTCCCACAGTTCGTGTGGGTTCATCTCGCCAAGGCCCTTATAGCGGCTGATGTCCACCTTGGCGTTGGGATTGTCCTGCTTCAGCTCTGTGGAGATCACGCGGCTCTCCTCCTCCGTATAGGCCACCCGGGAAGTCTTTCCCCGGCTCAGCTTAAAGAGGGGAGGGACGGCGGCATAGACATACCCCTGCTCCACCAGCGGCCGCATGAAGCGGAAGAAGAAGGTCAGCAGCAGCGTACGGATGTGGGAACCGTCCACGTCCGCATCCGCCATGATGACAATTTTGTGATAGCGCAGGCGAGAGACGTCAAATTCCTCTCCGATACCCGCGCCCAATGCCGTAATCACAGGCTGGAGCTTGTCGTTGCCATACACCTTGTCGGCCCGGGCCTTCTCCACGTTCAGCATCTTGCCCCATAGGGGAAGAATCGCCTGAAAGCGGGAATCCCGGCCCTGTGTGGCGGAACCGCCTGCGGAGTCACCCTCGACGATGTAGAGCTCAGTGAGCTCCGGGTTGGCCTCGTTGCAGTCCCGCAGCTTGTCGGGCATGGCCGCGCCACCCAGCGCCGTCTTGCGTCGAATGGATTCCCGGGCCTTCCGGGCAGCCTCCCGCGCGCGGTTGGCGGTGAGGGATTTATCCAGAATCATGCGCCCCACCTGAGGATTTTCCTCCAGATAGGTTTCAAGCTTCGCGGAAACAATGCTATTCACCAACGTGCGGATTTCGCTGTTTCCAAGCTTTGCCTTGGTTTGGCCCTCAAACTGCGCGTCTGTCAGCTTCACGGAAATGATGCAGGTAAGGCCCTCCCGGCAGTCTTCACCGGAAACCTTGTCGCCCTCTTTCAGCATACCGATTTTCTTGCCGTAGTTGTTCAGTACGTTGGTGAGAGCGCGCTTGAAGCCCTCCTCATGCATACCACCCTCTGGGGTGTGAATGTTATTGGCGAAGGAAAGCATGTTTTCATTATACCCGTCGTGATATTGCAGGGCAATTTCCGCCATAGAGTCGTCCTTGCTGCCGCACATATAAATCACATCGGAGTGGATGGGGTCCTTGGTGCGGTTTAAGAAAGCCACAAACTCCCGGATGCCGCCGGCGTAATACATCTCGTCGGCCTGCTCCCGGCCCTCTCTCAAATCCGCCACCTTGATTTTCAGGCCCGCGTTTAAAAACGCCTGCTCCCGCATATGGGTATGGAGAATGTCATATTCATACTCCGTGGTGTCACGGAACATCTCCGGGTCGGGCTTGAAGGTAACAGTGGTACCTGTGTGATCGGTGGTGCCCACCACCTCCATCTTTTTGGTGATTTCACCACGGGCAAAATGCATTTCATAGATTTTCCCGTCCCGGTGGACCTGAACCACCAGCCATTCAGACAGCGCGTTTACCACGCTGGCGCCAACGCCATGCAGTCCGCCGGAAACCTTATAGCCCCCGCCGCCGAACTTTCCGCCTGCGTGGAGCACAGTGTAAACCACTTCCAGCGCGGGCTTTCCCGTCTGGGCCTGAATGTCCACGGGGATACCCCGTCCGTTGTCCACCACGGTAATTGTCCCGTCAGCATTGATCTGCACCAGAATATCCGTGCAGCAACCTGCCAGAGCCTCGTCAATGGCGTTGTCTACAATCTCATAAACCAGATGATGAAGACCCGAGGAGGAAGTGGACCCGATATACATACCGGGCCGCTTACGAACGGCCTCCAGACCTTCCAGCACCTGAATTTCGGATGCGTCGTATTCATTTTCCGCGCCCACCGATGTGGGATTCAGTGTCTCGTTTTCTGCCATTTGGTTTCTCCTTCCGTATAACAGGGCAAGCAGAGCCGGGCCCGCGATTTTGCAGGCCCGCTTCTCCCCGCCCCTGTGTCAAGTTTAATCGCGTTTGAAACTTGCTCAAAAACCACCTCCGTATCGCCATTCATTTCTTAACTCAATCATATTTTAAAGTGGCTCCCTTTAAAAGGCCGCAGAAACTGCCGTCAAAACTGCTCACAGCTCCAGTTCCAGACTTTCCGCCCGCTTTTGCAGCGTGGCGGGGCCAAGCTGGGAGAGATATACAATCTGAGGATGATAGGGATGGTCGCACACCACAAAGGACTTCGGCAAAGCCCCTGAAACGTCCAGCACCACGCCCTCGTTCTCCGCTTTTGCAAGATATTCCCGGGTCCTTTTTCCGTAGCTGCATTTGTCAAGATCAAAGATGCCTACCACCCGGTTCTCCGGGACAATTTCGTTCTGACCGATATGAAGATACAAGGTCCATCCTCCTTTTTT
>DKLF01000101.1 GCA_002455655.1 Oscillibacter sp. UBA6647 | reverse complement strand
GGAGACGCATTGCGGCAATAAGAATATGTTTGGCGGGGCCGCGCATGCGGCTTCGGTGCGGCGCGCGGCAGAGGGCGCGCGATGGGGACCGGCGGCTTTGTCACCGGTCCCGTCCCCGCGCTTTGCGGGGCGGAGTATTTAAAAATAAAAGTGAGGAAGTGAGTTCCCGGTGAATTTTATGAAAGCGGAATTTGTCCGCTCGGCGGCAGACCCCAAGGATTTCCTGCGGGACGGACTGCCACAGATGGCCTTTGCGGGCCGGTCCAATGTGGGTAAGTCCTCGGTGATCAACCGTCTGGTGGGGCGGAGGAACCTTGCCTATGTGGGTGCGACGCCGGGAAAGACCACCCAAATCAACTATTTCAAGGTTGACGGCAAAGCATGGCTGGTGGATTTGCCGGGATACGGCTATGCAAAGGTGAGCCGGACGGAAAAAGAGCGGTGGGGCCGTCTGATGGAGCGCTATTTTCAGGACGAGGGCGACATTCTTACCGTGGGCGTTCTGATTGTGGACGCCCGCCACAAGCCCACCGCCGACGACGTGACTATGCACGGCTGGTTCCGGGAGAGCGGCTGCCCCGAGATCGTGATTGCCAACAAATTGGACAAGCTGAAGGCCCGTGAGGTGGAGGCAAATCTGGCCCTCATCCGCCAGACGCTGGAAATGGTGGACGACGAGCCTCTTGTGCCCTTTTCCGCAGAGAAAGGCACGGGACGGGAGCAACTTATTGGTCTGCTTGAGGCTGCCTGCGCAAAGTGAAATAGCGGCAGCGGCACAGGGGGCGGCAGTCTCCTGTGCTTTTTCTTGAAAAAACTTGCTTTTCCCCTTTCCAAAGGCTGTGAAATTTGATAGAATAACGCTATCTGAAATACAACGGAGGTTTGCAAGATGGCAAAACCTGTATACAAGCGCGTCCTGCTGAAAATCAGCGGAGAGGCGTTGGCTGGGGATAAGCACACGGGTCTTGATTTTGAAGTGATCGGCAGAGTGTGCGACGTGATTGGACAGTGCATCGCCATGGGCGTTCAGGTGGGCGTCGTGGTGGGCGGCGGAAACTTCTGGCGCGGAGTGAAGGACGGCGGCGGAAAGATGGAGCGCACCCGGGCAGACCACATGGGTATGCTGGCAACAGTTTTAAACTGCCTTGCGGTGGCCGACGTGATGGAGCAGCGGGGCGTGGAGGTTCGGGTGCAGACCGCCGTGGAGATGCGGTCCTTTGCCGAGCCTTATATCCGCTCCAAGGCCATCCGCCACCTTGAAAAGGGCCGTGTGGTGATTTTCGGCTGCGGCACTGGAAACCCCTATTTCTCAACAGACACCGCCGCTGTTCTGCGGGCGGCTGAAATTGGGGCGGATGTGATTCTGCTTGCCAAAAATGTGGACGGCGTGTATTCCGCCGACCCGGCGAAGGACCCCTCCGCAGTGAAATACGACTCGATTACCTATGACGACGTGCTGGCCCAGCATCTGACGGTGATGGACTCCACGGCTACGTCCCTGTCCATGGACAACCACATTCCCGTGCTTTTGTTTGCCCTGAAGGACCCTGAGAATATTATCCGCGCCGTGTGCGGGGAAAAAATCGGAACGATCGTGAAGGAGTGACCGTTATGCAGAAAGAGGAGTACAAGATTTACGAGGACAAGATGAAAAAGAGCGTCGAGTCCGTGG
The DNA here is from genome assembly GCA_002455655.1 of Oscillibacter sp. UBA6647. Taxonomy (GTDB): domain Bacteria; phylum Bacillota; class Clostridia; order Oscillospirales; family Oscillospiraceae; genus Oscillibacter. The sequence continues at coordinate 1,593 of DKLF01000101.1, read as the reverse complement.
CGGCGGATTTCGCCGCCGTGCGTGCCGGCCGGGCCAACGCCGCCGTGCTGGACCGCATCAGCGTGGATTATTACGGGACCCCCACGCCGATTCAGCAGATTGCCTCCATCGCCTCGCCGGACCCCCGGTCTTTGGTGATTCAGCCCTGGGACGCATCGGCCTTGAAGTCCATTGAAAAGGCCATCCAGAATTCCGATCTGGGCATCAATCCGCAGAATGACGGAAAGAGCCTGCGTCTGGGCTTTCCCCAACTGACGGAGGAGCGTCGCAAGGAACTGGTGAAGCAGATTCACAAATACGCGGAAAATGGCAAGGTGGCTGTACGCAACATCCGCAGAGATGCCATGGAAGCGTTTAAAAAACTGGAAAAGGCCACGGAAATTACCGAAGACGATTTGAAGCAGGCGGAGAAAGACCTTCAGAAAATGACGGACGATAGCTGCAAAAAGCTGGAAGAAATGCTTGCTGCCAAAGAAAAGGAATTGATGGCAATTTGATGATCAACGAAATTTCAGGCAAGCAGGCGGGGCAGGTGGACAAAAGCCGCCTGCCCCGCCACATTGCCATTATCATGGACGGCAACGGCCGCTGGGCGAAAAAGCGGGGCTTGCCCCGCACCGCCGGACACAAGGCCGGGGCGGAAACCTTTCGTAAAATTGCCACCTACTGCAAGAATCTGGGCGTTGAGTATTTGACGGTGTACGCCTTTTCCACGGAGAACTGGAAACGGTCCGAAACCGAGGTGGGCGCCATCATGACGCTTTTAAGGCGGTATCTTCTGGAAGCCATCGACTCCATGGAACGGGACAGCATCCGACTGAAATTTTTCGGTGACATGACGGCTATCCCCGCCGAGCTCCGGGCTTTGGCCCGGGAAACGGATGAAATTACGGAGCATTTGGGCCGGGACGCCTTTCAGGCCAACATCTGCTTGAATTACGGCGGACGGGACGAGCTTTTGCGGGCCGCGCGGCGCTTTGCCGCCGACTGCGCCGCCGGGCTGTGCAAGCCCGAAGAACTGGACGAGGCCGCTTTTTCCGGATATCTGGACAGCGCGGGAGTTCCGGACCCGGAGCTGATTATCCGCCCCAGCGGGGAGCTGCGGTTGAGCAATTTCCTGCTTTGGCAGTGCGCTTATTCCGAGTTTTATTACACCGATACTCTCTGGCCGGACTTTGACGAGGCGGGGATTGACCGGGCCGTGGCGGCCTATCAGAAACGGGACCGCCGGTTCGGCGGCGTGAAGTGAGCTGCTTCACAGATAAGGATTGATGGTATGTTCAAACGGGTGATGGTGGCGGTGCTCGGCATTCCGGCGCTGATTTTCGTTTTGGGGTTTGCGCCCTCTGCGGCCACCGTGGCGCTGAGCATGGCTCTATGCGGTGTGGGCGCGTGGGAATTGGCCCGCGCGGTGCTGAAAAAAGGCGGAGAGAAGCTCCAGCGGCTGACGGTTCTGGCGGCAACGGTGATACCGGTGGTCCTCTATGAGGAATTTGGCGCAGGCGGGGACGGAAAAGCGCGGCTGGAGATTTTTGCGGACATTCCGCGCCCCGCTGTGCTGGAAAACCTGCCGCTGACGGCGGCGCTGGCGCT
>DKLF01000019.1:10455-11501 GCA_002455655.1 Oscillibacter sp. UBA6647 | reverse complement strand
CGACGCTTAAAAAGATATAATTTGAAAACTTTTATCAAAATGAGTCGAAAATTTTTCTTGAAAAGCCCTGCGGAAAGAGGCCTTTCCGCAAAATTACCGCTTACCCGAAGCATGCTTCCACAGGGAGTACCCCGACGTGGAAAGCGACGAATGCTTCCGGGTCTCCGTCTGCCCGCAGGCCGGACTACGCACGCCTGCGCTTTCCGGCTTAATCGGCGGCGGAGCGCCACCGCCAATTAAGCCGCCAGATTCCCGTTTTGAGAACCTGACGGCTGTTGAAATCCAAAACCCCGTTTTATATGTCTCAGGCGCTCCGGGTGCCGCAGGAGCGCCCTTCAAAAGTTGCCTTTGAGGATAGATTGAGGTTCCTTCCTCTCATAAAAAGCGGCCGGTCCCTGCAAGCATCCGCGCTTGCAGGGACCGGCCGGGAGCATTTGATTACAGCTTGCAGGAGGCCACGGCTCTGTATCCGGAGGGCAAGCCCAAATCCTTGTCATAGGCGCCCAGAGTCCAGGTGCGCTTTCCCAGCGTCTGTTCTGCCACGGCGGCAAAATGCAGCATCACAATTCCAAGATTGAGCTTCTGCTCGTTTTCATCGGTATAGCCGTCGTCCTTGGAAATCAGGACCACCGCTCCCCCGTCCAGCACAAACCCGTAGGGCTGGCGGTTGAGATAACTGGGCGCAAGGCTGGCGGCGTAAAGTGCCTGCCACAGAGGATGGTCCATATCGCCGATTTCCTCGTCCACTCCGGCTTTGTTGCCCCACTTGCCGGAATACACCAGACTTTCAATTCCCAGACGGGGGGAATAAAATTCCCGCTTCACAGCGTCCACCTTGGAAATGTTCTGGATGTTGAGGAAAAGCCGCTTGGCGGCCTTTTTCTCAACGCCGAACGCAGCCAGAACCACCACGCGCCTGTCGGATTCAATTCCCAGCGCTTTTTTCACAGCCTCTCCATCCTTAAAAGTGAGCCAGCAGGTGCCCAAATTCAGTTCCGTCATGTGCAGAATGAGGTCCTCCGCAATAAAGCCCGCGTTTTGGGCCA
>DKLF01000019.1:0-10320 GCA_002455655.1 Oscillibacter sp. UBA6647 | reverse complement strand
GCCCGCGTTTTGGGCCATATACTCCGCCTCGTCGGACAAAATTGCAAAATAATCGGCGTTTCCGATCATAAAATCGTTGTAGCCTGCCGCGCCCTTCAGCTTTTCCCGGAAGTCGGACCCGAACAGGCGAAGCTCCGTGCCGATGGAGGGCACAAGCCTTCCGCACTTACTTTCGTAATACTCGTTTATCTCCGCCAGCGTGGCGTCGGGGACCTTTGTATCCTGAAATTCCCGCACGGATTTGCGGTTTTGAATCATTGCGCTGTAATCCATAGTTTGATTCCTCCTGTCAAATTTCGGCCTGTTCTTTCCGGAGAATTTCAGGCGTATTTTCTTTCTCCAGTATTCACTGATTTTGGAAAAAAGTCAACCGTCAAAATCAATCAATCGGAAAAATGTATCTCCGCATCTCCGCAGCCCCAAAAAGCGGGTGGCCATGGGCCACGCGCGGGCAAGCGTCAGCCCTTCTCAGTGCCGCCGTCATGGGCGCAATGAACCCGGGCCACCCGGAAAATTGTCCCGAGCCGCAAAGCAGCGCAAGACGGGATGCCCTGCCGCATAAGGCCATAAAAAGAGAGGGCCGCCCGGGCGGCCCTCCCCTTTTTCTCAATAGTCGCCGTTGTAGCTGGTGCCGTGAGGAGTGGTCCAGCTATAATCGCCCAGAAGCTCGGCCTTGGTGGGCTCGCCCTCGGCCACACGGAGCATCAGCTCATAGAGCTCTTTTCCGCTCTCCTGCAATGTCTTTTCCCCATAGAGCATGGGCTTTGTGGAATAGTCGATCATATCGGAAAGCATCTCCGCGGTGCGGGGATTGCCGGTAATTTTGATGGTGGTCATGCAGGCGTTTCCGATGGGGTTGCCCCGCCCGGTGGTAAACAGGCAGATGTGGCAGCCGCTCATGGCCAGCGTGGTGGTGGCATAGGCATCGTTGGCGCCCTGGGCCTGATTGATGCCCCACATGCCGGGCTGTGGGGACCGCTGGCCGCAGTCCAGAATGCCTAGCATCCGGCCATGGCCCTTGGTCTTGAAGCTGCCCAGATTCTTCTCCGTCATGGTGGTCAGTCCCCCCGCCTTGTTGCCGGGCGTGGGGTTCACCTGAGAGAGGCCCTTGCCGCCTCTGCGGGCGCAGTCCTCATTAAAAAAGTCACCAATTTCCATCAGGCGCATTCCCACCTCATAGGAGCCTGCATCTGTGGGATAGCCGCCCCGCCCGCAGATTTCCACGTTGGTGCCGCCGATGGCGGTGTGACGGTCGATGGCGTCTCCGGCGACGGGGTTTGCGGACAGGCCGCTGGTCCAGTCGGAGCCACCATTGTAACCGCTGATGACAAGGCCGCTGAGGGGACAGGGCTCCCGTTTCTGGGCGGCGGCCTGTGCCTTCAGCTCGTTCACGGCCTTGATGCCCTCCTTGATGGCGTTGGTGGCGCCGCCGTCGGCCTGCATGCTGATGCTCACCACGGGACGGCCGGTGGCGCGGATTACCCCCGCAACATCCTCCGGGTCGGTCTGCTGGCATCCAAGGGACAGCAGCACCACGCCGAAGGTGTTGGGATGGGTGCCGGTGGTGATGAAGCCGTCCCGGGTGCGGGCAAAGCGGTCGGGAAACTCGCCGCAGGCGGCGTCCACATAGGTGGCAGGCACGTCGCAGGCGGCGGCGATGCGCTGCGCGGCGTTGTTGGAGCACTGCACCAGAGAGATCACCACCACATGGTTGCGGATGCCGAAGGTGCCGTCCTCCCTCTTATAGCCCATGATCGTCTCGGGCAGGTTCAGCTCCTCCCTGCGGTACAGCACAGGCGCGGTGTAATCCAGCGCATCGGGCGCCATGGAACGGTAATAGGCCCGCCGCTCCCGGTTGATCTCCTCAAAGTCGTCATACACGTTGTGCTCATGTACCCAGTCGCCCTTTTTGATGTCTGCGGTGGCAACGCCGATATGTACGCCGTACTTGATAATCTCCGCGTCTTTTTTGATATCACAGCGGGCAATTTTGTGCCCCTCCTTGATAAACTCTCCGGCGGCAAGCTCTTCGTCACCCGCAAGGGTTGTCTCCCCTCGTTCAATGGGCTCGACGGCAACCGCTACGTTGTCTTCCGGTTCAATTAGCATGGATCTTTTGTAGTCGCTCATGTTTCTAACTCCTAATAAATACAAATTTACGAAAATTCCAAGGCAATCTGCCCCATAATCTTTTCCATCAGCATTCGGGGGGCGGCCAGATTCAGCCGCTCAAAGCCGCTGCCCTCGGGCCCGAAAATATACCCCTCGTCCAGCGCCACCTTGGCCTTATGGATCATCCGCTCCTCCAGCCTTTTGGGGTCGGGCTCCAGCTTCCGGAAATCCATCCACGCAAGATAGGTCCCCTCCAGCGGAAGAACCTCCACCCGGCCCTGCCATGTCTTTTCGGCAAACTCTTTTACATACAGGTAATTCCCATAAATATAGTCAAGGCAGGCCGCAAGCCATTCCTCTCCAAAGTCCCATGCGGCTCTGGCAGCCACAGGGGCAAAAAAGGTGGGATGTGCCGCGCCGCAGTAGCGGTGAAAAACAGCGTCAAATTTCTCCCGCCGCGCCGCGTCTGCAATCATGACGCAGGAGAACGCCAGTCCCGCCAGATTAAACGTCTTGGTGGGTGCGTGGCAAACAGCGCAATTGTCCGCAATTTCCCCTCCCAGCGACGCGAAAACCACATGGCGGCGGCCGGGATAAATCAAATCGCTGTGAATTTCGTCGGCAATCACGAAGACCCCGTGCCGCTTGCAGATATCGCCCAATTGACGCAGTTCTTCTTCCGTGAACACCCGACCCACGGGATTGTGGGGATTGCTCATCACAAACGCGCGGCACTTGGGAGACGCCGCCTTTTGCTCAAAATCATCGAAATCAATTTCATACCGCCCGTCCTTCAGGCGCAGGGGACTGTTGACCACGGTGCGCTTCTGCTTTTCGATGGACATGGAGAAGGGATAGTACACGGGCCGCTGAATCAGCACCTCGTCCCCTTCCTCGGTCTGGGAGAGCAGCAGCATATTGATGGCCGTCACCACGCCCGGCGTATAGCGGAACCAGTCCGCGGGCGGCTCCCAGCCGTTGCGCCGCTTCTGCCAGTTCAGATAGGACGCAACGGTGCGCTCGTCCACCCGGGTATAACCGTACATCCCGCATTTTGCCGCTTCCATCACCGCCTCCCGGACGGCGGGGGGCGTTTTCAGGTCCATGTCCGCCACCCACGCGGGGGTCACATCGCTGGTCCCGAACTTTGCATCCAGCTCGGCGGGGTCCCACTTTACCTGACTCCAGGGCAAGCGGCTTGCCAGCTCGTCAAATTCGAAGTATTCCATAAATGCTCCTTTATGCGCCGCTGAAACGGCGGCGCACCGTTTTACAGGCCGTTGATCTCCCGCACAAAGTGGCACTTGACAAAGTGGTCCTTGGAAATCTCCTCCAACCCCGGCTCGGAATGAAAGCACTCGGGCTTTGCATAGTTGCACCGGGGCGCAAACCGGCAGGACTTTGTCACATTGATGGGAGAGGTGATTTCGCCCTTGAGAATAATCTGATTGTCGGGCGCGTTAAACTTGGGCAGGGGGATGGCGGAAATCAGCGCCTTGGTATAGGGGTGGTACTGATGTGCGAAAATCTCGGAAGACTTCGCCTTTTCTACCATCTGCCCCAGATACATCACGGTGATGTCGTCGGAAATGTGCTTCACCACGGACAAATTGTGGGTGATGAACAGATAGGTCAGGTTCCGCTCCTTCTGCAAATCCATCATCAGGTTCAGAATCTGGGCCTGAATGGACACGTCCAGCGCGGACACCGGCTCGTCGCAGACGATAAGCTTGGGGTCCAGAATCAGCGCCCGGGCTGTGCCCACCCGCTGGCGGCGGCCGCCGTCCAGCTCGTGGGGATAGAGATGAAAGGTCCGCTCCGCAAGGCCCACCACGTCCATGGTTTCCCGGACTTTTTTTTGCAGCGCTTCCTTGCTTTCGCACTTCTTGTAAATTTTTAAAGGCTCGCCGATAATATCTCCCACGGTCATTCTGGGGTTCAGGGAGGCATAGGGGTCCTGAAAAATAATCTGCATGTCCTCCCGCAGCTTTTTCAGCTTGGCCTGGGACACATCGGAGATGTCTTCACCCTTGAAGATAATTTTGCCGGCGGTTTTTTCGTGGAGGTGAAGAATCACCCGGCCCAGCGTTGACTTTCCGCAGCCGGACTCGCCCACGATGCCCAGCGTCTGCCCCTCCTGCACGCCGAAGGTCACGCCGTCCACCGCGTGGAGCACGCCCTTGCGGGTGTTAAAATGCTTTTTCAGGTTTTCAACTCTTAAAATTTCCGCCATATTATACCTCCGCGCTGCCGAACCGGTTGCAGCGGACACTGTGGGTTTCTGAAATCTTCACAAACGGAATCGGCTCGTCCCGGCACGCGTCCGTGGCCTCGGTGCATCTTGGGTGGAACTTGCAGCCCTTGGGCAGGTTGGCCGGGTCGGGTACCGCGCCGGGAATCACCTTCAGGCTGGCGGTTTCCTTCTCAATGTCGGGAAGGGATTCGAACAGGCCCACTGTATAGACATGGCGCTTGTCGGTGTAGATGTCCTCCAGCGTGCCGTATTCGATGATTTCACCGGCATACACCACCGCCACCTTGTCGCAGACCTTGGCCACCACGCCCAGATCGTGAGTAATGAGAATCAGCGAGGTGTTATACTCCGCCTGCAACTTGCGCATCAGCTCCAGCACCTGCGCCTGAATGGTCACATCCAGCGCGGTGGTCGGCTCGTCGGCAATCAGCAGCTCGGGACTGCACGCAAGCGCGATGGCGATGACTACCCGCTGCTTCATGCCGCCGGAAAACTGGTGGGGATAATCGTCGCACCGGGCGGCGGGAATACCCACCTGCTCCAGCATTTCCATGGCCCGTTTTCTGGCCTCGGCCTTGGAAATTTTGTTGTGCAGCAGCACCACCTCCGCAATTTGCTCGCCCACGGTCATCACTGGGTTCAGGGAGGTCATGGGGTCCTGAAAAATCATGGAGATTTTCCCGCCCCGGATAGCCCGCATCTGCTTTTCGGGCAGCTTAAGCAGGTCCTCCCCGTCAAAGAAGATGGAGCCGCCCACGATTTCTCCCGGCGGGTCGGGCACAAGGCCCATAATGCCCAGCGCCGTGGTGGTTTTGCCCGCACCGGTTTCGCCCACAAGGCCAATGCTTTCGCCCTTCTCCAGTGTAAAGCTCACATCGTTTACCGCGTAAACCGTCTCTTCGTCGGTTACGTAGCGAATTTCCAGATTCTGAACGTCCAGTATCTTTTCAGCCATTGTCCGTCCCTCCTCACTTTTTCAATCTGGGATCCAAACAATCCCGCAGGCCGTCGCCCACCACGTTCAGCGCGTACACCACGGCCATGATGGCAAGGCCGGGAATGACGGTGAGATACGGCAGGGTGCGGATATATTTGCGCCCGGCGGACAGCATGGCGCCCCACTCCGGCTTGGGCGCCTGAATGCCGAAGCCCAAAAAGCTCAGAGCAGAAGCGGAGATAATCGCGCCCGCCATATTCAGCGTAGCCTGCACGATGAGGGGCGAGATGGAGTTGGGCAGAATGTGATGCAGGATGATGCGAAAATTGCTGGCGCCGATGGCGCGGGCGGCTTCCACAAATTCCTGCTCCCGGGTGGACAGCACCGAGGCCCGCACCACCCGGGCAAACTTCGGCGTTGAGGAAAGGCCAACCGCCAGCATAAGATTAAAAAGGCTTCCCCCCAGCGCGGACACGATGCACATGGCCAGCAGCATCTGGGGAATGGCCATAAACAGGTCCATGGCCCGCATGATGATGTTGTCAAGCTTGGGATAATAGGCGGCAATGACGCCCAGAAGCCCTCCGGTCAGCACGGAGATGCCAACGGCCAGAAAGCCGATGGACAGGGAGTACCGGCTGCCGTACACGATGCGGCTGAACACGTCGCGGCCCAAATTGTCCGTGCCGAAAATATACTCGGCACAGGGGGCGATCTGGGCGCGGGCAGCGTCCTGCTCGTCATAACCGTAGGGAGCGATCTGGTCTGCGAAAATGGCCACCAGAACGAACAGGACCAGCACCACCAGACCCACGACGGCCTGCCGATTCTTTTTAAAGCGGCGCCAGATTTCCGCCAGCATGGTGTGCTTCCTTTCCTTGCTTTTAGCCATTTTGACCAGCTCCTTTCCGTTTAAAGAGCTTAAATCCAGACTCGCTCTCATACATGGTTTTCATACGGGGATCGATAAAGGTATAGATAATGTCCACCAGCAGGTTCAAAATCGCGGACACAAAGGCAATCAGCAGCACGCAGCCCTGCACCGCGTTATAATCTCTTGCCAGCATGGAATCCACCAGATATTTGCCCACGCCCGCGATGGAGAAAATGGCCTCCGTGACGATGGAGCCCGCCAAGAGCGTGCCCATTTGCAGGCCGATGACCGTGACAATGGGAATCATGGCGTTTTTCAGGGCGTGGCGCAGCACCACCACCCAGTAGGTCTGGCCCTTGGCCTTGGCGGTGCGGATATAGTCCTGACGCATCACCTCCAGCATGGAGCTGCGGGTGGTACGCATGATGGTGGCGGAGGAGTTTACGCCCAGCGCGATGACCGGCAGCACCATCTGCTTCCAGCTATCGCCGTACCCTGAGGGGGGAAGCCAGTTCAGCGTCACGGAAAAAATCAAAATCAGCATCAGGCCCTGCCAGAACATCGGCATGGAAATGCCGAACAGCGCGCAGCCTGTGGACAGCGAGTCCCAAATGGTGTTCTGCTTCAGCGCCGATATGATTCCGAAGAAAATTCCCAGTATAATGCCCAGAACAATGCTCCAGGCGGAGATGTCGAAGGTGACTTTGAAGCGGACGATCAGCTCGTTGATGACCGGGGTTTTGGAGCGGAAGGACAGGCCCAGATCGCCCTGAATCAGCCCCAGCAAGGTGTTGCCCAGACGCTCCCAATAGCCGCCGTTGATACCCATTTCAATGCGATAGGCCTCCACGGACTCCGGCGTGGCGTTGTCGCCCAGGGCGAGATACGCGGGGTCGCCGGGAGAAAAGTAGAGAATTGTAAACACGATGATGGTCACGCCGATTAAAACCGGTATGATCCACAGCAGGCGCTTTAATATGTATTTCAGCATTTCGTTTTCCCTCATTCAACCGTCGCGGCCAACTGTGTCAATTGCCCGCTGTTTATGCCGCAGCATGGGATAAAAAGGACGGGGCAAATAATATGAAGGAATTATTCGCCCCGCCTTTTCCCTGTTCCCGTTTCTCTGTTCCTAAATTGCCTTTCCGGCAGGAATGCTTATTCGAAGTAGCAGTATTTCAGCAGAGGAGACTGATAGGCGCCGTTGCGCAGTCCCTGGAGGCTGGTGGAATGGCAGTAGATATCCTCCTGCTGATAAATGGGGACAATGATACACTCGTCCAGCGCCTTCTGCTGAATGGCTGCATTCAGCTCGCTGCGCTTGGCGGGGTCAATCTCTCTGGCGGCGGCCACGATCATGGCGTCCATGTCGGGGTCACTGTACCCAAAGATGTTGTTGACGGCGTCGGTATAGAAGAAGCGGTTGGCAAAGTCGATATCGCCGTTGGTGGCGGCAATGCCCCAGGTGTAGATATCAAAGTTGTGCTCCACCTTCAGCGCCTGAGAGTTGGTGGCCGCGTCCAGAGCAACGATTTCCACATTGATGCCGATCTGCTTCAGCGCGTTGGCAAAAAACTCGCCGTAGGCCTGACGCAGAGCCATATGACCCACGTGATAGCGGCAGGAGAAGCCGTTGGGATAACCCGCCTCAGCCAGCAGCTCCTTGGCCTTTTCAAGATTGTACTTGTAAACGGGATAGTCCACATGATAGGGAGAGTCGGTCTTAGCGATGGAGTCGGTGATGTTGTCGGGCAGCAGGCCCTTGGCGGGCTGGCCCACGCCGTCCATGCAGACCTTCCATGCGCCCTCGATATCCAGCGCGTAGGCAATGGCCTGACGGACGCGGACATCATTGAAGGGCTCGTTGCGCTGGTTGAAGCTCAGATAGCAGTTGTCCATGGTGTACTCGCGGAACACCTCCACGTCGGGGTTGGCGCCGGCGGCCTCGATATCCACGCCGGACAGGTTATAGCACAGGTCCGCGCCGCCGGTTTCCACCTCGATGTAACGGTTGCCGTCCTCGGAGATCACCTTAAACTCAAGATTCTTGATGGCGGGCTGACCCTCCACGTAATAGTCGCCGAAAGCGGCCATCTTGATGCTGCTGCCGATGGACCAGTCGCCCCAGGTATAGGGGCCGGTTCCGATGTCCATGGTGGCCCAGTCGCCATTGTTCTCCTCATAGCCCTTTTTGCTAAACATGACGCAGGTGGGATAGGAGAGGTTGGCAATCACGGGCATGTACACCTCGTCCATCACGATGACAAAGGTACGCTCGTCCACCACATGGCTCTTCTCCAAATCCATGTGGTCGGTGACGGACTTGTTGGCGCTCTCCCGCAGGCAGTTGAGCGAGAACAGGCAGTCCTCCGCGGTCAGCGTCTCGCCGTTGTGGGTTTTGATGCCTTCGCGCAGAGTGATGGTCAGCTCGGTGGCGTCTTCGTTAAACTCCCACTTTTCGGCAAGCAGAGACTTATATTCCTGCTCCGGCACGGTGCGCTCGATCAGCGTCTCGTAGACCTGCGCCTTGACCTTCACGGTGTCGTTGGTGGTAGAGCCGTTGATGGGGTCCTTGTCCGCCATATCAGCCTGAACCGCAACCACCAGCGTATCCTTCACAGGGGAGGCCCCGGCGCTACCGCCGCCGGACTGGGAGGGGGTGTTGCCGCCGCAGGCGGTTGCCAGCATGCAGACGCACAGCAGCATTGCGAAGACTCTTGCTAACTTTTTCATACATCTTCTCTCCTTTTTGTTTTTACAATGAAACCGAAAATCGGTTATTGCCGGATTTGGTTTCCGTGCCGGGCGCTCCTGGCTTTTGGCGTGCCCGACATGCTCAAACTGTTTTCCCTCTGCGCCTCAGCGCACCATTTCGTGAATCTGTTCCAGCGTCTTGCCGGTAAAGCCCAGCTTTTCCGCCGTGCGGCCCTCCGACCAGAAGTCCCTGCCGCACACGGCCCCCGCAAGGCTGACAAACGCGTCCGTCATCGGCGTGGAAATGCCCAGCTCGTGGCCCACGGAAGCCAGCGGAACAAGGCCGGACATGGTGTCCTCCACAATGAAGCGGTGGCTGGTGTTGGTGGGATTGCGCAGTGCGCGATAGGATTCAATGCTCTGAATCAGCTCGTACAGGCTGTTCTTTGGCTCCAGCTTGTAGGTCTTGGTCAGCATGCCGCCAAGGTCCAGCGCATCCACTCCAAGGGCTTTGCACACCGCCACCCGCTCCTTGTCGCATGCCGTGATGATATCTGCAATGTGGGGGGTGATGCCCTCCATGTAATAGTCGTAGCTCTCGCCCAAATCCATCTTGTTGACGTTCATCAGGCTTGGAATGGGGTGCAGCATGGCTCCCGCCGCCCGGAAGCCGGTTTCAAGAACATTGGCGGCAGGCTTCAGGCAGGGGAACACAGGCCCCAGCACTTCCATCAGGCGGTCCACGTCCCCCGCGGGCAGTGTAGCCACCGACACGCTGACCTTCAGCCCGGTATGCAGAATATTGCCAAGCTCATAGCTGCGGCAGCCGTACATCAAATCGCCCGCCTCGGCAATGATCAAATCCTTGCCGCAGCCGCCCTCGCCCCGCAGAATGTTTGCAAGTTCCAGCGCACCGCCGCAGTGGCCGGGATTGAGCATGACAATCTGCCCGTCTCTGAGATAAGGCTTGCACGCATTGGCAATGCTTCTGTGTGCGTCGGTGGTGGAGACAATCATCACCACATCCGCGCCTTCCATCACCTCTTCCATGCTGTCGGTAATCACCTCGGGCGCGGCCTCGCACTGGATCACGCCGGTCACCTTTATGGCTTTCAGCTCCCGCAGGCGGCTTATTTTATCCTTGTCAATGTCATACAGCCGAACGCCGTATCCCTTGTCCGTCAGGATGGTCGCCATACTCTGCCCACCCGCACCCGCGCCGATAATCGCAAACTTCAACATTGTATTCCTCCTCATCCCCTAAATTCTTTACCGATTTAATTGCTTATTATAGCACGCCGTGGGCAAAACAGCTTATGCGACAAACATACCAGTAATTATATGAATTCCACATAGTTGGCGGTTCTTTTACGGTGTCTGTCTTGCTTGTCCTTGCATATTTCGCCGTAAAAAGGTATAATAACAAATTAAAAGTCTGCGGTTTCCGGC
>DKLF01000062.1 GCA_002455655.1 Oscillibacter sp. UBA6647 | reverse complement strand
ACCTGCTGATTACAAATCAGCTGCTCTACCAGCTGAGCTACACCAGCGCATCCAACAGCAAAAGTTATTCTAGCAGACAGTGAGAGGTTTGTCAACCTTGTTTTTTATGGGAGGGTGATTTTTATGAGAAAAATATCATTCAGGGGACAGGAAGGTCCCCGCTGTGGGCCATGCGGCGGAGAACTATGCCCGGGAGAGTCCTATTGGCAGATCAACGGAGAGCTGATTTGTGCCGCCTGCCTTCCGGAATATGCCCGGGGAGAGCTGGAGCCTTTTCGTCGGGTGCTGGGAGAAGAGGTGAACCAGTGATGACGCTGATGGAGATGTCCGTTACATATCGGGCCGGGGCTGACGCCCTGCGCCTGCGCATTTGGGAATTGAAACAGAAGCGGCAGGGACAAGCCGACCCGGAGGAAATTTTTCGTCTGACCCGGCGCATCGCGGAGCTGGAACCGCTGCTGCGGGAGGCGCGGGAGCTGGCCGCGGTGACTGCCCATTATTACGAAAGGGGGTATCACAAGGATGAAAAGTACTGCTTCTAATGCTTTTTCCACCCGCTCCAGCGAGTGGCTGGGAGACATGACAGTGTGGCTGCGGGAAAACGCCGGGGACAACGGAGATCGTCTGGCCCGTCTGCGCCGCCAGCTTCATTTGGCCCGCCAGCGGGAGCTGACGCCCCGCCAGCGCCAGTTTTTGGAGAGATACTTTGACGACGGGCTGACCATGCGGGAAATTGCGGAGGAGGCGGGCGTAGACCCCTCCACCGTGTCCCGGACGCTGCACCGGGCAAAGGAGCGTCTGCGCCGCGCCCTGCAATACGCGCTGTAAGGAATTTCCCGTCTTTCCCCCTTGTGCTTTTGGCTGGGTTTACGTATAATAGGCTTGCGACAATCTTTGCTGTGCTTGAACCCCGCGGGTTCCTTTGGGAACCGGGGAAATAGAAGGAGGAGCCTTATGATTTACACCGCGCTGCACAACCGCTGGCTGCGTCTTCTTGGTGCCGTATTCGGACAATTCCTCGCCGCGCTGGCGATGAATTTATTTCTGGTTCCCATGCATCTGTACACCGGCGGAGTCATGGGATTCAGCCAATTGCTCCGGACGCTGATGACGGACTATATGGGGATGAACTTCGGGCAGTATGACATTGCGGGAATTCTTTATTTTCTGTTTAACATTCCGATTCTGCTCTTCGCGTGGAAGACGCTGGGGCGCGGATTCGTGGTCCGGACGTTGATCTGCACGCTGGCGTTCTCTGTTTTTTACTCGGTCATTCCCGCAGCGACCACCCCCATTGTGGAGGATATGCTGACTTCCTGTCTTCTGGGCGGCATTATCACGGGCGTAGCCTATGGCATCGTGCTGACCTGCGGCTGCTCCGGAGGCGGGCTGGACGTGGTGGGGCTGGCGCTGGCGGCCCGGGGAACCAATATTACCGTGGGCCGGTTCAGCCTGGGGATCAACGCGGTGCTGTACACTGCGTGCCTCGTGCTGTTCAGCCCGGAAATTGCGATCTACTCCGTGATTTACAACTACTTTTCCGCCACCATTCTGGACCGGATGCACCAGCAGAACATCTCCATTCAGGCCATAATTTTCACCAAGCATAACGAGAAGGAACTGGCAAAGTATATTACCGAATCTTTCGGTCGGGGCGTTACCTATTGGATGGGGGTGGGGGCCTATACCGGGGAGAACGTGCATGTACTGTATGTGTGCCTGTCCAAATACGAAGTGGAGGAGCTGCGTCGGGCGGTTCACACCATGGACCCTCACGCATTTTTTGTGATCCAGTCCGGTATTGAGGTGGACGGCAACTTCCGCCGGAATCTGGGGAACTGAGAGGCGGACAAAAACTGGTGGGCCGGTGGCTTTCCGGCGGGAGCGCCTGGGGGAATGCGAAGACGTGGGGATTTTTACAAGCCTGCCGGGGACCCGTGCAGGGAAGCTGCACAAGGCTTCAGAAGAAGAAACGAAGGACAGATAAAAGGCGCCGCCTGGGCGGCGCTTTTTTCATGAAAGGGGAGCATAAAAGCTATGCGGCTGCAAGGCGCGATTTTTGATATGGACGGAACTTTGCTGGATTCCATGGGGGCGTGGAGAACGCTTGGCTCCGGCTTTATCCGGCGGCAGGGGAAGGAGCCGGAGGAGGGGCTTGACCGAACGCTTCATGCCATGAGTATGGAGGAGGGCGCGGCCTACTGTGTGGAGCGGTACGGACTGGAGGTCCGGCCTGAGGAGATTTCCCGGCTGCTGTACGCCGAGATGGAGGAGTTTTACCGGTTTCAGATCAAGCCGAAGGCGGGGATTGAGCGGCTGCTGTCCGTTTTGAAGATGGAGGGCGTGTGGATGTATGTGGCCACAGCCACAGACCACCCCTTGGCGGATCTGGCGCTGGAGGTTTCGGGTCTTGGGAAATATTTTCGCGGACTGCTTACCTGCGGCGACGCGGGCCATGAAAAGGACCATCCGGAGGTGTATGAGATGGCTCTGCGCCGCCTGCGCTGCCGGAAGGAGGACACCGTGGTGTTCGAGGATTCCCTCTTTGCCCTGCGCACGGCCAAGGCCGCAGGGTTTCGCACGGCGGCCGTCTATGACCCGTCCGAGCCGAATCAGGACGCTATGCAAGCGGAGGCGGATTATTACATTCGCTCCTTTGAGGATTGGACGCAGACGGAATAATGAGCGCCGGGCAGTCTTTTCGCGCCTGAGACAACCAGCTTAAAAATGGCAAAAAGGGGCCGCCGGCGAATAATACGCCAGCGGCCCAAATGGGTGGGATATTGGAAAGCTTCCATGACTATGGTACTCCATACGGCTCGAAAACGCAAGGGGGAAAATTGGTCGATTTTTCACTTTTTATATACGAAATGGCTTTTCATGCAAAAGGGTTCAAGAAAAAATCCGCAGCTCCTTTTTGGAGCGGCGGATTTTTTGATTACTTTCTTCTCTTGCCGCCGCGTTTTCCATCCACGCTGCGATTCAAATCAGCCATTTTTCCCTCGGAAGCGGAGAGAAATTTTTTTAGCTTGTCCTCAAAGTCCACGTCGCCGGAAGGCGGAATCGCCTGCGCCCGAGCAGGACCCGAGCGGGTTGCCGGTGCATATCCGCCGCCGGCAGGACGCGGACCACTGCCGCCGACAGGCCGAGACCCACCGCCTACAAATGGACGCAGCCCTCCCACGCCCCGGGGAGCGAAGGACCGGCCTTCCTCCTGAGGCAGCGCCTTTTTAATGGAGAGATTGAGCTTTCCGTTTTCCGAGGTCAGAACCCGGACCTTGACGCTCTGTCCCTCCTGCAAATAGTCGTGGACGTCGTTTACGTAGCTGTTTGCGATCTCCGAGATATGTACGAGGCCGGAGCGGCCTCCTTCCAGGGCGACGAACGCGCCAAACTTCATAATGGCGGTTACCTTGCCCTCCATGATGCTCCCAACCTCAGGCTCTACTCCCATACTGCGTACTAGTTCTCCCTTCTCAGGTTTCGTTTGTCCGCCGAAGGCGGAAAGATATTCAGATGACCGGCAGGGCGCGCCGCGCCCATGCCGCTCAATTGCTCACATCGTAGAACACACGGTCCCCCGGGGCCACCAGTCCCAGCTCATCCCGGGCGATTTGCTCCATCTGCTCCTGCGTGCCGCCGCCATCGATGGCCTTTTGCAGATGGTCGTTGCCCTGTTGGCTGCTGCGAACCTGCTCGCTCAGCAAGATCTTCTGGGTTTCCGCCTGCTCCACCTGCGTCCGCAGACGGTATAGCTGTAACCCGAGGGCGACGATGAGCGACGCCAGCAGCAGCTTTCCGAACAGGCCCAGCCTGAGCTGCCGGCGGCTTTTTTTTGGCGCGCCTGTCTTTGCCACGGCTGCTTCCTCCCCGACCGATTTTGTAACGTCGACACGCAATTTTCTCTATTGTATAGCATTTTTTCATAAAAAGAAAGATGTTTTTCAGACGAAGGCCCATTTTTTTGGAGAAATTTTTCAGCCAAATCCAAGGAATTTGCAGCAAATGAAGCAAAAAGTCCAGTGTATCGGCCCAAAAATCCCAAATCGGACGCAGGAGTGCGGAAAACAGGGTGAAAAACAGCACCGTGCCGCCAAGGGTGCCCACCAGCGAAAAAATGCGCAGTTGCCCCTGGGTTCGGTTCAGGGCAAAGAGAAACAGCGCCGCGGCGGCCCACAGGCAGTAGACCACGTCCAGCACCCAGGCGAACTTTGGCAGACGAAGACGGAAGGGGCGAAGCAGATCGTGGGCCACCCCGATGGCCAGCCCCAGCAGAATCGACTGGAGAAATATCCCCAGTTGCTGGTCCACAAAGTTCCGCATATCATCCCAGCAGCCGCCGCAGCAGCCCTCCCCGGCTAGCAGAAGGCTCCTCATAGGACAGGGAATCAATTTTCCCGTCCACCCGCAGCTCTCCGCCCTCCAGCGAGAGCTGACCGATGTGCAGCTCTTCCCCGGTCACCACCAGCGTTCCGGCGGCGGTGGACATGACAATCCCCGTCTCGTCAAACCGCTCCACATCCTCCACGCCGGAGACAATCAGGTGCTCCCGTCCGTTCAGCTCAACCCGATGGGCCTGCGGCATGGCGTTTCCATAGTCGTTCATCTTACGTCCCTCCCCGGTCTGCGCCGGTCCAAGCCGGCGGTCACACCATTCTATGGGAGAGTGCGGCGGATTATGCCCCGCCGGAAATTTCGCGGTACAGGCCCGCCGCGTCTGCCTGACGGACATTCTCTGAAACCGCCAGAACCTCCACCGTCAGGGTCCGCACGCCGAACCGCAGAGAGAGCACGTCGCCCACCTTCACCTCATAGCTGGCTCTGGCGGGCTTGCCATTGGCCATTACAAGGCCGCTGTCGCAGGCCTCGTTCGCCACGGTGCGCCGCTTAATCAGCCGCGCGGTTTTGAGATATTTGTCCAGCCGCATAAAGTTGCTCCTTTTAAAAACTTTTTAAAAACCTTGGATTGGAAAACGCGCGGGGGGACTTTCGTCCCTCCGCGCGAGGCGTTTATTTAACGTTGCCGCGCTTACTGTGCGACGGTGTCCTTCAGCGCCTTGCCGGCCTTAAAGGTGGGGATCTTGGAGGCGGGAATCTTGATCTCCTCCTTGGTCTTGGGGTTGCGGCCGATGCGCTCGGCGCGGCTCTTCACTTCAAAGGAACCGAAACCAACCAGCTGGACCTTGTCGCCCTCTTTCATGGCGGTGGTGATCGCGTCCAGAGTGGCGGCAATAACAGCCTCGGCTTCTTTCTTGGAAACCTCCGTCTTGGCGGCAACAGCGTTGATAAGCTCAGCTTTGTTCATTTGTATTTCCTCCTATAAAATTCACATCTTCCAGAATATATCTCAAAGCGAAGTCCGCTTTTAAGATTCGTGTTTTTTGGCCTGTTCCCACAGGGCCGTCTTTTCCTCGAAAGGTAGGGTGGCAAGGTCTCCGGAGGCGTGTTCCTCCACAAAGCGAAAGCGGCGGGCAAACTTGTCACACCCGGCGTGCAGCGCCTCCTCGGGGTCTATCCCGTAGCGCTGGGCAATCCGCGCGGCCACAAACAAAACGTCGCCCACTTCCTCGCGGATACCGTGGGGCGCGTCCACAGGGCGGGTAGCGTCCTCCGCCGCTTCGCGGAGCTCGGCAACCTCCTCGGACAGCTTGTCCATCGCGCCGGAGGCTTCCGGCCAGTCAAATCCGGCATTGGAAGCCTTGCGCTGAATTTTCTCGGCCCGCCACAGGGCAGGAAGTGTTTTGACAACCGCGTCCACCGCGTCTGCAGCAGAGACCTGGCCCTTCTCTTTACGCTTCATGATCTCCCAGCGGGCCGACTCCTCGGCGGAGTCTTTGACCTCTTCGGAGCCAAACACATGGGGGTGGCGGTAAATCAGCTTTTTGCAGATGCCGTCTGTCACGTCGTCCATGGTGAAGCCGCCCTGCTCGCGCTCGAGCTGGGCGTGAAACACCACCTGTAAAAGCACGTCGCCCAGCTCCTCGCACAGGGCCGCCGGGTCGCCCCGGTCGATGGCTTCCGCAGTCTCACAGCACTCTTCCAAAAGGTTTCGCCGGAGGGAGGCGTGATCCTGCTCCCGGTCCCAGGGACAGCCGCCGGGGGAGCGAAGCAGCTCCATAATCCGAAGAAGGTCCTCATATCCGTATCGGGGCTTACATTGAAAATCTATCATATCTTTTCTGCCTTTGCAAGATAAATTCACGGGAAATGCTTGATTGTTCAGGTTTTTTTCACTTCAGCCTTAAAATTTTTGCCAACTTTCTGCCGTGAGGCATGGATTCCAGATCCTCTGCCCGGAGAATCCGCAAAGCCAGCACCAGAATGCCGTACACCACAACGGCCACCGCAATGGCGCCCAAGGTGGCTGCGGCACTGACCAGATACCCCGAGTCGGGGCCTGTCAGCAGACGGCTGAGAAGGCCGTGGGCCGCCCAGGCGGAGAGGCCCATCGCCACGGAAGCAATGGCCGGTTTTGCAAAGATCTGGAGATACCGGGGCTTTTCCGGCGAGTATTTCCACACAAA
Organism: Oscillibacter sp. UBA6647; assembly: GCA_002455655.1. Lineage (GTDB taxonomy): Bacteria > Bacillota > Clostridia > Oscillospirales > Oscillospiraceae > Oscillibacter. Next base: position 14,144 of record DKLF01000062.1, on the reverse strand, counting down.
GTACAGGTTGAATCCGGCAATGACCAGATAGCAGCAGAGGGTGGAGATGGGGGCGCCCATGATGTTGATGGAGGGCGTGCCTACCAGAACGTAGTTCATGGCAATTTTGGTGACGCCGCCGGCAACCATGGTGTAAATCGGAATTTTCTCCTTGCCGTAGGACTGCAAAATAGCGTTGGTCAAATTCATCAGGCAGATGAAGATGCACGCCACGCCCTGCACCCGCAAAAGCGGCGCGCAGGCAATGGCGTCCTGAACCTGCGCGGGATACAGCAGCAGCAGAATCGGTCCGGCCAGCACGCTTAACCCAACGCCTGCGGGAATGGCCAGCAGGGCGATCAATCGCAGGGCGGAGGAAACGACCCGGTTGGCTCTGGCGTTTTCATGCCGGGCCAGCGCCGCTGCCACAAAGGGAATCAGGCTCATGGTCACAGGAAAGACAAAGGAGGGCGGCAGATTCACGAGGTCCGTGCCGTAGCCGTACTGCCCAAACAGGACGCTCGGCGCGGCGGGAAGCTGGTTTTGGATATCGGCCAGCCGACGCAGGACAATGGTGGTATCCAGCATGGTCAGAAGACTCATGGCGGAATTACTCAGCGTGATGGGAATGCCAATGTGCAGAACCTGCTTCATCAGCGTGCCGCTGGAAGGGGGCACATCGTTGGAAAGGGCCTGATTGTCCCGATGACGGAACAGATAGAGCGACATAAAGCCCAGAGAGATAATTTCACTGACCGTGACGCCCAATATGGCGCCTGCGGCGCCGTAGGCCACGCCTTTTTGCACCACGCGGATGAGATACCACGCCAGCGGCAGGCCCACGCCCAGCTTAAAGGTGACCTCAATGACCTGCGATACGGCGGTGGGGGTCATATTGCCCTGCCCCTGTGTGTAGCCCCGCATACAGGCAAGAAGGCTGACGCACAGGATGGTGGGCGCCAGCGCACGGATGGCGTGGGCCGCCATGGGCTGGCGCTGGAGGTCGGCCAGTTGGGACGCTCCGAAAAACATCAGCAGCGAGCCGACAAGGCCGATTCCCAAAAACAGCCAGATTGCGGTGCGGAACAGCTTGCGTTTTTCATTTTCCCGCCCCGTGGCGTGGGCCCGGCTGGTGAGCTTGGAAATAGCAAGGGGAAGTCCCGCGGTGGACACGGTCATCAGGACGTTGAAAATGTCGTAGGCCACCTTGAAGTAGGTCTTGCCCTCGGCGCTGAGAAGGTTGTTCACCGGAATGCGGTAAACCGCGCCCACGAGCTTCACAATGGCCACGGCGGAGGCTAAAATCGCCGCGCCGCCCAGAAAAGACTGCTTTTTCGCGTTATTCGCCATGAAGTTACCTCAATTTTTTCAAAAGGTTGGAGCCGTTTCTCCAACAAGGATATGCGTACATTCTGCCGTCATGTCTCCGTCACAGGCGGGTTCCGCAGTGGCGGCAGAAAACGTCGCCCTGCTTGGGGCCAAATCCGCACAGAGGGCACACACGGGGTTCACTCTGGCGCAGCCGCACGATCTCCGCGGCGGTGCGGTCAAGCTCTGCGTTCACCTCGTCAATCTCACGGAGCTTGCCAAGAAGCTGGTCGGAGTCGGCAATTTTGCCGGTGTGGGTTCCGTACACCATGGAGCCAACCTCCTGCAAAAGCGCGCTCCGCTGGGCTTTCAGGTCTGCCGCGCGGACATTCAGCTTGCTGACGGAGAGAAGGGAGGATGCCTTTTGACCTGCGGCGGTAAAAAGGTCGCCTGCGGCGGTGCCTACTTCCTCGGCGGTTTTCTGCACGGTATCCAGAATCTCCTGCAATCTTTCATCCATGTTGACGCCCTCCTTAACTTAATAGGTATAGGTGCCGCCGCCCACAAATTCGCGGGCCAGAGAATCCAATGCCAGATATTCGGCGGTCATGCCCTCAAAGCGCTCGTAGGCGGTGAGAATCTGGTCCGCCACCGGGTATTTGCCCCGGGGCAGCTCCTCCAGCAGGGGGACCACATACGGCTTGAGAACGGAAAATTCGCACTCGAGAGACGAGTCAAACATTAAATCCGCGTTTTCCTTATAGGGGGAGATGTACAGCTTTTCCCCCCGGCGGACATTATCCCACATTTTCAGGGTGAATTCAGCGCTGCTGCCCCGGAAGTTGTGGTCCCGGACAATCCGGCGGCAAAGACGCAGCCACGCATGGTCGAACAGGGCGCTTCCCGCCTCGTCCAGCACGCTGCTGCGGGCCGCGATGTAGAGCTTGAAGGCATGGGGATTCTTACCCACAATCACGTCGTTCAGGGCGTGGATGCCCTCAAAAATCACCAGCTCGTCAGGCCCCAGGCGCATGGGCTGGGACATGATGTCCGAGCGCATCTGGCGGGCAAATTCGTATTTGGGCACATGAATTGTCTCGCCCCGGTCCAGCATGGCGAAGTGGCGGTTTAAAAGATCGATGTCCAGACAGAAGGGAGACTCGAAGTCAATGGCGCCCTCCCGATTGCGGGGGGCGGTTTCCGGGTCCACGGTGTTGAAATAGTTATCCATGGACACTGTATAGGTCATGATTCCCATGGACTTGAGTACGTCCTCCACCTTCAGAGCCGTGGTGGTCTTTCCGGAGCCGGAGGGGCCGGAGAGCAAAATGATGCGGGACTCGCCCCGGTGAGCGGCGATTTTTTCCGCCGCCATGCGCACCTTCTTCTGAAAGTCCTCGTCGCAGCGCCGGGAAAACTCCCGGGGATCGCTGCGGACCGCCTGATTGATGTCGATGAGAGAATACGCCATGATTTCAAACCCCTTTCCAAAGTGGACCTGCGGCGCGCTTTGCCCGCGCGTCCCGATTCAATCCCCCGCTGTCTCCCGCCCGGGGGCGGAAGGAGAGGGGGCGGCCGCGGCATTTTGGTAAAACGCGGCAAAGGCCGCCTGATTTTCCGAAATCTTGCCGGGCCGCGACGTGTATTCCACCGGGTACTTCAAATTGAATACCCGGCTGATACGGCCCGGCCCGCCCACCATTTTTGTGGACCCGCCCGCGCCGCAGGAGAGAATGGAGCACAGCTCCGACATGATGTAGATGTTGTAAAGATTCTCCGCTCCCGGTTTGCACCAGCCCGTGTTTTCAAAGCTGCCGGACATATACTTCTGCCGGTAAAGATAGTAAGGCCCGTATCCGGCGGCGCGGAGCGTGGGGTCTGCATAGTCCAGCATTTCACCCACTGCCTCGGCGGAGGGAATGCGTAGGCCCTCCAGCGTGATGCGGCTGCCTTTTTTCAGGCTCAGGGTGTGGACGGTGATGTTGTCCGCTCCCAAAGCAATGCAGGCGTCCAGCGACCGGCGAAAGCCCTCCGGGTCGTCTTCGGGCAGGCCTGCGATCAGGTCCATGTTGACATGTTCAAACCCGGCTTCGGCGGCCTGCTCCATGGCGGAGAAAATCTGGGCGGCGCTGTGGCGGCGGCCGATGGCCGCAAGTACCCGGTCCTCCATGGTCTGGGGGTTCACGGAAATCCGCGTCACGCCCCGGTTTTTCAGCACCCGCAGCTTTTCCGGCGTCACCGTGTCGGGCCGTCCGGCCTCGACAGTATACTCGCAGCAGGCCGCAAAGTCAAACGAATCGGCAAGACCGCCCAGCAAACCGTCCATCTGCTCTGCCGAAAGAGTGGTGGGGGTTCCGCCCCCCATGTAAAAGGAACGGACCCGTAGGCCCAGCTCCCGGCAAAGCTTTCCTGCAGAGGAAATCTCGGCCTTCAGCGCCGTGAGATACGGCTCCACCAGATGGAAGCTCCGCTCCACGCTGGCGCTGACAAAGCTGCAATAGGCGCAGCGGGTGGGGCAGAAGGGGATGCCAACGTACAGGGCGATATCCTTGGGACCCAGGTCCTCCCGCACACGGCGGGTGACGCAGGCCGTCTCCGTTGCAAGTCTTGCCCGGCGGGGTGTGACGAAATACTCGTCCTCCAGCATCCGCCGGACCTCCTCGGGGGAGTCACCCAAGTCCAGAGCGGCCACCGCCGTTTTGTCGGGCCGCACGCCCGTAAGGCTCCCCCACGGGGGCGTCAGTCCGGCGGCCTCCCGGGCGGCTTTGAAAAAGCTCATTTGCAGCAGCCTGCGGCGCTGGCCCTCCTGTTCATAGTCAGTGCCGCCTAAATTCTGCGCGGCTTCGCCTCGACCGGTGTGCCCCTGATAGAGCATTTCAGTCACCGCTTCGGCATGACTGCCGATCTGGCGCAGAGTAATTACAGCCCGGTTGGGGTCATTTCCCTCGTAGACGGGCCGCTCCTCCGGCAGCAGGGCCATCAGGGTTTGCTCCATGGCATACAGCTCCTGATGCCCCTCAAATTTCAAAAGCATGGCTCAGCGTCCCAGTGCCTGAAGCATGAAAGGATTGTATTCCCGCTCCCGGCTGAGAAGAGAAGGCCCCATATGGCCGGGGAGCACGGTGTATTCCTCCTCAAGCCGCCCCAGACGGGACAGGGATGCCAGCATGTCGCCCACATTGCCGCCGGACAGATCCGTCCGGCCGCAGGAGCCGGCAAACAACGTGTCTCCGGCAAACATGGCCTCGCCGCACAGCAGCGTCACAGAGCCGGGAGAATGGCCGGGAGTGGACAAGACCGAGACGGTCAAGCCGCCCACCTGTATCGTGTCACCCTCGCCGTAGTCCACTGTGGCAGGCAGGGATAAAAACAACTCCCGGGTCCGCCGGTCCGCGTCGTCGCCATGGACATCCCGGCGATTCAAATAGGCGGGAATGCCGGGGTACCGTTCCAAAAGCTCCGCCACCGCGCCCGTGTGGTCATAGTGACCGTGGGTCAGGAAAATGCAGACGGGGGTGCAGCCGGTTTCCTCCACGGCGCGGGCAACCCGGTCCGCGTCGGCGCCGGGGTCCACAATAGCGCAGACGCCCGCTTCCTCGTCGCAAAAAATATAGCAGTTGGTCATAATCGCGCCAACCTGCATGGTAATGATTTTCATGGCAAATGCTCCTTACAGCGTGTCGGTGTCCAAAATCAGCGTCAGCGGGCCGTCGTTCACGGAGTCCACCTTCATATCCGCGCCAAATTCGCCGGTTTCCACCCGCGAAACCTTTTCCCGGCATGCCGTGATAAAGGCTTCGTACAGAGGAATGGCAACTTCCGGTCGCGCGGCGGCAAGAAAGTCGGGTCTGCGGCCCCGCTTGCAGCTTCCATACAGGGTGAACTGGGAGATAATCAGCAGCTCGCCGTCCACCGCGTCCAGCCCCAAATTCATTTTGCCATTTTCATCCTCGAAAATGCGCAGGCCGCAAATTTTTTCGGCCAGCTTGAGGACTTCGGCCTCCGTGTCTTCATGGGTAACGCCCAGAAGGATGAGAAAGCCCTGCCCGATTTGGCCCTTCACGGCTCCGTCGATGGAGACGGAGGCCCGGGTAACTCTCGTGACTACCGCGCGCATGTGCAGATCTCCTTTACTAATTGATCTCTGCCGTGTCCCCGTGAAAAGGAGCGGCAATGGAGTGAATGAGCTTTCGCGCCAAAGCGCGGAAGCGAACGATACGCAATTTGCCGCGACGTCATCCGGCGGGCCGCGTGACGTTCAAAACGCCCGAAACCTGATTAAGCCGCTTCATCAGGGACTGGAGCTGATCGCCGTCTTTGACGCTGACCTCCAGCGTGATGACGGCAAAGCGGTCCTCGGTGGTGCGGACGTTCAGCGCCGCCACCCGGGTATTGGTCACAGACAAGGCCGCGGAAACGTCCAGAACCAGATTGTTGCGGTCTTTGGCCAAGATTTCCAGAGAAGTGCGGTAGCTGTCGTTGGTATCCGCGCCCCAGGTGACCTTAATCCACCGGCCCTTCTGGTCCGGCTGGCTGCGGCGCTCCTCCGAGGCGTTGGGACAGTCGCACCGGTGAACGGACACGCCGTATCCCCGAGTAATAAAGCCGATGATCTCATCTCCCGGCACGGGGGTGCAGCACTTTGAAAATTTCACAAGGCAATTGGAGAGTCCCTCCACGATGATGCCCTGCTCGCTGCGGGCGCGCTTGGGAACGGCGGCCTTTGCCGGTTCTTCGGCTTTGCCGGCTTCCATGGCGTCTTCCAGAGACTTTTCCTGCTGGTGCAGCTTTTGAATGCGCATCAGCTCGCCCTGCATCCGGTTCACGGCTTTCTGAGCGGAAAACCCGCCGTAGCCGATGGCGGCGTACATCTCATCCAGCGTTCCGAAGGACACCCGCTTCAAAAGCTCCGGAAGATTTTCAAGGGCCAGCACATCCCGCATGGCAATGCCGCAGTGCTTCAGCTCTGATTCAAAGGCGGCGCGGCCATTTGCGATGTTTTCCTCGCGCCGTTCTTTTTTAAACCACTGGCGGATTTTGCTGCGGGCCTCGCTGGACTTGGCAATTTTCAGCCAGTCCCGGCTGGGACCCTTGGCGGTTTTAGAGGTAAGAATCTCCACAATGTCGCCGTTTTTAAGCTGGAAGTCATAGGTGACAATGCGTCCGTTGACCTTCGCGCCGATCATGTGGTTGCCCACGGCGGAGTGGACGGAGTAGGCAAAGTCGATGGGGGTGGCTCCGGCGGGAAGGTTCTGCACGTCGCCGCCCGGGGTGAACACGAACACCTCGTCGGAGAACATATCGATTTTCAGCGAGCGGATATACTCCTCCGCGTCGGTGCCCTCCTGATTTTCAAGGAGCCGACGGACCCACTCGTATTTTCCCTCGGTGCCCCCGCCCTGGCCGTTCTGCTTATATTTCCAGTGGGCGGCCACGCCGTATTCCGCAATTTCGTGCATCTCCTGCGTGCGGATCTGCACCTCGAAGGGAATGCCGTCTCCGCCCATCACGGTGGTGTGAAGCGACTGATAGCCGTTGGGCTTGGGGGTTCCGATATAGTCCTTGAACCGGCCCAGAATGGGCTTGTAGATATCGTGGATAACGCCCAGCACGTTATAGCAGTCTCCCACGGAGTCCACCACCACACGGAAGGCAAACAGGTCAAAAATCTCATCCAGAGATTTATTTTGGTTAAACATCTTGCGATAAATGGAATAGGGGTGCTTCATCCGCCCGTAGACCTTGTGGCGGATTTCCATTTCCGTCAGACGCTGGTCAATCTGGGCCTGGGTGCGGTTCATAAAGTCGTCATACTCGGCTTTTTTCGCGCTCAGGGTTGAAACAATTTCGTCGAACCCAACCGGGTCCAGATATTTCAGGGACAGGTCCTCCAGCTCCCACTTCATGCGCTGCATACCCAGCCGGTGGGCAATGGGAGCGTAAATTTCCATCGTCTCCAGAGATTTTTGCTTCTGCTTCTCCGGGGACTGATACTCCATGGTGCGCATATTGTGCAGCCGGTCGGAAATTTTGATGAGGATGACCCGGATGTCCTTGCTCATGGCGATGAGCATTTTCCGCAGATTTTCCATCTGCTCGTCTTCCTTGGTGGCGTACTGAATACGGGTCAGCTTGCTGACCCCCTCCACCAGATTCGCAACCGTGGGAGAAAAAAGCCGGGCAACTTCCTCATGGCTGGCGGGAGTGTCCTCAATCACGTCGTGAAGGAGTGCCGCTTCGATGGACTCGGAGTCCAGCCGCAGCTCCTCAGCCACAATCTGGGCCACCGCCAGAGGATGGATAATATAAGGCTCACCGCTTTTGCGTTTCTGGGCTATGTGGCTTTTTTCCGCAAATTCGTATGCGGCCCGGATATGGGCAAAATCCGCCGAGGGGTTATAGGCCCGGATAGTGTCTTCCAGCAGTTGATATTCTTCTTCTACGGTCATTGGGCCTCCCTCCCTTCCCAGACCTGCGCCCCGGCATGAAGCCTCTGCAAAAGGGGGCAGGCGCAAAGATCCACGCTGTCTTCCCATGGAAGCAGCGCAATGTCAAAAAATTCCTCGTCTACGGGAGTGGTGCGCAGAAGTTCCCGCTCTTCAAATACCGCCAGGGCCAAAGCGGCCCGTAAAAATGCTTCCCGCCCACCCGAAAGCTCAGCAACGGATCGGAGAAACGGCAGCCTTGCGACCGTCGCACGCCCCTGAGGAAGCAATCGGCGGATGGCCTTCAGCAGGACACGAAACTGCTCCAAGGACACGTTCAGGCGGTCTGTCTCCTGCGCTGTCAGGCTTTCGCCGCAGCACAGCCGCCGGATCATCTCCAAACTTTCCACCTCGCTGCGGCTGGGAACACGGCTGAGCCGCAGATCCACCATCTGCAATTGCAGGGTGGTCCGGCCCCGGAAGGTGTTGCCCTGAAGATAGAAGGCGGCATCCACCCGGTCCCCCACCCGAATGCCGTATTCCTCCGCCGTGGCGGAGAAAAAGATGGCGTCAAACCGGCAAAGACCGCGGCTTAATTGCAATTTCAGGTGCTTTCCCTGCCCCACGCCCTGAAGGCCCTCCACCCGCGCGCCAAGCAACGCGAAGACAGGCCGGGGATTCCCCGCGCCGTAAGGGTCCAGATGGCCAAGCTGCTCCACCTCGTCCATGGTCAGGTCCGCCGGGTCGGCCACGGCAACGTCAATCTCCAGCGCGGGAACGGGAATGCCCTTTCCGCAGTGTGCCCGGACATAGCCGTTCATTTTCTCCCGGAAGGGGGCGATGTTTTCCTTGCGGATGGTGAAGCCCGCGGCCAGCTCGTGGCCGCCGAACCCATCCAGCAGGCTGGAGCACGCCTCCAGTGCGGCAAAGAGGTTGAAGCCCCCGAAGCTCCGGCAGGAGCCTTTTCCCAGATTATCCTGAATGTGAATCATAAAGCTGGGGCAGGAAAATTTTTCGCTGATGCGGGAGGCCACGATGCCCACCACGCCCTGATGCCAGTCGTCGCTGTCCAGCACCAGCGCGGAGCGCTGGGAATCCGGCAGGGACTCGATCTGGTGTAGCGCGTCGGCGCAGATCTCCTGTTCCACTGCCTGACGCTCCCGGTTCAAATCGCAAAGCGCCCGGGCCAGTTCTTCGGCGCGGGCGGGGTCTTCGGTTTCCAACAGGTCGGCGGCAAGGTCCGCCGCCCCCATGCGCCCCGCCGCGTTGATGCGGGGGGCCAAAGAAAAGCCAATCTGCACGGAAGTGACGGGTTTTCCGTCCAGCCCCGCTTCTTTTAAAAGGGCGTGAATGCCCACAAAATCCGTTCTTGGCAGAGCCGCAAGGCCCCGCTGGACGATCACCCGATTCTCACCCTCCATCCGCATCACGTCGGCAACGGTGCCGATGGCGGCAAGGGTGCAGTATCGGGAAAACAGCCGCTCCTCGTTGCCGGAGCCGCCCAGAGCCAGCACCAGCTTCAGCGCAACGCCCACGCCCGCAAGATGCTTGAAAGGGTATGGGCAGTCGGCCCGGTGGGGGTCCACCACGGCGGCAGCCTTTGGGAGAGGGCCTTTGCACTCATGATGGTCGGTGACCACCACGTCCAGCCCAAGGGAAGCTGCAAAGTCCACCTCCTCCGCCCCGGTGACGCCGCAGTCCACCGTCACCATCAGCGTGGCCCCCTGGTCGCGGAGGAATTGAATGGCCTCTCGGCTCAAACCGTAGCCGTCCTCAATGCGCCGGGGAATATAGCGCAGGCAGGGAACGCCGCAATTTTTCAAATAGTCCAGCAGCAGCACGGTGGAGGTAATGCCGTCCACGTCATAGTCGCCGAAGACGGCCACGGTTTCCCCGTCCGCAATGGCGCGGCGAATGCGCTCCACGGCCTTATCCATGTCCGCCATAGCAAAGGGAGAGAGGGTCAGCGCCCCGTCGCACTCCAGCCGCTTGGCGGCTTCTTCCGCGGAAACGATGCCCCGGCCCGCCAGCACAGAGGCCAGCAGCGCAGGATATCCCGCTTGGCGCAGCGCTTCCACCGCGCCCGGGGAGGGCGCTCCGATGTTCCACTTTTCAAATTTCATCACGGCAGCCCCCCTTCCGACAAATTCTGCAGCACAGTTGTGCTATTTTCCAAAATAACTCCACTATTATATCAAAGTTCCACGGAAACGTAAAGAAAATTCTAACCTTTGGCGGCGAATTTGACGGGCGGGCCGGATTCTGCTAAAATAACCGGGGTTATTACACTGGAAGATTTTACACAGGCCGGGCCGTGGCCCGGCAGATTGTTTTATGAAGCGCTTTGAAAAGGAGATGATTGTTTGCTGAAATACATGAAACGGCTGGTTGCTGTGGGCCTTAGCTGCCTGTGCCTGTTGACCGCGCTGCCGGTGAGCGCGGCGGCGGCCCCCAAGTTTTCCGATGTGCCTAAGACGCACTGGGCGGCGGAGTCCATTGCCCGTGCGGCGGAGAAGGGACTTTTGAACGGTCGGAGCGACGGAACGTTCGGCATGGGAGGGTCCATGACCCGTGCGGCGTTTGCCGCGGTGCTGTGCCGCCTGTTTGAGTGGGAGGCGGTTTCTCCCGCTGCCGGGTCCTTTGCGGACAACCGGGACCCCTCCAAGTGGTATTACGGCGCGGTGGAAACCGTGTTTGTCCGGGGGGCGGTGACGCAGCAGGAGGAGAATTTCCGCCCCGGAGACGCCATTACCCGGGCGGAGATGGCAGTGATGTTGGTGCGCTCGCTGGGGTATGGGACGCTGGCGGGCCTTGCGGGGGAGCGGAAGTCCCCCTTTACCGACGTGACCTTCAGTCTGGGATATCTGATTCTGGCCAGCGATCTTGGCATTATGACGGGGAACACCCGGGGCGAATTTCTGCCGGACAAACCTGTCACCCGGGAGCAGGCCGCCGCCGTGCTAATGCGGGTTTACGACAAGCTGCACGCCCCCGCACCGGAGCTTGTGGGCATTGCCCGGGAGACGGCGGGACTGAGCCTTGGGGGCGTTGGGACCGTGGCGGTTCCCGCGCTGAAGCTGGTGTATAACGGGTCGCTTCAACTGGTTTCCGACGTTTCTGAAGAAACGACCGCCGCCATCCGGTCGGCGGCGGGGGACAGGCGTGTGCTGCTTCAGGTTTCCGGTCCCGGCTCCGTTCTTGCCGAGGCAGACCTTGCCGCACTGGCAAAAGAACTTGCAGCAGCCGCCGTTGACGGCGGATGGGACGGTGTGCTTCTGGACGTCTCAAAGCTGACCGGCACAGACAGGGCGGCTCTTACGGCGCTGGCGACTGCTCTGCGAACGGGATTGGGGAAAGACAAGCTTTTCTTCGTGGCGGCGGAAGCGCCTGTCAGGCAGGGGGGGACGGCCTACAACGGCTATGACTTTGCCGCGCTGGCGGCTGTTACAGACAAGATTATTTTGCGCATTGCGCCCTACTATCAGGTGATTTCCGGTCTTCCCACTACCCCCAGAGAGCCGCTGGAAGAGGTCTATTACGCGATGGAAGCCGTGGCATCCGCTGTTCCAACTGAAAAGATAGTGCTTCTGCTCACCGTATCCGGCTCCAAGTGGAGGGGAGAGCGGGCCGAGGGGGATGTGTCCGCGGCAGAGCTTTCCACCCTGCTGTCAACCTCCGGCGTCACGGGCTACTGGTCTGGCCGGTACGCCGCGCCTTATCTCAGCTATACGAACTCCGGACAGCGGGTGGTGGTCTGGTATAACGACGCCCGCTCCGCGCAGGCGCGGCGGCAGCTTTTGTCGTTTATCGGCGGCGGCGGGCTGTGCCTTGACAATTTGACCGGCCCGCTGGACGGGAATAACGGGATTCTTGCGGGGCTGAAATAAGCGCGGGAACTGCCAAAAAATCCGAAAATAGGAGCGGCGGGATGTGCATCGCACATCCCGCCGCCGTTTGTTAAGAATTTATGTGGGAAAGAGTCTTCGCGCGGACGCTTACAGGAATTTCTGCATCCCGTCGGTGGCAAGGCCCACCTCGGCGCTGATGGTGACGGTGAATTTAATGCTGTTCTTCTCGCCAAAAGCGTCCAGCCAATTCAAAAATTCCTCGGTCTTGTGGTCCACGTCGCCGCCGGTCACCTTGCACAGGTTGTCGATGAAAACGTGGGAAATGTCGTAGTTCCCGGCATACAGGCCGCTGATAAAGCCGCGCATGGACTCGTAGTTGTTCAGTTTATATTCCTTTACGTCAATCAGGCGGATATGGTAGTGGATGTCGTAAGTCAGAGCGGAGTTTGATTCAATGCAAACCACGTTGCCCGGCTCGTCCTTTGCCGCGCTGTTGATGAGGTCGATGAGCTGCTTGGTTTTCCCGGAGCCTTTGACGCCCATAATCAATCTAACCATAGTGTATCACTCCTGTTCTTTTGAAATCACGGGGTGGATTTCTATGTCTTCAGCATAGCATAGATTCCCTGAAAAAACAATGCAGAATTCCTGCAAAAAAGTTTGTGAATAATGCCGGGGGCGAAAATTTCGCCCCCGGTATTCGTTTACAGGTTCAGCTTTGCCCGAAGCTCCGCACCCCGGTCCTCAAAGCCGGGTTTTCCCAGCAGAGCGAACATATTCTTTTTATAGTCCTCCACGCCCGGCTGGTCAAAGGGATTTACGTCCAGCAGATATCCGCTGAGCCCGCAGGCGTATTCAAAGAAGTAAATCAAACCGCCCACAGTCTCCGCATTCCGCGTCCCGGCCTCAATGATGAGGTTGGGAACGCCGCCCTCCGTGTGGGCCAGAAGCGTTCCCTCGGCAGCTTTGTCCCGGATAAAGTCCAGAGATTTACCCGCAAGGAAATTCAGCCCATCGCCGTCCTCTTCATCCCGCTCAACAGAAAGCTGCCGGGCAGACGGACCGAATCGGACCACCGTTTCAAACATCAGCCGCCGCCCCTGCTGGATGTACTGGCCCATGGAGTGGAGGTCGGCGGTAAATTCCACGCTGGCGGGGAACAGACCCTTGCCCTCTTTTCCCTCGCTCTCGCCGTAAAGCTGCTTCCACCACTCCGCCATCATGCGAAATGCCGGGTCAAAGCAGCCGAGAATTTCAACGGTTTTCCCGTCCCGGTACAGTTGATACCGGGCGGCGGCATACCTCCATGCCGGGCAGTCATAGCCGGGAACGGCGCACCGCCCCATCATTTCCGCCGCGCCGCCCATCAGCGCGTCAATGTCCACGCCCGCCGCGGCGATGGGCAAAAGGCCAACCGCGGTGAGTACGGAATACCGCCCGCCCACGTCGTCCGGTACCACGAAGGTTTCCCAGCCCTCTTTGTCCGCAAGAGATTTCAGTGCACCTCTGCTGCGGTCTGTGGTGGCGAAAATGCGCTTTCGCGCGCCGTCCTTGCCATACCGCTCCTCCAAAAGCGTCCGCAGAAAGCGGAAGGCAACGGCGGGCTCTGTGGTGGTGCCGGACTTGGAGATGATGTTTACGGAAAAGTCCACACCGTCCAAAAGGTCCAGCGTTTCGCCCAGTGCGTCTGCGTCCAGACCGTTGCCCGCAAAGTAGATGTTGGGGCCGTCCTTCTTTTTCAGGTTATAGCTGGGGGAGCACAAAAGGTCAATCACGCCCCGGGCGCCCAGATAGGACCCGCCGATGCCCACCACCACCAACGCGCCGGAGTTTTTGCGAATTTTGGCCGCCGCCGCCTTGATGCGGGCATACTCATCCCGGTCATAGTCTTTCGGCAGACGGACCCAGCCGGTATACTCGCCCCCCGGGCCTGCTCCGCTTTGCAGCTTTTCGTGGGCCAGCCCCAGCCGGGGAGCCATGGCTTCCTCATAGGGCATGGGGATAAAGGAGTCCATATGAAAGGTTTTCACTTCCAGCATAACAACCATCCTTTCCGGATCGCCCCGCGACCTTGGGTGATGGCCCTATTATACTAGCATTCCCCCTGCGTCACAAGGAAAAATCCAAAAAAGGCCGGAAATCCGGACTGAAATCAGCCGCCCAGAAATGCGGTGCGCAGATACCGCAGGGCCAGCGCGCCCCAGGAGACGCGGGGAACGTCCTCTCCCGCCACCAGCGGCACCTCTGCCACTGTCTCCCCACCGGAGGAGAGGATCAGCGTTCCCAGCACGTCGCCTTTTGCAATGGGGGCGGCCACCTGCTCGGTGAGGGACACGGATTTTTCGAGTTTTCCCGCTTTGGCCTTTTCCAGCAGAAGGGATTCGCCCGCCGCCACGGGTTGCACGGTGGTCTGTGTCCCCAGCGATACGTTCACTGGAGGCAGTGCCCCGTCGGGCATGGCCTTTACCAGGGCGTAGGTGGAAAAGCCATAGCTCAGCAGGGCCTTTGCGTCTTCAAATCGCTGAGCGGAGGTGGGGCCCTTCATAATGACGGCGATCAGCTCCATAGATCGGAAGAGCGTCGT
>DKLF01000003.1 GCA_002455655.1 Oscillibacter sp. UBA6647 | reverse complement strand
TGAGCGATGGTGCGGGGCACCCCGTCCAGAATGTAGCCGTTTGCGCAGTCCGGCTCCGCCAGCCGGTCCGAGATGACGCCGATGATGACCTCATCAGGGACCAGCTTGCCCGCGTCCATGAAGGATTTCGCCTTCAGGCCGGTGGGCGTGCCGTTTTTCACGGCCGCGCGGAGGATGCTTCCGGTTGAAATCGTGGGAATGGAAAATTCCTTGCACAGAATTTCAGCCTGTGTCCCTTTTCCGGCGCCGGGTGCGCCCAACAGGATCAGTTTCATTCCATTTCGCCTCTTTCTTATTCCAAGAAGCCCTTATATTGGCGCATCAGCATCTGAGACTCCAGCGCGCGCACCGTTTCCAGCGCCACGCCCACGATAATGATGACCGAGGTGCCGCCAATGCCCAGAGAGGAGTGTTTAATCACCATACCCGCCAGCAAAGGAACCATGGCCACGATGCCCAGATAAATTGCGCCAAAGAGCGTCACCTTGTTCAAAACCTTCCGAATGAAGTCTACCGTGGGCTTGCCCGGACGGAAGCCGGGGATAAAGCCGCCCTGCTTTTTCAGGTTGTTGGCAATCTCCACGGGATTGAACTGAATGGTGGAGTAGAAATAGCTAAAGCCGATAATCAGGATAAAATACACCACCATATAGAGGACGGACTTAGTATCAAGGAACTGAGAAAGCTTGTAGCTGAAGCTTCCCTCCTCGCCCACGCCGGTAAACGCCATAATGGTGGCCGGCAGAGAGGCGATAGACTGTGCGAAGATGATGGGCAGCACGCCCGACATGTTCACCTTCATGGGAAGAGTGGAGGTCTGGCCGCCGTACATCTTCCGGCCCACCTGCCGCTTGGCATACTGGACGGGGATGCGGCGCTCAGCGCTGTTGATAAACACAATGAACACAATCAGCGCCAGAATACCCACAAGAATCAGAACCACGCTCCAGGGAGCGAGTGCCTGCTCCAGCATATACTTTGCGTTTGTCGCCGTGTAGCCTGCATCGAGAAGCGTCTGCTCCGTCAGCGCTCCGCTGCGAACGCCGGACCAGGTGATCACGCCCTCGTAGAACCCGGACACCATGCTGGGAACGCGGGAGAGAATACCCCCGAACAGGATGATGGAGATGCCGTTGCCCACGCCGAATTCGGTGACCTGCTCACCCATCCACATCACGAAGGAGGAGCCGGCGATGAAGGACACGATAATGACCAGTGCGGGCCAGATACCTTGATCGGTAAGGATGTCGTAGCGCTTCATAATCATATAGTAGCCGAACGCCTGCAAAATGGCAATGGCCACAGTGGCATACCGGGTGATAGACTGAATCTTCTTCCGGCCTTCCTCGCCGCCCTCCTTGGCCAGCCGCTCCAAAGCGGGGATGGCCACGGTGAGCAACTGAATGATAATGGAGCTGTTGATATAGGGCTGGATGCTCAGTGCGAAGACAGTTGCCTGCGCAAACGCCCCGCCGCTCATCACGTTATACAGCCCCAAAATGGTGGTGGTCTGGCTGTTCAGATAGCTGGACAGCGTGGCCGTGTCCACATAGGGAACGGTGATGGCGTTACCGATGCGGAAAATGAGCAAAATCAGCAAAGTGAAAATGATCTTCTTCCGCAGCTCGGGAATATCCCATGCTTTGCGAATCGTAGCGATCACGTTACTTCACCTCGGCCTTTCCGCCAGCTGCCTCGATTGCCTCCTTGGCAGACGCGGAGAAGGCAGAGGCCTGCACCGTCACTTTTTTCGTGACCTTGCCGTTGCCCAGCACCTTGAATCCATAGGTGCACTTGGAAAGAATCCCCTTTTCCAGCAACACCTGATCCGTGACGGTCTCGCCGTCTTCAAACAGATTCAGCGCGCTGAGGTTGATAATCTCCAGAGGTTTTGCAAAGATGTTGTTGAATCCGCGCTTGGGAACGCGGCGCGCCAGAGGCATCTGGCCGCCTTCGAAGCCCACGCGGACCTTGCCGCCGCTGCGGGCCTTCTGGCCCTTATGGCCGCGGCCGCCGGTCTTGCCGTTGCCGCTGCCGGCGCCCCGGCCCTTGCGGTAGGGCTGCTGGACGGAGCCTTCGGCGGGAGACAGTTCGTTGAGTTTCATGTTTCCGTGCCTCCTTATTTCACTTCGGCGACCTGCAGCAGATAGCCGATCTTGGCGATCTTGCCGCGGGTCTGGTCGTTGTCGGGCTGCACGGTGATGTCACCGATTTTGCGCAGGCCCAGAGAATGGGCGGTCAGAATCTGCTTTTCCAGACGACCGTTTAGGCTCTTGACGAGCTTAATATTCAAGTTTGCCATAATAAGCCCCTCCTTAACCCACAATCTCGCTGACGCTCTTGCCCCGGATACGCGCCACTTCCTCCGGCCCGCGCATGGACCGTAGTCCTTCGAAGGCGGCAGCGACCACATTGTTGGCATTGTTAGAGCGCAGGCACTTGGTACGAATATCCTTAATTCCGGCAGCTTCCACCACAGCGCGGACCGCACCGCCGGCAATCACGCCGGTACCGGGGGCGGCGGGCTTCATCAGCACGCGTCCGGCGCCGGAGGCGCCGATCACCTCGTGGGGAATGGTGGACCCGGCCAGGGTCACGGTAATCATGTTCTTCTTCGCAGACTCCAGGCCCTTGCGGATGGCCTCGGGGACTTCGGCGGCCTTACCCAAGCCATAGCCGACCTTTCCCTTCTGGTCGCCCACCACCACCAAGGCAGAGAACTTCATCACGCGGCCGCCCTTAACGGTTTTAGAAACTCGGTTGAGGGCAACAACCTTCTCTGCGTATTCGCTGGGCTCTCTTTCAAATCTAGGCATGTTGTTTACCTCCTCCGATCAAAACTTCAGGCCGCCCTCGCGGGCGCCTTCGGCCAGTGCCTGCACACGGCCATGGTACAGATAACCGCCGCGGTCGAAAACCACGTTCTCGATCCCCTTTGCCTTGGCCCGCTCTGCAATGAGCTTGCCCACGGCAGAGGCGGCGGCGGCGTTGCCGCCGTAACCGGCGATCTCTTTATCCAAAGAAGACGCGGCTGCCAAGGTCTCGCCCTTCACATCGTCGATAATCTGGGCGTAAATGTTAGACTCGCTGCGGAAGACATTCAGGCGGGGGGTAGCGGCGGTGCCGGAGATTTTGGCACGCACCCTCTTGTGACGCTTCAGGCGCTGAGCATTTGTATTCGGCTTCTTAATCATATCGGCACACCTCCTTACTTCTTGGCGCCGGTCTTACCAACCTTGCGGCGGATGACCTCGTCAGAATACTTGATACCCTTGCCCTTATAAGGCTCGGGGGGACGCTTCTCGCGGATTTCAGCGGCAAACTGGCCCACAGCCTGCTTGTCGCAGCCGCGCACGATGATTTTATTGGGAGCGGGGACCTCAATGGTGATGCCCTCGATCTCGGAAACGATCACCTGATGGGAGAAACCCAGGTTCATCACCAGGTTCTTGCCCTCCTTGGCCACACGGTAACCCACGCCATTGACGTCCAGCGATTTGGTGAACTCATTGGCGACGCCCTCCACCATGTTGTGGAGCAGGGTGCGGGTCAGGCCGTGCAGGGCCTTGTGCTGCTTATCTTCGGAGGGACGGTCCACGGTGATCGTGTTGCCGTCCTGCTTGATGATCATTTCGGGGCGCAGGGCCCGGGCAAGCTCGCCCTTGGGACCCTTGACGGTGACCACATTACCCTCTGCCACGTTTACGGTGACGCCGGCGGGGACGGTAATGGGCATTCTGCCGATTCTAGACATGATTCAGTACCCTCCTTACCAGACGAACGCCAGGACTTCTCCGCCGACATGCCCCTCGCGGGCCTTCTTGTCGGTCATGATGCCCTTTGACGTGGAAATGATCGCGATACCCAGGCCGCGAAGCACGCGGGGCAGCTCATCGGCGCCCACATAGACGCGCAGGCCTGGCTTGCTGACACGGCGAAGACCTGTAATGACCTTCTCCTTGCCGGCGTTGTACTTCAAGGTGATATGAAGCACGCCCTGAAGGCCGTCCTCCACCATCTGGAAGTTCTTGATATAGCCCTCGTCCAGCAGAATCTGAGCAATGCTCTTCTTCATATTGGAGGCGGGGACATCAACGGTGTCGTGCTTTGCGCTGTTGGCGTTGCGGATGCGGGTGAGCATATCCGCAACCGGATCTGTGATATGCATGGATAAATCCTCCTGTTTTTAGAGTTACGGTTCCGAAAAACCGTTCAGGCAGCGAGGTATCACTATGAATGGAGCAGTCCGCTCGCGCGTGGTGCCCGATTCACAGTGACCTTTCGCCATCCTTTCACCAGGGCTTTCGCCCCAAGCTACAAAAGTAAAATCGGTGGGTCTTAGAAAGACGCCTTCCGAACGCCGGGAATCTCGCCCTTGTAGGCCAGCTCACGGAAGCAGATACGGCAAACGCCGTAGTCCCGGAGATAAGCATGGGGGCGGCCACAGAGCTTGCAGCGGTTGTACTTCCGGGAAGAGAACTTCGCGGGAGCCTGCTGCTTCAAAATCATAGACTTCTTAGCCATTCTTCTCTTCCTTCCTTACTTGGCAAAGGGAGCGCCGACCTGCTCCAGCAGGGCACGGGCTTCTTCGTCGGTCTTTGCGGTGGTGCAGATAACCACATCCATGCCGCGGATCTTGTCGATCTTATCGTACTCCACTTCCGGGAAAATCAACTGCTCCCGAATGCCCAGAGCGTAGTTGCCCCGGCCGTCAAAGGAGTTGGGATTGATGCCCTGAAAGTCGCGGACGCGGGGCAGAGCCACGTTGAACAGCCGGTCCAGAAATTCCCACATCTTTGCGCCGCGGAGAGTGACCTTCGCGCCGATGGGCATTTCCTCACGGAGCTTGAAGTTCGCGATGGACTTGCGCGCCTTGGTGATGATGGGCTTCTGGCCGGTAATCTGGGCCAGGTCGCCCACCACGTTCTCAAGAACCTTGGCGTTTTCCCGAGCCTCGCCGCAACCCACGTTCACGACAACCTTGTCGATCCGGGGAATCTGCATGACGCTCTTGTATTCAAACTGCTTCATGAGCGCGGGAGCGACTTCGGCGCCGTATTTTTCCTTCAGTCTTGCCATGTTCGTCTACTCCCCTTTCTCACAGCGCGGCGCCGCAGTGCTTGCACACGCGAACGCTCTTGCCGTTTTCAATCTTGTGGGCAACGCGGGTGCCCTTGCTGCACTTGGGGCAGACCACCTGCACCTTGCAGGAGGCGATTGCCGCCTCGCGCTTGACAATGCCGCCAGTCTCGCCCTGCTTGCGGGGCTTCACGTGACAGGTCACCATGTTGATGCCCTCCACCACGACCCGGCTGGTCTTGGGCACGCTGCCCAGAACCTTGCCCTGCTTGCCCCGGTCCTTGCCGGAGAGAACGACCACGGTGTCGCCCTTTTTGATATTCATAGACATATCAGGCGTCCCCCTCAAATCACTTCGGGAGCCAGGGACAGGATCTTCATGTAATCCTTGTCGCGCAGCTCGCGTGCAACCGGCCCAAAGATACGGGTCCCTCTGGGGTTCTGGTCATCCTTGATGAGGACGGCAGCGTTATCGTCGAAGCGGACATAGGTGCCGTCGTTGCGGCGGACGCCCTTAGCGCTGCGAACGATGACGGCCTTGACCACCTCGCCCTTTTTCACGGTGCCACCCGGCTGGGCCTTGCGGACGGACGCCACAATAACGTCGCCGATGTTGCCAAACTTGCGGGTGGAGCCGCCCAGAACGCGGATGCACTTGATCTCTTTGGCGCCGGTATTATCGGCAACCTTCAAATAGCTTTCCTGTTGGATCATAACTCGGCACCTCCTTACTTCGCTTTTTCAATAATCTCGACCACGCGCCACCGCTTGTCCTTGCTGAGAGGGCGGGTCTCCATAACCTTAACCTTGTCACCGATGCCGCATGCGTTTTCCTCGTCGTGGGCCTTCAGCTTGTAGGTGCGGCCGACAATTTTCTTGTACAGGGGATGGGCCACGCGGTCCTCGATAGCCACGACCACGGTTTTATCCATCTTGTCGGACACAACCTTGCCGATTCTGGTCTTCCGGGAGGAAGTTCTCACCATTTCACTCATGTTCACTTACCTCCTTACTGCTTTCCGGAAGCCTGAAGCTCCCGCAACACGGTTTTGACTCTGGCAATGTCGTGCTTGGTTTCCCGAATCTTCAGGGGATTGTCAAGCTGGTTGGTGGCGTGCTGCATACGCAGGAAAAACAGATCCTTCTTCAGGCCGGTCAGCTTCTCGTTGAGCTGCTCGGCATTCATCTTGCGAACTTCACTTGCCTTCATCTTACTCACCTGCTTCCTGAGCCTCCGAAGCAGCCTCGCGGATAACCAGCTTCGTCTTGATGGGCAGCTTGTGGCTGGCCAGACGCAGGGCCTCGCGGGCAGTTTCTTCGGGAACGCCGGCAATCTCAAACATGATACGGCCGGGCTTCACAACTGCAACCCAAAACTCGGGGGAACCTTTACCGGAACCCATGCGGGTGTCGGCGGGCTTCTTGGTGACGGGCTTGTCGGGGAAAATCTTGATCCAGACCTGACCGCCACGCTTGGTGTAACGGGTCATGGCGATACGGGCCGCCTCAATCTGGTTGCTGGTGATCCAGCCGGGCTCCATGGCCTGGAGGCCGAACTGACCGTAGGTAATTGTGTTTCCGCGGTATGCCTTGCCGGTCATACGGCCACGGTGCACACGACGGTATTTTACTCTCTTGGGCAGAAGCATTATTCAGCTCCTCCTTCCTTCTTGGGTTCAGCGGAGGCCGCGGGGGCAGCCGCCGGACGAGGGGTGTTGGTGTTGGGGCGGTTGAAGCCGCCCTGAGGGGCGCG
>DKLF01000055.1 GCA_002455655.1 Oscillibacter sp. UBA6647 | reverse complement strand
CGGCAGAAGCGAAAATTTTGCGCTCATCGCTGTATCAGCTTCCTTCCCGGGTCAGGGCGGGATTCCGCCCACGGAGAAAGCCGTGGGATTCGGAGTACGCCCAAATTACAAGAACGTTTATATTATATAGAAAATGACGCCGAATTGCAAGGCAAAAGGCGTCAAAATTCATAGTATGTTCACCGCTTTTCAGGATTTTTCCTCCAAACGCAGCTTTGCCGCCCGCGACCCGAAAGACGAGTGCGGGCGGCTGTGGGGGAAATCAGTCGGAAAAGCGCTTCAGGATTCCCGGCAGGGTCTCCAGAAGCAAATCCACCTCTTTTTCCGTGTTAAACGCGGAGAAGCTGAGACGGACAGTGCCGCTGTCTATCGTTCCGGCCGTGCGGTGGGCCAGCGGCGCGCAGTGCAGACCGGATCTGACCGCGAAGCCCGCCTCCGTCAGAGCGTTGCCCACAAATTCAGAATCCACTCCGTCCACCACAAAACTGAGCACGCCGGTCTGGTCAAAGAGGTCCCTTCTCGCGCACACGCAGACGCCGGGGAGCTTTCTCAGTCCCTCTGAGGCCTGCAAGGCCAGTTTCCGCTCGTGGAGGCAGATGGCGTTCTCCCCTTTTCCTCGGACAAAGCGAATCCCCTCCAATAGACCTGCGATGCCGGGTACGTTATGAGTTCCGCTTTCCAGCCGGTCCGGAAGAAAGTCCGGCATTTCCTGCTGGATGGAAACGCTGCCGGTCCCTCCCTCTATGAGAGGACTTCCATCCATCTTGTCGCCGCAGAGCAGAACTCCGGTGCCCTGCGGTCCGTACAGTCCCTTGTGCCCGGGCATGGCGGCAAACGCCGCACCCATTTCCGCCATGTCCAGTGGCATCACTCCCGCGGACTGGGACGCATCAATGATAAAGGGCACGCCCCTCTCCCGGCAGAGCGCGGCCACGGCCTCCACCGGCTGCACCACGCCAAAGACGTTGGATACATGACTGCAAACCACGGCATCCACGTCGGGGGTAATAGCTTTTTCAAAGGCCTCCGTGGTCAGGTCCGGCCGGAACAGCGGCGCGCCGGCCACAATAATTTCCGCGCCCAGCGCCGCAAGGGGCCGGGTGACGGCGTTGTGCTCATAGCCGGAAATTACCACACGCCCACGGCGGGGGACAAGGCTTTTGATGGCGATATTCAGCCCGTGGGTGGCGTTCATGGTGAATACCACCCGATCCGGCTCCGATATATGAAAGAGCTCGGCCAGTTCCGTGCGGCAGGAGAACAGCGTATCTGCCGCCTGCATGGCCGCCGGATAGCCGCCGCGCCCGGGAGAGCTCATGGTTTGCAGGGCCTTCACCATTGCCCGGCCAACCGTCTCCGGCTTTTGGAAGCTGGTAGCCGCACTGTCCAGATAAATCATAGTCAACCTCCTAAAAAAGATTCCAAAGCGGCGTTTATACCCCGCGTTCCAACGCTATCCGGGGTCCGGCGGCAAAGCCGCCGGACGCGGTTCACAGAGAAATCTCCACGTATTTTCCCTGTTGTAACAAATATAATTTCGCGGGGTAAAGCCCCGCCGACCGAAGAACCGACAGTGCGGAACGCAGCGCCCCGCCCGTCACTTCCACGGCATACGCGCAGCCCATATTGCTCAAATCTCTAGGAGCGCGGAAGATGCGCGTCCGGATCCCCGCGGCCATCAGCATTCTTTCCATTCGTTGGGCATAGGTCACAGAGCGGGCGATCATCCAGTATTGTTCCACGGACACTCCTCCTCTCCCCATAGTTTATGCGGACCGAAAAAAGGGGTGAGAACAGAGACAACAAAACATTGACGAACCGCCACAAGCCTTTCAGGGCCTTAAAAAGCAAACGGGAGGCCCGTCCTTCCGGACGGGCCTCCCATATCAATTGTCATTCCTTTTCCAAAAGCACCACGGCCTGCGCAGCCATGCCAGAGCCGTCTCCCGTGAAGCCAAGACCTTCTTCCGTAGTGGCCTTTACATTCACCCGATCCCGCTCCACGCCCAGCGCCACGGCCAGATTTTGTGCCATTTCCTTTTTGTAGGGGGCAATTTTCGGTTGCTGGGCAATCAGTGCGGCATCCACGTTCACCACCGCATAGCCCCTCTCCCGTAAAAGTGCCGCCACATGCCGCAAAAGGGCAATGCTGTCCGCGCCCGCATATTGAGGGTCGCTGTCCGGAAACAGGGTGCCGATGTCGCCAAGCCCCGCCGCACCGCACAGTGCGTCCATCACGGCGTGGGTCAGCACGTCCGCGTCGGAATGGCCCAGAAGTCCCTTTTCCCAGGGAATTTCCACACCTCCCAAAATCAGCTTCTTCCCTTCTACCAGACGGTGAACGTCATATCCCTGACCAATGCGCAGCCCCGTCATAGCCGACCCTCCCTGGCGTCCAAAATTGCCTGGGCCAGAATCAAATCCAGCGGCGTGGTAATTTTCAGGTTCTCTTCGTCTCCGTCCACCAAATACACAGTCTTGCCCAGTCGCTCCACGGCGGAGCAGTCGTCCGTCGTCTCCGCGCCATCCTCCAGTGCAGACTGGAGCGCCGCCTTCAGCAGGTTGGCCTCAAACACCTGCGGTGTCTGCACCGCAGCCAGAGCGGAGCGGTCCAGCGTTTCTTCCACCTGCCCGTCCCGCACTGTTTTTACCGTGTCCTTCACGGGGATCGCCGGGGCGGCGGCGTTGCACCTTGCCGCCTTTTCAATCACACTGTCAATCAGCTCCGGCGGGGTCAGCGGGCGCGCCCCGTCCTGCACCGCCAAAAGCTCCGTTTTCTCATCGGACTCCATGGCCGCCAGCAAAACAGAATGGGTCCGGGACTCTCCCCCCCGAATCACCTTGACGCATTTTGAAATATCATATGTACGGCACAACTCGGAAAAGGGCAGGATATCCTCATCCCGGGCCGCCACGATGATGGCGTCCACCCGCTGCGCCCTTTGAAGGGCCAGCAGGGTCCAAGCCAAGACGGGGATGCCGTCCAGCGGCTCCAGCAGCTTGTTAGCGCCCTCTCCCATCCGGGAGGAACTGCCTGCAGCCGCTACCAGCGCTGTGCAGAAGGGACGCTGCGCGTCCCTGAAACGGTGAAAGAAACGGAACATTCGATCTCCTCTTCCCCGACCGGCTTCCCCCGGTCCGTATTCATACCTCCATGGACCCGTCCAGCCGCTGCTCCACCTGCTCATAGCTGCCCACGCCGGTAAGCACGATTTCCGAAATCAAAATCTGCTTGGCGTTATGGAGCATTTTCCGCTCCCCAGTGGAAAGGCTTCGTTCCCTGTCCCGTATGGTCAGGCTTTTGATCACCCGGGCCAGCTCATAAAGGTCCCCGCTTTTCAGCCGCTGGAGATTTTCGCGGTAGCGCTTGTTCCAGTTGGTGCTCTCCTCAATGTTCATGGTGGGAAGCGCGCTGAACAGCGCCTCCACCTCTGCCCGACCCGACACGGGCCGCAAGCCGATGGCGTCGCTGTTGGCCGTTGGAATTTTCAACAGAAGGCCGCCCACCATCATCTTAAAGACATAGTAATCCTGCGCTGCGCCGCCGAGCTTCTCACACACAATGCCGTCGATCACACCGGCGCCGTGCATGGGATGAACCACCATATCTCCGACACTGAACATTTCAGGCTCCTTTCATGTCCCGGATGCGCTTATCGCAGTTATTAAAATTCCAAAAATCTTAAATAGATAATATCACATTTCGGATAATCTTACAAGTATATCCTGAAAAATGTTGCGTAAACCGTAAAAAACCGCCCTCCACAACACTGTGAAGGGCGGTTTTTATCAAAAATAGAACTTTATTTCTTATTGGACCGGCGCCAGATGTGCATTTTCTCGGCTTCGGCAATCAGCTCTTCCCGGAACTGAGGATGCGCAATGCTGATGATGGCCTCGGACCGCTGCCATGTGGCCATGCCCTTGACGTTGACTTTGCCGTACTCCGTCACCAGATAGTGCAGGTTGGTACGGGTGGCAGTGACGACAGAGCCATTGAGCAGAGTGGAACGGATACGGGAAGACAGCTCTCCGGTTTTCTTGTCCTTTACGGAGGAGGAGCAGCAGATAAAGCTCTTGCCGCCCTTGGACAGATATGCGCCCATGACGAAGTCCATCTGGCCGCCCGCACCGGAGATGTGGGTGGTGCCGGAGGACTCAGAGGAAACCTGCCCGTACAGGTCAATGTCGACCGCGCCGTTGATGGAGACAAAGTTGGGGATCTGAGACACCCGGGCAACGTCGTTGGTATAATCCACGGGAGCCGCCATGCACTGGGGGTTATTGTCCAGGAACTCATAGAGCTTCCGGGTGCCTGCGGCAAAGGTAAAGGTCTGGCGGCCCTTGTCAAAGGGCTTGTACTTGCCTGTGATTTTTCCGGCCTTGGACATATCCACAAATGCGTCCACGTACATCTCGGTATGTACGCCCAAATCCTTCAGATCGGACTCGGCAATCAGCTTGCCCACGGTGCCGGGCATGGCGCCGATACCAAGCTGGAGGCAGGCTCCGTTGGGAATCTCCTCCATGACAAGGCGGGCGATGGCGAGATCCGTTTCGCTGGGCTGGGCCGCGCCGCCCAGCTCATCGGGAAGGCTGTTCCCCCCCTCTACAATCATATCCACGTCGTCGATGTGAATGCCGTTTTCAAAGCCGCCGTGGCAATAGGGCAAGGAGGTGTTCACTTCCAGAATAATGCATTTGCTGCGCTCACAGGCCGCCTTCAGATGGGAGCAACTGGGCCCGAAGTTAAACCAGCCATGGGAATCCATGGGGGTAACCTGTATCATCAGGACGTCGATGGGAGCCATATTTTCGCGGTAGTACCGAGGAAGCTCGGAGTACCGGATGGGAACGTAAAACGCCAGACCTTCCTTGGTCATCTTCCGCTCAAGACCGCCCATATGCGTGGAGTTCCATGTAAAATGCTGTGCCGCATCGGGAATGTTCATCACGGCGGGACGGCGGGTCAGAACACCGCCGCGGATATTTACATCGGTCAGCTCATCCGCGCGCTTTGCCAAAGCCTTATCCAGCGCGTCAGCAGTACCCACGCACCAGCCGTAATCAATCCAGTCTCCGGATTTGACGACCTTGACAGCCTCGTCCGCAGTTGTCAGTTTCTGTTTGTATGTTTCCTGATAGCTCATGAAAAATTCCTCCCTGTTTTTTTCAATAAAACCATGCAGTTTCAAAGATTGTCAATATTGTAACATAATCATTTTTGGAATGCAATCAAATCTGTGAAATTTGCGCGCCGGATTTCCTGAGCCATGTTATCCGGCAAAGCCCTGCGCGGGAGGAGCCTCATCCGTCGCTACGCTTGATTTTCCCGGAAAAAACCGGAATTTATAAAAAGCGGTCGCCAGTTGCCTGTCTTCCACCCCTCGGTGCTTAAAAATTTTCGGCAATTTGTCAAAGGCGCTTTGCCCACATTCATCGGAATGAGCATATCCCATCAAGAAGTCGGATACAAAGAAAGCTCCGGAAATGCTTTTACATTTCCGGAGCAACGTTGTTTATAAATTGACGGGAGGCTTACTCAGCGTCTGCGCTCTCCTCAGCGGGAGCCAACAGGGAGCGGATAGACAGGGAAATCTTCTTCTTCTCCTCGTCCACAGCAATGATCTCGGCATCTACTTCCTGACCCTCGCTCAGCACATCACCGGGCTTTTCAATGCGCCGGTCAGCAATCTGGGAAATGTGAATCAGGCCGTCCACGCCGGGGACAACCTCGGCAAACGCACCGAAGGTCATCAGCTTGACGATGCGGACCGTAGCCACGTCGCCCACGCGGTACTTGCTCATGAAGTCCTCCCAGGGGTTCACGCCGCGATCCTTTACGCCCAGAGAAATCTTGCGCTTCTCAGCATCAAAGGAGATGACATAGACCTCCATAGCATCGCCCACTTTGCAGACCTCGGAAGGGGTCTTGATGCGGCTCCAGCTCAGCTCGGAAATGTGCACCATGCCGTCCACACCGCCGATGTCCACAAACACGCCGTAAGCGGTCATGGATTTAACAGTACCGGTATAGCGCTTGCCAACCTCGATGCTGTTCCACACCTCGTCCTGCGCGGCCCTGCGGGCCTCGTCGGCCACGGAGCGGATGGAACCCACCACACGGCGGCGGGCACGGTTGACCTCGGTGATGCGGAGCTGCGCCTTGGACTTGACCATGGTTTCAAGATCCGCGCCGCGGGGCATACCGCTCTGAGAAGCGGGCACAAACACGCGCACGCCCTTAACGGAAACAACAACACCGCCCTTATTGACCTCGGTGACGACGCCTTCCATCACGGTCTTGTCCTCGACGGCCTGCTCGATGTTCTCCCAGACCTTCACGGTGTCAAGACGCTTCTTGGACAGCTCGGCATAGCCCTCGATGTCGTTGACGCGGACGATATATGCCTCGATCTCGTCGCCCACCTTCAGAAGCTCCTCAGGCTTGGCGTTGGGATCGTCGCTCAACTCACTGGCCTTGATGTATGCGGCCTGCTTGGCACCCACATCCACCTGCACCTCCGTGGGACCCACGGCCGTGACGATTCCGGTTACCTTTTCGCCTGTATTTAAAGTCTTAAAAGATTGATTCAGCAGTTCCTCAAAGGATTCCTCGCCGCTTTCGACGTTCTTGATTTCTTCACTCATCGTTGCATATACCTCCTTAATGATGCCCGCAGGCGTGGAGGCACCGGCCGTCAGACCTGCAACAGAGCAACCATTGAAAAAATCCGGCGAGAGCTCGTCCGCCCCCTCGATTTGGAGAACGCGCGGGCATCTCTCAATACAAATTTCCGTCAAATGTTTGGTGTTTGCACTTCTGGGGTCTCCAACCACCACCATTGCGTCCACCCGCCCGGCAATCTCTGCCGCCTCGGATTGACGCTTACGCGTAGCATTGCATATTGTATCAAATATTTTGGCGTTTGTACACTGTTTTTTTAAGATTTTTATGGAAGTCTCAAAAAGTTCACGAATACAGGTGGTCTGTGCCGCCACCGTGATGGGAAGGTCCCGCCGTGCTGGGTCCTCCGCAAACCAGGCGGCAAGCTCCTCCGGCCCTCCGAAAATCAGCGGATGCCTGCAATAGCTGGCAATTCCCTGAATTTCGGGATGGTTTCGCTCGCCGATGATGATGACCTGCCGTCCGTCTTCCTCTGCCTGCCCAACAAGGGTTTGAATCCGCAGCACGTTGGGACAGGCGGCGCTGACGCAGCGAAGTCCCCGTTCTGTCAGTTCCTCCACCATCTCCCGCCGCTCTCCGTGAGAGCGAAGCACCACGGTTGCGCCCTCCGGCGCGTCCTCCGGCCCTGCGATTTTTCGCACGCCCAGAGCCTCCAGCTCCGCCACCACATGGGCGTTGTGAATCAGATCCCCCAGCATAACGCAGCAGTCGCTCTTGGCGGCAGCTTTTTTTGTCAGTTCCACCGCCCGCTCCACGCCATAGCAAAAACCGGCGCTTTGCGCCAAGAACACTTTCACAGCGGCTTCCCTCCCACGGCCTGCCCGCCCAGAGCGTAGGCCGCCGCCAGAACTTCGTCCGCCACCGTCTGAATTTCCTCCGCCGTGCCGTGCTTCCCGGTAATCCTCGGCTCATAGGGCTCGCCAAAGATAATACGGGTACGCCGGAAGGGCTTCTTCTCCCCGTCCACAAACACCGGCACCAGCTTTGCTCCCGTGCGGATCCCAATCATGGCCACGCCGCCGTGGGCGTGGGCAGGCAGGCCATCTACATGACCGATGCCGTTCCGAACGGTGGTTCCCTCTGGAAACATCAGCAGATTGTCTCCGGATTTAATGGCCTGCATTGCGGTTTTGACCGACTGAATGTCTCCGCCGCCCCGGCTGACGGGAAACGCGCCCACCCGGCGCAGAATCCAGCCCAGAAGCGGATTGCGGAACAGTTCTTCCTTTGCCATAATGTGCAGCCGGTAATTCACCGGCAGCACCAGCGCCACCATAATCGGGTCCCAGTCGCTGGCGTGGTTGGGGCACAGCAGCGCCCCTCCTCTGGGCAGGCGGTCCATCCCTTCCACCTTGGCAGGATGAAGAAGATGGGTAATAAAGCCCACCACATAATAGATAAACACAAAAAAACAGTTGAACGGCTTCATTTCAGCGCCTCCTCCACCACCCGCAAAAGCGCGGACAGGCTCTCCTGAAAATTCAGCGCCGTGGTATCCACCGCTACGGCCCCCTCCGCCTGCCGCAGTGGCGCGGCGGCGCGGTGGGAGTCGTCCCAATCCCGCTGGACAATTTCGCTGCGCACCTGATCCAGCGCTTCAGGCGTTCCCCGCTCCGAAAGTTCCAGATACCGGCGCTTCGCGCGGACCTCCACAGAAGCGGTGAGAAAGATTTTCACGTCCGCATCGGGCAGGACCACCGTACCGATGTCCCGTCCGTCCATCACCACGCTGTGATTCCGGGCCAGCTCGCGCTGCATTTCCAGCAGATAAGCCCGAACCTCCGGGTGGGCGGAGACAACGGAGGCATATTTGGAAACCTCGGGAAGGCGAATCTCTTCCGACACGTCTTCCCCGTTTAAAAACATGCGCTGCGTTTCATCCTCACCCCGGCGCAGCTCCACCTTTGCCTGCGGAAGCAGCCGCAGAACCGCCGACTCCTCTGCCGGATCCACCCCGCAGCGGCGGACATAGCAGCCGACGGTCCGGTAAATGGCGCCGGTATCAATGTACAAATATCCTTTTTCCTTTGCCAGCGCCCGGGCCAGGGTGCTCTTCCCCGCGCCGGAGGGCCCGTCGATGGCAATGCTCACGTTCTTCATGGGAATGCTCCTTACTCCTTGGTATCCGCCGCTGCAAAGCCTGCGGCGCGCCCGGTGGCCCAGGCAATTTGCAGGTTAAAGCCGCCGGTATAGGCGTCCACATCCATCAGTTCACCTGCAAAGTATAGTCCCTTTACAACCTTTGATTCCATGGTGTGTGGGTCAATCTCTCGCACCGTTACGCCGCCAGCGGTGACAATGGCCTCCTCCACCGGGCGGGGCGCTTCGACGGCAATGGGAAAATGCTTCAAAAGGCGCAGCAGGCCCTGCCGTTCCTCCCGCGTGACATCGTGTATCTTTCGATGCGGGGAAATTTCGCAGCACTCTACCATGACCGGAATCAGCTTTTGGGGAAGCAGATCGCTCAGCGCGTTGCAAAAATCGCTGTTGGCGTATTTTTCAAAGTCCGCCAGCAGCCGCTTGTCCAACTGTCCCTCGTCCAGCGCAGGCTTCAGATCAATTTCCAGCCGATACGCCTTTTCTCCGAAATGCCGCATATGGGCAGAGGCGGACAGGACCAACGGGCCGCTGACCCCAAAATGGGTAAACAGCAGCTCGCCAAAATCGGTATGGATTTTTTTGTTATTTTCAAAAACCGTCAGCTCCACGTTTTTTAGAGAAAGACCCTGCAAAGCCGCGCAGAGGTTCCCCACTTCCCGCAGGGGCACCAAAGAGCCGCGCAGGGGCGTGACCGTGTGGCCTGCCTGCTCCGCGAACCGGTGTCCGTCTCCTGTGGAACCGGTGGCGGGGTAGGAAATTCCGCCGGTGGCCAGAATGACCGCGTCGGCGTTCAAAGGTCCCCGTTCCGTTTGCACGCCCCGGACCGCACCGTCCTCAAGCAGCAGGCTTTCCGCCCGCCGCCGCAAAATGGAGACGCTCAGCTTTTTCAGCCGCCGCTCCAGCGCGCCGCTGACGTCAAAAGAGCGGTCGGACAGGGGAAATACCCGCCGCCCCCGTTCCACCTTCAGCGGAACGCCCAGCTCCTGAAAAAACGCCATGGCGTCCCGTCCGTCAAACCGGGAAAAGGCGCTGTAAAGAAACTTTCCGTTGCGGGGGACGTTGGCCAGCAGCTCATCGCACCCGGAATCGTTAGTGACGTTGCACCGGCCCTTGCCGGTGATATTCAGCTTTTTTCCAAGGCGGTCGCCCGGCTCCAGCAGCGTCACGGACGCACCCCGCTCCGCCGCCGAAATCGCAGCCATCATACCGGCGGCACCGCCGCCGACCACCAGAACCTTTTTATTCATCTTCTGCCTTTCCAAACACGCCGTAGGTTTCCCAGATATCCTCCAGCTCGGAGAAAATGGTGGACACGTCTTTTCCCAGCCGGAAGCCCAGAGCCACCAGCAGGGCGTTTACCATGGACATGGGGGCCACCATAGAGTCCACAAAGGAAATCATTTCGCTGGGGGCCAGCACCGCCGCACTGGACATCTGCCCCAGAGGGGACAGCTCGTTGTCCGTGATGCCCAGAATTGTCGCGCCCCGGTCCTTGGCAAATTTCGCGGTATTGATGGTGGCCTTAGAGTACCGGGGAAAGCTGATGGCCAGCATCACGTCACCGGGTCCGATACGGAAGAGCTGTTCAAAAATCGCTCCCGCCTCGTTGGATTGCACCAGCGTTACGTTGTCCAGCAGCAGATGCATGTAAAAGTTCAGATACCCCGCCACAAAGGAGGACGACCGCACGCCCAAAATATAGATGTGCCGCGCCCGCACCAGCTCATCCACCACAAGGTCAAACTCCCTGCGATCCGCCTTGTCCGCCACCATCCGCAGCCGGTCAAAATCAGAACGCATCACGGAGGACAGCACGTCATGTCCGCTCATCATGCTGTCCGCCACCTGAATGCGCTGGGTAGAGGTCAGGCGGCTGCGGATCATTTCCTGCAGCGTCCGCTGCAAGGCAGGATAGCCCTCGTAGCCCAGCTCATAGGCAAAGCGGACCACCGTGGATTCACTGACGCCCGAGAGCTGCCCCAGCTTGCTGGCCGTCATAAACGCGGCCTTGTCATAGTTCTCCATAATATAGGAAGCAATGCGTTTTTGTCCCTTTGAAAAGCCGCTCATGCCGCTCTCCAGCGTATATAAAATGCCTTTCGCCACGATTTTCCCCTCCGCCGTATCTCTTCTTCCGGGTCAGCGCACCGGGCGCTGATCAAGTGTGATGAATAGCTTATCATATTTCCTGCATTTTTTCAATAAAAACCTTTGTTTTTTTGATACAGCGGCCTTGAAAAAGCGGCATTTTCTTGAAATTCCTTGGGATTGCAATGGATTCCTAATGTGGAAGCAAACGCAAAAATTGCAGGATTTTTATAAATCCTGCAATCATATCTCTTTTGGCGGCAAAGAAGGTGCGCCAGCAATATCCCGCTGTCACTGCGCTTGCAGCGCAGACAGCTCTTCCACAGTTAAATACCGCCACTTCCCCTCCGGCAGCGCGCCCAGCTCCAAAGCGTGCTCCCGCACCCGCCGCAGCCGGAGGACCGTCAGCCCGCATTGGGC
>DKLF01000162.1:660-7309 GCA_002455655.1 Oscillibacter sp. UBA6647 | reverse complement strand
TATGGGGCAGAAATCTGATGTCCCGGCGTTGCCGGTGTGATAAAAAAGCGCTCTCCGAAGACTCGGAGAGCGCTTTTTATAAAATGAATCCGTTGTTATTTCACCCGGACGATGCAGGTCAGGCTGTTCCCGTCGTAGGACATGGTGACCGTGGACATGCCCGCGGACACGCCGGTGACCATCCCGCTGCCGTTGACAGTGGCCACGCCGGGGTTGCTGCTGGACCAGGTCTGGGCGGTGGTGATTCCGGTGTTCTTGAGCTGGAAGCTCTCACCTATGCCCAAGGTGAAGTCCTCCCGGTTCAGCTTCACGTCGCCGCCGGAGGGTGTGACGGTGTTCCCAGAGCTGCCGGAAGAACCGGAGCCTGCCCGCACCCGGACGATGCAAAGACCCTTTCCGGTGCCGTCGGTGGCGTAAACATTGATGATTCCTGCAGAAATGGCCGTCACCGTGCCGTTTTCGTCCACGGAGGCAATTCCGTCGTCCTCGCTGTACCAGGTATAACTCCCGCTGCCGCCGGAAACGGTCAGCTTCACTGCCGGGTCCCCAACTGGGAGGGTAAAGTCCGTCTTGGAGAGGGTCAGGGTGTCGGGCAGGGCCGCCACCTGCTCCACCGTCAGCCCGGAGGGGTCCGTTTTCGTTCCGCTTCCCGGCTCTATCACGCTTCCCGGATCTTCACCGGCAGAGGAAGAAGAATCCCCAGAGGAATCTCCGATCCCCGGCAGACTGGTACCTCCGGAGGAACCGCCGCTTTGAGATGAATCGACTTCGGAGGAGGAGACGCCCGGCTCTGTGCCGCCGCCCAGCTTTTCCTTGATGCTGTCGCCGAAGAACAGCCAGCCCAGCGTCACCGCCAGCACCAGAATTACCACAACCAGAAGGGGGGTCAAAATGCTTGGCTCCTTCCGGCAGGCGGAGCGCCGCGTACCCTTTCGGCGGAAGGGACGCTCCTCTGAAAGCGCAGCCTCCTCCTCGCAGAAGGGACAGCACTTATATGTATCGGAATACTTTTCCCCGCAATCGGGGCAGCGTTTCATGGCCATGAATATCCTCCTTCGGAGCGGTGGGTGTTTTTATGATCAATTGACATAATATCGGTTTTTTCCTGCACAGTCAAGGCCATGAAGACGAATTTTGTGGAATTCCGTTTTTTTCCGTGGTTTTCACTTGCATTTTGGGGTCGCCGTCCCTATAATATTCTGAGGTTCTTCCCCTGTTTTCCTTGCGGGGAATTGCCAATGGCGGGCGGCGCATGCCCCCGCAGAGAGGGGGAAAAGCCCGATGGATATTATTTTAATCGGCGTGGCGGGGGGCACCGGCTCCGGCAAGACCACCCTGACCCGGCGGCTGAAGGAGCATTTCGGGGACGACGTGACTGTGGTGGGCCACGACAGCTATTACAAGTTGCAGGAGGGCGTTTCCTTAGATGAGCGGACACGCCAGAATTACGACCATCCCAGCGCCTTTGACACCGACCTTCTGATTGAACACCTGCGGGCGCTGAAACGGGGGGAACCCATTGCGTGTCCCGTGTATTCCTTTACAGATTTTAACCGCACCGAACAAACAGTGACAATTTTTCCCGCCAAGGTCATCATTGTGGAGGGATTTTTGATTTTTCAGAATCCCATCTTGCGGGAAATGTTTGACATTAAAATTTTCGTGGAAACGGACGCGGACGAGCGCATCCTGCGCCGCGCTCTGCGAGACGTGGAGGACCGGGGAAGAAGTCTCCAGTCCGTCGTCAAGCAGTATCTCACCACTGTGAAGCCCATGCACGAGCGGTATGTGGAGCCTTTCCGGAAGTATGCCGACATCATTGTGCTGGGGGGCGGACGCAATCTGGTGGCGCTGGAAATGATGATTCAGCGCATTCAGGCTCACATCAACGGGAATTAGAAGACGAGGGACCCGCCATCAGGCGGGTCCCTTTTTTTGCGGGCATTGGACGGGAATTACGCATTTAAAACGCTTCACCGAAAAAATTAACAAATATTGTATTTACAATTACCATCAGCAGTCCTTATAATGATAACAATTCAACGGGCAGGAAACCGAAAAAAGCAATACCGCCCGGGTTTGCGCCCAGAAGGACGGGCCGCCGGGGTGGAAGGCATAAAATCAAGCGCAGTCTCAAAAAGGTCCCAAACGCAAAGGAGGAGGCGTCATGTCGGTGAAGCTGGAGCTGTATCGGGTATTCAAAGAGGTGGCGGAGGCGGGGAACATCTCCGTGGCCGCAAAAAATCTCTATATTTCACAGTCGGCGGTAAGCCAGTCCATCAAGCAGTTGGAAACGGCCCTTCAGGCGCGGCTGTTTTCCCGCAGTCCCCGGGGCGTTTCCCTGACAGGGGAAGGGCAGCTACTGTATGACTATGTTCGTTCGGCGCTGGGGCTTTTGGCCACGGGGGAGGACAAGCTCTCTCAGGCCCAGCAGCTCATGCTGGGCACGCTGGTGATCGGCGCCAGCGACACCGTGACGGGCCAGTTTTTGACGCCCTATCTGGAGTCATTTCATCGGCTTCATCCCGGTATCCGACTGAAAATTATCAGCGGACGGAGCGCCAAGGTTTTAAGCCTGCTGCGCTCCGGCTCTGTGGACATCGCCTTTGCCTCCACCCCGGCGGAGCGGGAGCGGCTGGAGGCGTGGCCCTGTTTTTCCACCCACAGCGTGTTTGTGGCGGGCAGCGGCTATGGCTGCGATTTCGACCACGTTTACACACGGGAGGAAATTGCGGCGTTTCCCCTGATTTTGCTGGAGCGCAAGGCCAGCTCCCGTGGCTTTTTGGAGCAGGATTTTCTCCGCTGCGGCGTGACGCTGACGCCGGAAATCGAGCTGAGCTCCCGGAGCCTTCTGGTGACGCTGGCAAAGATCGGTCTGGGCGTGGCGGGCGTGACGCTGGAATTTGTGCAGGATGCGCTGAGTGCGGGGGAGATTCGGCTTTTGAAGACCGACTTCACCATCCCTGCCCGCAGCGTTGAGATGTGCACGTTGGTGGATGTGGCCCCCACGGCGGCGGCAGGTGCGTTTATGGAAATGGTGCAGGCCGGGGCGGAGAAGGCGCGGTCCTATCCGGAGGAAACGGAAAAATAACCGCCCGGAGAAATTGGAATAATCGCCGCCCAAAGCGGCGCGCAAACGGAGTGGAGGCCATTTGGCCTCCACTCCGTTTGCGTTATTTTATCAGAAAAACCAATCAAGAAAGGCCGCTTTTTTTATAAAAAGAGGCTATTATCCGTCGTTCGCAGAGGTCACAAAATGGATGGCAGAGAGAAGTGTTCGTTCGTCTCCCACAATATAGAGAATATCTCCGCTCAAGAGGGAAGAATAAGGACCGGGAGAGAGGATAATCTGCTCGCCCCGCTCGATGGCAATGATGGTGGCGCCAGTTTTGTGCCAGAAGTTCAGGCCGCTGATGCTCTTGCCTGCAACCTGGGAATTGGCAGGCACAGCAATCTCGTAAGGCACAAAGGGTGTGCTTTTCGCTGCACGGCCCGCCGTGTTGAGGACAAACAGCAGCTTTTCCATGGCGGCGGAGGTTTCGGCAATCTGGCGCTCCATCCACGAGAGCAGCTCGCCCTTCACGTCGGCGGCGCTTTGCAGCTCCCGGCTTTCCTGAATGAACTCAGCGGCCTTTTGCGAAGAGAGAATCCACACGCCGCTGTTTTTCTTAATGTCGAGAATCTCCACATCCTCCAAAAGATGAACCGCCTTGCGAATCGTCTCCGGAGAAACCCCGTACTGAGAGGAGAGTACTGTGCGCCCGGACAGCTTCTGTCCCTCCACATATTTTCCGCCCACAATATCCTGAGCGATGGTAACCGCAATCTTTCGATAAACAGGCAGGGTAATCCCCTTGCTTCTTGCCATAATGATTTCACCGTAATTCCGTTATAATATTGATTGTGCCGCAATACTGCCAGTCTATCACAAAGTTTAGATTTCGTCAAAATAAATTGCTCTTTCTGTATAATCGGAGAGACGGCGAAATAATAAATTTTCGCCTAGCATCTCGAACTGCTTGGCAGCATTACAATTTTAAGAAAAAATTCCCCAGAAAATACCATTATTTTTCCGGCAACTTATACAAAAATTAAGATGTCAGTTTGACAAAGTGACAACTTGTTGATATAATATGCAATGTCAGTATTGTGACGTACAAGAAAGGA
The DNA here is from genome assembly GCA_002455655.1 of Oscillibacter sp. UBA6647. Classification (GTDB taxonomy): domain Bacteria; phylum Bacillota; class Clostridia; order Oscillospirales; family Oscillospiraceae; genus Oscillibacter. The sequence continues at coordinate 3,142 of DKLF01000162.1, read as the reverse complement.
GTCAGATAGTTTATGAAGAAAACGATCCGGATTACAGGATTGCTTTTGGCAATGATTGTATTGGCCGGCAGCCTTGTTGGCTGCGGAGCAGGGGAGCAGAAGCAGACGAAAACACTGCGCTTTGCCGATGTTGGCTGGGATTCTATCCTGTTCCACAACGCCGTGGCGGGAACGGTGGCCGAGGCGGTGTTCGGCTATCAGTGGACGGAGGTTTCCGGCAGCACGCCCATCACACATGAGGCGGTGAAGAAGGGCGAGATCGACGTACACATGGAGGTGTGGTCTGATAACCTTCCGGACTATAATGCCGATATTGAGGCGGGTGCGCTTAAAGAGGTGGGCGTGAACTTCGACGATAACGCGCAGGGGCTGTATGTGCCGCGCTATGTCATCGAGGGGGACCCGGAGCGGGGCATTGAGCCTATGGCGCCCAACCTGAAGACTGTGGCGGACCTCAAGGACTATGCTTCCCTCTTTAAGGACCCCGAGGATTCCTCCAAGGGGATTATCTACGGTGGAATTGCGGGCTGGGAGATTACACAGATTATTCACCAAAAGTACTTGTACTACGGCTTGGACAAAACCTATAACTATATCGAGCCGGGCACCGACGCCGCCACCAGCGCCGTGCTGGTCGCCGCGTATGACAGGGGAGAGCCGGTGGTGGCCTATTATTGGGAGCCGACCTGGCTGCTGGGTAAATACGACTTTGTCCTGCTGGAGGATGAGCCTTATGACCCGGAGCTGTTTCTTGAGGGAAAGACACAGTGCCCGTCTGTGCGGGTCACCATTTGCACCAGCAACGATTTTTATGACAGCGACCCGGAGTATGTGGCGTTTTTGTCCAAGTATCACACCACCTCCGCGCTGACCAGCGAAGCCCTTGCCTATATCGAGGAAACCGGCGCGGATTATAAGACGGCGGCAAAGTGGTTTTTAAATGAGCACCGCGACATGGTTGAAACCTGGCTCACCGCAGAGCAGGCCGATACACTGTATGCGGCCATCGGATAAGGAGGGTGCATGGATTGGCTGTTTAATTTTCCCTTTAAAATCAACATCGATACAAACGCCATAGACAATGCCGTGCGCGGCTTTGCCGCTTCACACTCCGCGTTTTTTGACGGAATCAAGTCCGGGCTGACCGGCTTTGTGGGAGCGATCAACTGGATTTTAGGCTATATTCCGTGGTTTGTTTTAATTGCGCTGGTGTTTTTCCTTGGCTGGAAGGGGCATAAGAGCCTGCGTTCCGGCATCACATACGCTGTCTTGCTGTGCGTCATTGGAACGCTGGGATTGTGGGACCTGATGAACCTGACGCTTTCCATTGTGCTGGCAGGCGTGATCATCGCGTTGGTACTGGGGCTGCCTGTCGGCGTGCTTCTCTCCGGCTCCGACCGGGCCAACCGGACGGCACGGCCGCTGCTGGACATGATGCAGACCATGCCGGTGTTCGTGTATCTGATTCCGGCGGTGATTTTCTTTGGCATGGGCTCTGCCTCCGCCGTGATTGCCACCGTAATTTATGCCATGGTGCCGGTGATTCGCCTCACCAGCCTTGGCATCCGGCAGGTAAATGCCGAGGTGGTGGAGGCTGCGCGCTCCTTTGGCTCCACAAAGCTGCAAATGCTTTTGAAGGTCCAGATGCCGCAGGCTCTTCCCACGATTATGGCGGGTATTAACCAGACCATGATGATGGCCATGTCCATGGTGGTGACCTGCTCCATGATCGGAGCGCGGGGGCTTGGCAATGAGGTGCTCATCGCCGTCAACCGGGTGGAAATTTCCAGAGGATTTATGGCTGGCGGCTCAGTGGTCATTCTCGCCATTCTTTTGGACCGCCTGACACAGGGCTGGTTTTCGAGCCGGAAGGAATCGGGGGATGAATGACGATGAGCGATATAATTATCGAGACAAAGAACCTCTCCAAGCTGTATGGAACCCGTCGGGAAGAAGCCATGGAGCTGCTGGGTCAGGGAACTGAAAAGGCAGAGGTCCTGAAAAAAACCGGGGTGACCACCGCGCTGTACGACATTAACCTGCAAATTCCCCGGGGCAAGATTTTTGTCGTCATCGGGCTGTCCGGGTCGGGAAAGTCTACCCTGGTGCGCTGCTTTAACCGCCTGCACCGGCCAACCTCCGGCTCCGTCACCTTTGACGGAGTGGACCTTCTGAAGCTGAACAAGCAGGAGCTTCGGGAATTCAGGCGGCGAAAGATGGCCATGGTGTTTCAGTCCTTCGGACTGATGAGCCACCGGAATGTGCTGGGCAACGTGGCCTACGGGCTGGAGGTGTCCGGCATGGGCCGGGAAGAGCGGGAAAAGCGCGCCAGAGAGGCCATTGCCCTTGTGGGGCTGGAGGGCTGGGAGGAATCCATGATCGGAAGTCTTTCAGGCGGTATGCGTCAGCGGGTGGGTCTTGCCCGGGCGCTGGCCAACGATCCAGAGGTGCTGCTGATGGACGAACCCTTTTCCGCGCTGGA
>DKLF01000162.1:0-475 GCA_002455655.1 Oscillibacter sp. UBA6647 | reverse complement strand
CGAACCCTTTTCCGCGCTGGACCCGCTGGTGCGAAACGACATGCAGTTTGAGCTGCTGTCTATCCAGCGGAAGCTGGGGAAGACCGTCATTTTCATTACCCATGACATCGACGAGGCATTTCATCTTGGCGACACAGTTGCCATCATGCGGGACGGACGCCTGATTCAGGTGGACACGCCCGAAGGCATGAGCACGCGTCCGGCGGACGACTATGTGCGGCGCTTCATCGATTCCGCAGACAAATCGAAGGTTTTGTCCGTGCGTAATATTATGATTACGCCGGTGAGTTTGATTAAGCCCGGCGACGGCATTGACCATGCGCTGCGGCTGATGCGGAAAAACGCCATCTCCTCGGTGTACGTTGTGGATGGGCAGATGAAGCTTCAGGGAATTCTGACGTTGGCGGACGCCATGCGGGCCAAGCGGGAGAATCTGGATTTGACGGAAATGATCATCAAGGATGTCCCCTCGGCG
>DKLF01000032.1:54260-54564 GCA_002455655.1 Oscillibacter sp. UBA6647 | reverse complement strand
TGTCACAGTTTATTTGAAACCATGACGGCTATTTTAGACAAAATATGACGATTTTCATTATATACCTCTTGTATTTGCTTGTCAATCAAACGCCAGTTTTTGATATCAGAGCATTTGTGCAAGCAGTTCTGTCACAATCATGAAAATATTTTTATCTGTACTAAAAATAAGCCGTCAATTTTAGCGTCACTCATTAAGGTTTACAGAGGAGGATTTATACACGATGGCACGAAAAGGAGAAAATATTTATAAGCGCAAGGATGGCCGTTGGGAAGGCCGCATGATTCAGCCGGATGGAAAATAC
>DKLF01000032.1:53498-54138 GCA_002455655.1 Oscillibacter sp. UBA6647 | reverse complement strand
GCTCTTTTTATGCAAAAACATACCGCGATGTCCGGGCCAAAATGAAGTGTCAAAAAGGGGAGAGGGACGCTGTGAAATCCATGCCTGCCACCCCCTGTGACAACGCCGCAATTTTATTTGAAAATTGGCTGAAAGGAGACCTTTATAGCCGTTTAAAACCATCAACCTATGAAAGCTACTTTCGCTGCACACAAAAATATATACTTCCGCATTTCAGAAAACCGGAAAACACGCAGTTGTCAGAGCAATCCATTGTACGATTTCTTAAAGCGGTAAATGAAAAAACGGCTCTCTCTGAAATATACCGTAAAAAAATTTTATCCATCTTCAAAACTTCTTTGCGGGATATTTCCCAAAGCCAGACTCAATTTACCTGTCTGCTCCAATATGTAGCATTGCCAAAAACCAGCACATATCAAAAAGAAATCCCCGTCTTTTCAGTAAAGGAACAACGTTCCATTGAGCATGCAGTCCATTGCTCCAAAGATAAAAGGGCCTTTGGCTTAATGCTCTGTTTTTATACAGGAATCCGCATAGGGGAGCTATGTGCGCTCAAGTGGAGCGACTTTGATTTGGAGGCTGGCGTAATGTCTGTCTCCAGAACGGTGTCACGCATTCAAAATTTTAAAGGCAGCGGAGA
>DKLF01000032.1:0-53298 GCA_002455655.1 Oscillibacter sp. UBA6647 | reverse complement strand
AAATTTTAAAGGCAGCGGAGAAAAAACATATCTCCATGTGGGGTCGCCCAAGAGCAAGGCTTCTTTACGCAAAATTCCCTTGCCCGCCTTTTTGCTGGAGCTGGCAAGAGCGCGGGATCCGGATTCTATGAATGAAAACAACTACATTCTCTCGGATAACCCCGCCCCCTTTGACCCTCGTATTTATCAGCGCATTTACAAGCGGGTTTTGAAAGACGCCGGTATTCGGGATCGAAAATTCCATGCAATCCGCCATACCTTTGCCACAAGGGCCCTTGAAATTGGGGTTGATATCAAAACCCTCAGCGAGATATTGGGGCATTCCAGCGTTGGTATTACTCTAAATATCTACGCCCACTCGTTGATGGAGCAAAAAAAGATTGCCATTGAAAAGTTTAATGAACTGCACATTGTGCACATGTGTATTGCGGAATGTGCCGTCAATTCTCTGGTCACTCCTGCCAAAAGTGCCTTATAATTCAGGGGAAAAGCTGTCTTACGCACGGTTTCAAATAAACTGTGACAAATGCAACCGTTTATTTCACTCTATTATTATATTATAAAGTAAACACGCAAATTTTATTCTAGCATGCGGTTCAGAAAATTGTAATGAAACTTAAAGGAGATTTTTTAAGAAGTCAAAACATGGACAAATCCCAAAATGGAATTTCAGACTCCTCAGTCTGAAATTGCTGCTATTACGGGGACGTAAATCAAAATAAGAAGTGAGGATTCGGTTGCATGAAGATGAAACCCAAGGCCCTGAAATCGGGGAACAGCAATTTGCAAAAAAGCAGAGGAATTTCATTCACCAAAAGAGTCGGATTTAAACTGTCACTGTTTTCTACCTGCGGAATTTTACTTGTAGGTGCATTGACCGTTACCTACATGTCAATCAGCAGTTATCGGCTGATCGAGCAAGCCAATGAGGAGCGGAGTAATGCTGCACTCCATACGATGCAAGCTGTTTTGGAGGATTATCAGGAGGATTCTGTAAGAGCAGCAACCTCTATGGCCAGCTACGAAAACATGGTTCTTGCAGTGGAAAGTGGTGATGCAGCCGCCATAAAGTTCGCAGCAGCAGAGGCAAGCACTGCGATGGGGCTGGACGTGGATTTTGTCACTGTATCAAATGCGCAGGGAATTGTTATGGCACGTACGCACAGCGATCAAACCGGTGATTCTGTTATCTCACAGAAGAATATCTCCATGGCACTCGACGGAGAAATTACCACTCATGTTGATCTGGGTAATGAAATTAAATTAAGCATCCGAACTGGCGCACCTGTTAAAAATGCATTGGGAAAGACCATTGGCGTCGTATCAACCGGCTACTCTATGGTGGACCCCGCCTTTGTTGATCGGATGAAGGAAATGACGGGGAATGAATTTACTATTTTTATTGGGGACGAGCGTGCCAACACCACCGTCATTCAAAATGGACAGCGTGCAATCGGTACAAAGCTGGATTCCAAGATTTCAAAGACTGTGCTGGAAGACCGCCTTGAATATCAGGGAAATGCAGATATATTGGGGTCGCCCTATGCTACGGTATACTCCCCGATTATCGACAGCGACGGAAATGCTATCGGAATTTACTTTACAGGCGTATCAATTGAGAAAATAAATGCCGCGTTGAATACTACTACTGTTTTCTCAATTCTGGGCGTGGTGATCCTCTTGATTTTGGTTGCCACGGTTCTTACTCTTTACATCCGAAAAGCAATTGCAAAGCCCCTGACAAGCATGTCGCAGATTGCTTCTGAATTGTCCCGGGGAAATTTGGATACTGAACTTACCTATCAGTCCGGCGATGAGTTGGGCGTATTGGCCGATGCAATGCGCTTAACCATCTCCTCCCTGCAAAGCTACATCCGCGACATTTCGGAAAAGCTGGGGCAGATGTCACGCGGAGATATGCGGATTACGATGAATCTTGAATATGCCGGGGACTTTGTTGCCATCAGGCAAGCAATCGAATTGATTTCCTCAAACCTCAATCGTACATTGCTGTTGATTAACACAACCTCAGAAGAAGTCAACTCTGGTGCGGATCAGGTATCTGCCGCAGCGCAGGCCCTTGCAGCCGGAGCCACAGAACAGGCGGCAACCGTTGAAGAGTTAAACGCTTCTATCGCAAGCGTAACCCAGCAAGCGGAACTGAATACTGCAAATGTTCAGAAATCCGTGAGGTATGTTGAACAAGCGGAAAATAATATCACAGAGAGTAACGACCACATGCAGCGGCTTAACACCTCCATACAGGAAATCAGTACGACTTCCCAGGAAATCTCCAAAATCACCAAGTTGGTGGAGGATATTGCTTTCCAGACCAACATTCTTGCGCTGAATGCCGCTGTGGAAGCAGCGCGCGCCGGAAGCGCCGGAAAGGGTTTTGCTGTGGTAGCCGATGAAGTGCGCAACCTTGCGGCAAAATCTGCGGAAGCAGCCAAGCAAACGGCTGCGTTGATTGAAAAATCAGTTACAACTGTATCCGAAGGAGAAAAACTGGCTGCGGACACATTAAACCGTTTGATAGAAGCTGCTGAAAAGGCGGAATTGGCTGTGCAGTCTATTCGCGAAATTGAAACCGCCACCAGCGAGCAGGCAGCTTCGATTGAACAAATTAACGAAGGCTTGTCACAGGTTTCGGCAGTGGTACAGACAAATGCCGCCACTGCGGAAGAAAGCTCCGCTTCCAGCGAGGAGTTGGCAGCCCAGGCCCAGACCTTGCAGCATGAGGTTAGTAAGTTTAAGCTTACTGATACGCAGCAGTTTTCTGCGTATCTGGCTGAAGAAAAAACACAGGTCGCAATGTTGCCGGCAGAAGCGCATGATGACTACGTGAGCCTTGCATACAAGGCGGGAAAATATTAAAGCAAGCGGAGATTCTCTGAAAAAGAAATGTCCACGTTGGAAACGCTGGCATAAGGATTGTCTGTACATCCAATGAGATTGTGTCTTATACAAAATAAAGCTATCGGTTGCAATTCTGCTGCCGATAGCTTTATCTCGTTTCTATTCAATTGACTGTCTACGCTCTCACCACAACTAAAACCCTGACGTACAAATGTTGCCGATGAGATAAAAGGTTGAAGGCCAGCTTAACACGAATACAGCCAAGGCGATAAACGCTGACTTGTATCGCCGGTGCTGATACTCTGACCGACCCTGAAACCGGACAGGTTTTGCACTCTAAAATTGATTGGAGGCGCGTCTCCCCCTATTGATGCACCCGCAGTAAATCCGCCGATGATTGCTGCGTTGACCTGATTATATACCGCCAGATAGTATGATATATTGGCCCTGAGTGTAACCGATGTAGTAAGCGGGATTACAAAAATCCCTCCGAAAATAGAATTGACGGTGTTTGTTACTGCAACTACCTCCGCCTGACTATTGCTTGTAGGCATAAGAATCGCCATTTGGAAGACGCCCGTACGTGCACCTACTTGCGTAATGTAAGCTGCAACCTCTGTGACGACCTTATCCGTGCCACAGTCAAATATCAGCGCGGCAAAGGCCTCGTTGTTTCCTCCGCCTTGATTATAAGAAATTCCGGCGTTAATTGTTCCCAGCGTCCCAGTTTCAATATACGTATTATTTCCACTTGAAGGCCCGGTTGGACCCGTAGCTCCCGTGGTTCCCGTAGCTCCTGTGTCTCCGGTGGGGCCCTGAATGCCCTGTGTACCCGTGCCGCCGGTAGCGCCAACGGGACCTTGAATGCCCTGCTGACCTGCGGGACCGATGAGACCTTGGATGCCCTGTGCACCTGTGGGTCCTGTGTTGCCGGTGGGGCCTTGAATTCCCTGTGCGCCTGTGGAACCTGTGTTGCCGGTGGGGCCTTGCACTCCCTGTGCGCCTGTGCTGCCGGTAGGACCCTGAATGCCCTGCGGACCTGTGGAACCTGTGTTGCCGATGGGGCCTTGCACTCCCTGTGCGCCTGTGTTGCCGGTAGGACCCTGAATGCCCTGCGGACCTGTGGAACCTGTGTTGCCGATGGGGCCTTGCATGCCCTGCGATCCTGTATCCCCGGTGGGGCCGATGGGGCCTTGAATCCCCTGCGGACCTTGAACTCCCTGTGGCCCTTGAATGCCCTGTGGGCCCTGCGCTCCCTGTGCCCCTGTATCCCCGGTGGGGCCTTGAATACCTTGTGGACCCGCAGGACCGATAGCGCCTTGGGTACCCCGTGTGCCTATGTCCCCGGCGCGGCCTTGAATTCCCTGCAAACCCACGGGACCTGCCGGACCGGTAGCCCCTTGAATCCCTTGTGGGCCGGTATTTCCGGTTGGTCCAATAGGTCCTTGCATGCCCTGCGGACCTGCGGGGCCAACGTCACCAGTAGGACCCTGAACACCCTGCGCACCTGCAGGGCCGATGGGACCTTGAATACCCTGCACACCTTCCGTGCCAGTGTCACCGGTGGGGCCTTGAACACCCTGCAAGCCTGTGGGGCCAACGGGACCTTGAACACCCTGCAATCCTGCCGCGCCGATGCCCCCGGTGGGGCCTTGAATTCCCTGTGGACCTGCGGGGCCGGTGGGACCTTGGATGCCCTGCGGACCTTCCGGACCGGTGTCACCGATGGGGCCCTGAACACCCTGCAAACCTGTGGGTCCGACGGGACCTTGGATGCCCTGCAATCCTGCCGGGCCGGTATCACCGATGGGTCCCTGAACACCCTGCAAACCCGTGGGTCCGACGGGACCTTGGATGCCCTGCGATCCTGCCGGGCCGGTGTCACCGGTGGGACCCTGAACACCCTGCAAACCTGTGGGTCCGACGGGACCTTGGATACCCTGCGATCCTGCCGGGCCGGTGTCACCGGTGGGACCCTGAACACCCTGCAAACCCGTGGGTCCGACGGGACCTTGGATGCCCTGCAATCCTGCCGGGCCGATATCACCGATGGGGCCTTGAACACCCTGCAAACCCGTGGGTCCGACGGGACCTTGGATGCCCTGCAATCCTGCCGGGCCGGTGCCACCGATGGGTCCCTGAACACCCTGCAAACCCGTGGGTCCGACGGGACCTTGGATGCCCTGCGATCCTGTCGGGCCGGTGGGGCCCTGAACACCCTGCAAACCTGTGGGTCCGACGGGACCTTGAATCCCCTGCAATCCTGCCGGGCCGGTGCCACCGGTGGGTCCCTGAATTCCCTGTGGACCTGCGGGACCGGTGGGGCCTTGGATACCCTGCACACCTTCCGGGCCCGTGTCACCAGCAGGTCCCTGAACACCCTGCAAGCCTGTGGGACCGGCAGGGCCTTGAATACCCTGCAATCCTGCCGGGCCGGTGCCACCAGCGGGCCCCTGAATTCCCTGTGGACCTACGGGACCGGTGGGGCCTTGCGCTCCCGGTGCACCTCCGGAGCCGGTGGGACCAACCGGCCCTTGCGCTCCCTGCGGGCCTGCGTCACCGGTGGGTCCTTGCATTCCCGGCGTACCTGCCGGGCCAGTGTCACCTGTGGAACCTTGAATACCCTGAGGACCCACGGGACCAGTGGGGCCTTGTGTTCCCTGTGCACCCTCGGGACCAGTGGGGCCGATGGGACCTTGTGTTCCCTGCGGCCCTGTGCCGCCGATAAGGCCGGTAGGCCCCTGAACGCCCTGTGGACCCTGAATACCCTGCGGGCCTTGCATCCCCTGTGCGCCGGTGGGCCCGTCGACCCCCTGTATTCCCTGCGGACCCGTGGGGCCCGTAGAGCCGGTGGACCCCTGCATTCCCTGCGGACCGGTCTGACCAGTCGGGCCGGTGGGTCCTTGAATTCCCTGTGCGCCGGTGCCGCCCGTGGGGCCGGTAGGCCCTTGCACGCCCTGTGGGCCGGTCGGGCCAATAAGGTAACTGCTGCAACAGCACGGATCGTATGGCAATCGACAAGAAGTGCTGAACTCTGCGTTTTTATGGACAATCATGATAGTAACTCCTTATGTTCCGCTCCATATACGGTCAAAAATCAAACCGAGAATATGTCTTATCGCTCTTAAAGCTGTTACAGTATATGCTTGAAGCGAAAAGGAGAAACAGAAACGCAAAACTGTCAATTTATATACGGCTGTCATGGAATGTTAAAGCAAATCCTCCGGCTTAACTCCGAGCGCTTTTGCTATAATCAGCAAGTCTTTATCCGTTACCATTTTCTCTGTCTCTCAATTTTAGAGAGGCAGGAACCGGTGATCTCCATGCCCTCGGACTGGAGTTTGGCAAGCAGTTCCTTCTGCTTCAACCCTTTTTCAAGACGTATTTTCGTTATATTCGCGCCTACGACGTTCATTTCGCCGAGTGGATGTTTTCGTGGTTTCAAAATCAACACCTCAAATATATAATTCTGTTGAGAGAATTATATGTCCATACAGGTTTGACATAATTTCACTAGTAGAATTATAATGATTATATTTCCGTAGACAGAATTATGCGTGAGGTGTTTACCATGCCGGACTATAAAGAAATGTATATCACACTATTAAGAGACAATAAAAGCTATCAGTATCCTTCAAGCAACACAGCAAAGGACAGAAGAAATCTATATCTCAGACGATACGGAAAATAATCTCATATTGCTTAAGCCTTATGAGGATGAGAAAGCCAAAGATTAGAGGAAAAAAGGCTGGACATCATCAAGCAAACCGATAATGTCCAGCCTTTTTATGAAGTTTTAGGCTTCTTTCGTGGGCCTCTCGGTTTTGATTCCGGGCGCCGTTTCTTACCGTTAGGGAAGAAATCATAGTTGAAATAAAGCAATAATCCGAACCCATCCCCAACAGCAATTAACTGTCGGGATGGGTTCGGATTATATGCGTTTGGTGCCGGTGGCCGGACTCGAACCGGCACGCTGTCGCCAGCGGTGGATTTTGAGTCCACTACGTCTACCAATTCCATCACACCGGCAGGTGTAACGGGAGTATTATAGCACAACACCATGAAACGTTCAAGAGCATTTTCGCGTTTTTTTGAAAGATTGCAAAGCGCACCCGCCGCGCAGAAATACGCCGGGGGAACGAACTGTCGTTCCCCCGGTGTTTGTTTGCAGTTTACGGTGCGAGCAAATAGGACTCGCCATCCTTCGTCGTCCCCGGCTGGGCCAGCACCTGCACCAGCTCGGTATCCTTGCTGACGGCGGCAAGCCGCGTCCGCAGGGAATCCAAAGCAATCCCATCCCCGGAGACATAGACCCGGTCCATCAAAGGCGCAATGTCCTCCAGAGACTGGCCGGATACCTCAGCAAGCATTGAGGCGGGATCAGCCGCCTCCGGCGGCAGCATAATAGACAGCTTCACATCGTACTCTGCCAAAGCCGATTTCAATTGGGTCAGAAACGCGCTAATTCCCTGACGCAGACTGTCCGGCCGGCCAGCCGCCGCCGGGCCATAGTCAATCTTGTTCAGCTTTCCAGCGGTAGGATAGCTCACGTCCGTCAGGAGAATTTCGTCAAAGCCCGCCGCCGCGCAGGCGGTGGCCAAATCAACGAGATATTGCCGCGCTCCCTCCTTAGAAGGATCCAGCCATCGGTCGTTATTCCCATCGTAAAAAACATAGCCGCCGGTGTTTTTCAGCGCCCTGCCTGCAAGATCCGCACTGGAGGCAACAGAATCCCGGAAGCAGGCAATTTTGGCAACGGCATAAACGCCCTCGTCCTTCAGCATATCTCCCAGCGCCGCAGCGGAGCCTTCCACGGTCTTCACCGCCGACGGCGGCGCGGCCTGAGAATCAATATAAACCAAACCGTCCGTATCCTTCACGGTGTATACCGCGGCGTTATACGCCCCGCCGGGAGAAACTGCGGCCCAAGCGGCTTTCCAGTCGGTCAGCGGGCCCACCGGAAGCGCGGCGGCTTGAATGCTTTTCTGCTCCGGCTCCTCAATGGTAAAGCTTGCATCGCCGGGTTCATCCGCCGATGTGCTGCCGGAGCCCTCCGGCTGGTCTTTAGAAAACTGCGGCAGATCCAGCCTTGGGCGGTCAGAATCGTCATAGACCACGTATTTTTGCAGCCGAATCACCGCCACGGCCCCCAAAATCACCAGCACCAGCAAAACTGCCAGCAAGATTTTCCACTTGGGGCCCTTTCCATGGTAGGTGCTGTATCCTCTCGGTCCGGCCATAGTGCTCCTCCTCCGAAGTTTTTCCTCAGTCCCCGATGGCGTCCATCAGATCCACGCGGCGGGCGTGCCGTCCACCCTCGAAGTCGGTAGTCAAAAAGACCTTTACCATTTCCAGCGCCAGCATCGGCCCTGTAAAGCCCGCACCCATGGCCAACATATTGGCGTTGTTGTGCTGGCGGCAGAGCCGGGCCTGCATCGTGTCCGCACAGTGGGCGCAGCGAATCCCCTTCACCTTATTGGCGGCGATGGAGATGCCGATGCCGGTGGTGCAGATGACAATGCCCTGCTCGCATTCACCGGAGGCCACGGCCCGGGCCGCCGCCTCGCCGAACACGGGATAGTCGCAACTCTCTGTGGAAAAGCACCCAAAGTCGTGACACTCGTATCCGTCCTTCTCCAACTGCTGTTTGATTTTTTCTTTCAGCTCAAATCCGCCGTGGTCGGCGCCCAGTGCGATTTTCATAAAAACTTCCTCGCATTCATTGGTTTGACGGCATGACGCTCGGGCCCCGGCGCGGCAAACGCCGCGTCCCGCGCCCCGGTCCGCCGGAGGGTGCAATGCACCTTTTGTTCATCTTACACGCAATTGGAGAAATTTGCAAGACATCCCTTACAGGACGTGCCAGACGGGCCGCTGCTTTTCAAAGGTACAAAAGCGGGTAAAGCCGCACTCCCGCAGCAAAGCCTGCCCCTCCCGGATTCCTTTGCCCACATCTGTGGGGCGGTGGGCGTCGCTGCCCAGCGTAATCAGTTCGCCCCCAAGGCGGCGGTACAGCCTCAGCCATTGTGCATCGGGAAGAAAGCGACTGCCCCGGGTGGTGTTCACCTCAATGCCCTGACCGCCCTGAATCAGCGTCCGCAGAATTTCCTCCAGCTCTACGCCATAGCCGTCCAGACTGATGTGAAAGCCCCGGTAATCGTTCATATACCGTAGGGGCAGCGTCATGTGGCCCAGCACGGTGAATTTTCCCCACCGGGCCATTTTCAGAAGATTTTCGAGATAATCCTCAACCTCGGCATAGCAGGTTTTCTCGTCCGGCTCCTGCATCCACCCGATATCCTGAAGCCCAAACCGCTCAGAGAGCATATGGACGGAGCCGATAATAAAATCCAACTCCGGCATACCCGCAAGCAGCCGCTCCGTCCGGGCCTCGTCCACCTGCGTGTCTCCCAACTCCAAACCCAGCCGCAGCTTCACCGGACCGGACCATTTGGCGGCGGCTTCTTCATATTCCTTCGTCAGCGCACCCCAGTCAAATTCCTCCAACGGAATGACCGTACGAGGCTTCACCGGCTCAAAGTGGTCGGTGAAGCAAATTTCATCCAGCCCCGCTGTCGCAGCGGCGGCGGCCATTTCCAGCATAGGCGCGGTGCTGTCGGGGGAGACGCGGGAATGGGTGTGGTAATCCGCCAGATACATGGAACGCCTCACTTTTTGTATTTCTTAAAAAACTTCTTGCGGTCCTCGTCATTGCTGTCGCCCATGGACTCGGCAAACTTTACAAGGGCCTCTTTCTGGGCTTTGTTCAGGTTTTTGGGAGTTTCGATGTAAACGGTGACATACTGATCGCCCCGGCCCCGACCGTTCAGCAGGGGAATCCCTTTGCCCCGCAGGCGGAAGGTGGTGCCGGTCTGGGTGCCCTCGGGCAGGGTATATTTCACCTTCCCGTCGATGGTGGGAATCTCCAGTTCCGCTCCCATTACCGCCTGTGCAAAGGTGACGGGCGCTTCGCACAGCACGCTGTTGCCCTCCCGGCGGAACAGCTCGTGGGGCTTCACCGTGATGGTGATCAACAGGTCCCCGGCGGGGCCGCCGTTTTTGCCCGCGTGGCCCTGCCCGCGGATGGACATGGTCTGGCCGTCATCAATTCCGGCGGGAACCTTCACCTCAATGGTGTGGCGGCTGCGAAGCATGCCGGTTCCGTAGCACTCCTTGCAGGGCTGATGGATAATGCGGCCCTTTCCGCCGCAGCGGGGGCAAGGGCCCGTGGATGCAAACACGCCCAAAGGCGTCTGCTTGCGGGTCTGCACCGTGCCGCTGCCATGGCAGTCGGGGCAGATCTCCGGGGTAGTCCCCGGCTCGCAGCCGTTGCCCTTGCAGGTGTCGCAGGTTTCGTACCGCTCCACCGTCACCGACTTGTCGCAGCCAAAGGCCGCTTCCTCAAAGGACACGGACACAGCCTGACGGATACTCTCGCCCCGCTGAGGCGCGTTGGGGTTGGCCCGACGCTGTTGCCCGCCAAAGCCACCGCCAAAAAAGCTGCCAAAAATATCCCCCAGATCGTTGAAGTCAAAGCCGCCCGCACCGCCGTAGCCCCCGCCAAAATTGGGGTCCACGCCGGCGTGGCCGTATTGGTCATAGCGGCTCTTTTTATCAGCGTCGGACAAAACCTCATAAGCCTCGTTGACTTCTTTGAACCGGGTTTCCGCCGCCTTGTCTCCGGGGTTCAAATCGGGATGGTTCTCCTTGGCAAGCTTCCGGTATGCCTTTTTAATCGCGTCCTCGGACGCATCCCGGGCAACACCCAGAACCTCGTAATAATCACGTTTTTGATCTGCCATATAGTGCCTAAGTCCGCGAATCCTCTCCGCCACTGTGGCGCACAGGGTCCGCTTCCTTGTTCCTCCTCTCCGTCCCGCGCCCTCGGCACGACGCCTTGGGTCGGGCTATACGGGGTATGCGGAGCCGCCGCTATGGCCGCTCCGCATACCATTCACTTGTTACTGATTGCCGTCCTTTTTGTCCTCTTCATCCACGACCTTATAGTCCGCGTCGTAGTACTGACCCTGCTGTCCGCCCGCGTCGGGACCCGCGCCGGGCTGCTCGCCCTGCTGGGGGCCTGCCTGCTGATAGAGCTTTTCGCTCACGGCGTAAAATGCCTGCGTCAGCTCTTCGGTAGCGGCCTTGATGGCGGCGCTGTCGGTTCCCTTGAGGACCTCCTTCAGCTTGTCGATGCCGGACTGCACCTTGGCCTTGTCGTCGGCAGGAATCTTATCGCCCATTTCGTTCAGGGTCTTCTCAGACTGGTAAACCATCTGGTCGGCCTGATTGCGGGTTTCCACTTCCTCTTTCAGCTTCGCGTCCTGAGATGCAAACTGCTCTGCTTCCTTCACCGCCCGCTCAATGTCGTCCTTGCTCATGTTGGTGGAGGAGGTGATGGTGATATGCTGCTCCTTGCCGGTGCCCAAATCCTTAGCGGAGACGTTGACGATGCCGTTGGCGTCGATGTCAAACGTGACCTCAATCTGAGGCACGCCACGGCGGGCAGGGGCGATGCCGTCCAAATGGAAGCGGCCGAGGGACTTGTTGGCGGCTGCCATCTCGCGCTCGCCCTGAAGCACATTGACCTCCACGGAGGTCTGGTTGTCGGCTGCGGTGGAGAACACCTGGCTTTTCTTCACGGGGATGGTGGTATTGCGGTCGATCAGCTTGGTGAACACGCCGCCCATCGTCTCGATGCCGAGGGACAGGGGCGTCACGTCCAACAGCAGCAAACCCTTCACGTCGCCGGTAAGAACGCCCGCCTGAAGCGCCGCGCCCATGGCCACGCACTCGTCGGGGTTGATGCCCTTGAAGGGATCGCTTCCGGTAAAGCTCTTTACAGCATCCTGCACGGCGGGAATCCGGCTGGAGCCGCCCACTAGCAAAACCTTGTTCAGCTCGGAGGGCTTCAGGCCCGCGTCAGACATGGCCTGCCGCACGGGACCCATGGTGGCGTCCACCAGATGGCTGGTCAGCTCGTTGAACTTGGCCCGGGTGAGGGTCACGTCCAGATGCTTGGGGCCGTTTGCGTCGGCGGTGATATAGGGGAGATTGATGTTGGAGCTGGTGACGCCGGAAAGCTCCACCTTGGCCTTTTCGGCGGCTTCCTTCAGCCGCTGCATGGCCACCTTGTCACCAGAGAGGTCCACGCCGTCGCTCCGCTTGAACTCGCTTACCAGATACTTCATGACGCACTCGTCAAAGTCGTCGCCGCCCAGCCGATTGTTGCCGGCGGTGGCCAGCACCTCGATCACGCCGTCGTCAATTTCCAGGATGGACACGTCGAAGGTGCCGCCGCCCAGATCGTACACCATGATTTTCTGGGAGTGCTCCTTGTCCGCGCCGTAGGCCAGCGCAGCGGCGGTGGGCTCGTTGATAATACGCTTGACCTCAAGGCCCGCGATCTTACCCGCATCCTTTGTGGCCTGACGCTGGGCGTCGGTGAAGTAGGCGGGAACGGTGATGACCGCCTCGGTGACAGGGCTCCCGAGATACGCCTCCGCGTCGGCCTTCAGCTTTTGCAGAATCATGGCACTGATTTCCTGAGGAGTGTAGGCCTTTCCGTCAATGGTGACCTTGTGGTCGGTGCCCATCTCCCGCTTGATGGAAGAGATGGTGCGGTCCGGGTTGGTGATGGCCTGACGCTTTGCCACCTGACCCACCATACGCTCACCGGTCTTGGAAAACGCCACCACGGACGGGGTAGTGCGGTTGCCCTCGGCATTGGCAATGACGATGGCCTCGCCGCCCTCCATCACCGCCACGCAAGAGTTGGTGGTACCCAAATCGATTCCGATTACTTTAGACATAATGAATTCCTCCTATATCGAAACATAAAAAATTACAAATCCGGCAAATTTAATTGGCCACGCGGACAGCCGCGAAACGCAGAACCTTGTCGCCCATCATAAAGCCCGCCTGAAACACGTCTGCCACCACGTTTTCGCCCAGCGTCTCGTCGTCGATATGCATGACGGCATTGTGCCGGTTGGGGTCAAAAGGCTGGCCCAGCGCTTCCATCTCGGTGACGCCCAGCTTTAAGAGCACCTCTTTATACTGGGTAAAAATCATCTCAAGCCCCTTTTTGTGAGGGGACTCGTCGTCGCCTCCGGCCTGCATAGCCCGCTCCAGATTGTCGTATACGGCCAAAAAGGCGGTGACGGTGTCGGCCTTGGCGTCCTGATAAATGGACTCCTTCTCCTTGGCGGTGCGCTTGCGGTAGTTGTCATATTCGGCACTCAGGCGGGTAAACTGGTCCGTAACGGAGGCAAGCTGTCTTGCCGCCAGCTCCGCAGCCTCCATCTGCTCCCGGGTAAGAGTATAGGTCTTTTCCTTTTTCTTAGGCTCCTTCCGGGGCTTTTCGTTCTTTCCGGGAGCATCCTGCGAAGTCTCCTCCGTCTCGGGGGGAAGTGTCTGCTCCGCCTCCTGCTCCGGGGTCTGATCGATGGGCTCTTTCTTTTCCTCGCTCACGTCTTTGTGTCCTCCTTCTTGGAAAGTAAATCCTTCTTTCCAAACATTCGTGCCATACCTTCGGCAAAATAGCTCAGCCGCGCGGTCACGGCGGCGTAATCCATACGGGTGGGACCCACCACGCCGATGAGGCCCCGCAAATCGTCTCCGATGTCGTAGCTTGCAACCACCACGCTGGTGTCCATCAGCGCGCGGCTGACGTTCTCCGGTCCGATGAGAATTTTCATAGGTGCGTTTTCGTCGGGGGATGGGAGATCCGCATCTTCGTCGCTGAGATAGCTCATCAACTGGTGGGCCTTATCCGCATCCCGGAATTCCGGAAGCTTTAAAAGCCGACTGGCTCCCACGGTCTGCACCTCTCGGCGGCCCGCCTCGTCCAGCACGTCCGTGGCATAGGCCACGGTCTGGCTCAGGGGTAAAAACACCTTGGGGGAGAGCTGATCCGTCATGTGCAGCAGCCGCTCGTTCATCTCGTCGGCGGAACTGCTGGTAAAATGGGTGTTCAGCAAATGGGCAAGCGCCGGTATCTGATCCGCGTCCAGCTTTAGCTGAAGCCGAAGCAATTGGCTTTTCACCCGGTTGTTTCCCATCATCATCACAACGATCAAACTTTCATCGTCCACGGGAATCAAATCAAAATGCTTGGCAAAAAATTTTTTCCTTCCGGCGGTGGCTGTGTACACGGGATAGCCCGCCAGCGCGCTGACCGCCTTCCCGGCCTGAGAAACAGTCCGGTCCAACTCTTCCATTTTCAGGTGAAGCGCCGCGTTCAGCTTTTCCGTCTCCGCCACGCTGAGCTTTTGCCGCTCCATCAGCTCGTTGACATACAGTCGATAGCCCTTGGGCGCGGGCACCCGCCCGGCGGAGGTATGAGGCTGCTCCAAATAGCCCAGCTCCACCAAATCCGCCAACTCGTTGCGGATGGTGGCGGAGCTGACGGAGCCTCCCATCTGGGTGGCAATGGCCTTTGAGCCCACCGGCTCGGCAGTGAAAATATAATCCTCCACCACCGCCTTCAGTATTTGCTTTTTTCGGTCTGTCAAATCCATAATCCGCTCCTTACCAGAACGGTAAAACAAAGATTAGCACTCATTAGTTCCGAGTGCTAAAGCGAGTTTACCACCACGCAAAACGAATGTCAATGGATGGATATAAACAAATTGTAAATTCAGGCAAAACCCTTCGTTTTGCGGGCACGGCGGTCATTCGCGGGGACGCGTGGACGCGGGGTTGTTTAAGAGAAACACAGTCCTTTTTAAGCGGGCGCTTTAAAAAACGCAAAAGCATCCCGTGTCCGCTTTCACAGACCGGGACGCTAATTTTAACTAATTTTCGGAAGTTTGGGCAGCCTCCCAGCCTTGCAGCAGCGCCCGCGCCGCTTCTCCGCTGGGCGGCAAATCAGTCAGATGAAGCAAATATCCGGCGGCGTCCCGCCACTGCGATGCGGAATACGCCTCCTGCGAAAACTCCAGCGCCGCCCTTACCGCGCGGCGCTGAAAACTCTTTTCCCGCAAATCTGAAAGATAATTGCAGCCTGTGCGCCTTGCCAGCACCTCTAAAAGCTCCTCTTCTTCCGGCATAACCTCACCCCTCGCCAAAAGTGTATTTATTTATTCTAATAATACTATATTACTCGCTAAAAGTAAATAATATTATTCTATTGGTCTGTAACGCAGTACTCTTTGTTTTGATAACATTAAGGATAAATAGGAAAGTATCCTAATTTGCGGAGGAGGGAGGAATACCGCTTGCGGGAAAAATATCGGGAAAACTACCGGCTTCTGGGGCTGAGAATTGCTTATTACCGGAAGGTACGGGGCTATACGCAGGAGCAACTGGCGGAAATGATCGGCAAAAGCTGGTCGTTTCTCAGCCAAATTGAGGCCAACAACGGCGCGAGGCTGAAGGGGCTTTCCCTGGAGACGCTTTTTTCCATTGCCGAAGCGCTTCAAGTTCCGGCGGGACGCTTGTTTGATCAGGACTGAAGACAGAATAACGAAGGCAATACGGCACAATTCACCGCCTTGGTCTTCACATGCAAGCATTGGGCAAGATCAATGCAGACAAAAGGGCAGGCCCAAATCTTTCGATTTGGGCCTGCCTTTTCTTGTGACAGAGTCTTTGGGATACGCTTACGCGTTGGGAGCGGGAGCGGGAGCGGCAGTCTGCGCGGCGGCAGCAGCCTCAGCGGCGGCTTTGGCCTTGTCAGCCTGTGCCTTTTTAACGGCCTTGTACTTCTCCTTCTCCTCGGGCGTTGCGATGGGCAAAATGCAGTCGCGGGGGCAGACCTTGGTGCACATCTTGCAGTTGATGCACTTGGCGTAGTCAATCGCGGCCACATTGTTGGTCACATGGATGGCGTCCTTTTTGCACTCCTTCTCGCAAAGGCCGCAGCCAATGCAGGAGTTGGCGCACACGCTCATGGCCACCTTGCCCTTGTCCTGATTGATACAGGCCACATGGACCTTCTTGGACACCGGCACGGAGATAATCAGCTTGCGGGGGCAGGCGGTGGCGCAGGCCATGCAGTCGGTGCACTTCACAGGGTCCACCACAGCGCAGCCGTTGGGCGCGATGTGCATAGCATCGAACTGGCAGGCAGTCACGCAGGAACCAAAGCCCAGACAGCCGAAGCCGCACTCCAGCGGACCGGCAGCCACCTTCGTGGCGGAGACGCAGTCCAGCACGCCGCGGTATTCAAAGCGCTTTTTCGCGGCCGTTCCGCCGTTGCAGCGGACAAAGGCCACTTCTTTTTCGGCGCTGCTGGATTCCACGCCCATAATGGCGGCAATCTTCTCGGCGCTGGCCGCGCCGCCCACGGGGCAGGCATTGACCGGCGCACTGCCGTCCAGAATGTGGCCCGCACAGTCGGAGCAGCCCGCATAGCCGCAGCCGCCGCAGTTTGCGCCGGGCAGGGCGTCCACAATTTCAGGAAGTCTGGGGTCGGTTTTCACGGCGAAGACAATGGACGCCACTGCCAGAATGACAGCAAAAATAGCACCCAGAATGCTCAACACCAGAATGGCATAGACAATATTCATGATTTCTCCTCCTTAACCGAAGACGTTCGCACCGGAGAAGCCCATGAACGCCAGCGCCATCAGGCCGGCGGTAACCAGCGCGATGGGAAAGCCCTCAAAAGCTTTTGGGGGATCAGCGAACACAAGACGCTCCCGGATGCTGGCAAACAGCACGATGGCCAGCAGGAAGCCCAGACCGCCGGTAATGCCATACACCACGGACTCAATAAAATTGTAGCCGTTCTGCACGTTCAGCAGGGCAACACCCAGCACGGCGCAGTTGGTGGTAATCAGCGGCAGGTAAATGCCCAGCGCGGTATACAGGGCGGGGAGGGACTTCTGGAGAAACATCTCCACAAACTGCACCAGCGCGGCGATAATCAGAATGAACGCCACGGTCTGCATATACGCAAGGTTCAGAGGAACCAGCAGATATTCGTTGGCGAGCCAGGTGAACGCGGAGGCCAGGCCCATAACAAACGTGACGGCCACGCCCATGCCCACGGCGGTGTCAATCTTTTTGGAAACGCCCATAAAGGGGCAGATACCAAGAAATTGGGCAAAAATGAAGTTATTGACCAGAATGGCGCCCAGCGCAATGGAAAAGATTTCTTTCATGGCTTACTTTTCCTCCTTTGCAGCCTTTTTGGGCCGGTTCAGCGCCCACTGCATGGCGGCAATCAATGCGCCCAGCACGAGGAAGCCGCCCACCGGCAGCGTCAGCACGCCAATGGTCTGATAGCCTGCGGGCATGATTTGAATGCCTGCCAGAGTGCCCGCACCCAAGAGCTCGCGAATGATGCACATGGCCAGCAGCACCAGTGTGTAGCCAAGGCCCTGAAACACACCGTCCAGCGCGGAGGCGGCAATGCTCTCTTTGGAGGCAAAGGATTCCGCACGGCCCAGAATGATGCAGTTCACCACGATCAGAGGGATAAACACACCCAAAGACGAGGCAATGGCGGGCAGAAACGCCTGTAGCAGCAGATCCACACAGGTAACAAAGCCTGCGATAACCACCACGTACATGGCAATACGAATCTTGTTAGGAACGATTTTCCGGATAGCGGAAATAACGACGTTGGAGGCGGTCAGAATCAGCAGCACGGATACGCCCATGCCAAGGCCGTTTGCAATTGAGGTCGTGATGGCCATGGTAGAGCACATACCCAGAAGCTGCACCAGCACGGGGTTGTTGGTAATGACGCCCTCTTTCAACTGTTTACCGATGTTCATTGTTCAACTCCCCCTTTCTCAGTCCATTGCGGCGGTCACGGCAAGTGCGCCGTTCACGCCGCCGGTGACGCCCTTGGTGGACACGGTGGCGCCGGTGATGGCGTCCACATTGCTGCCAACCGTCAGGTCGCCGTCCGTATGACTCATGCCGACAAACTGCTCCAAAACGCCCACGCCGCTGCCCGGCAGCGGATCGTTGTTCATAATCTTGCTACCGATACCGGAGGTTTCGGCATGAGAGACGATGGATACGCCGGTGACGCTATCCTCCGCGTCCACGCCCACCATCATCACGATGGTGCCCTGAGAGCCGCTGGCGGCCATCTTCACGGCATAGCCCGCGTCGGCCCCGTCGGACCCGATGACCTGATAAATCTCAGTCACCTTGGTCTTATAGGTTGCAGCGGCGGCGGTCATTTCGTCGGTAATCTCCAGCGCGTCGGAAAAAGTGCTGTTGGGATCAGCCACCACGGCGGACATGGCCGCCACGGTCTTGGCCTTGTTGGCTGCGGTAATATTGGGCTCGGTCACCTGATTGACAAGGCCCAGCAGTCCCGCAACGATGATGCAGGTGAGGGTCAGGGTGAACGTCAGCACCAAAATGTACTTGGGGTCCATCGTGATTTTTTCCTTGCTTTTCACTTGTTCGCTCATTTCGAAGCCGCCTCCTTCTTATCGGATTTGACGACGCCGAAGCGCTGAGGCTTCACATACTTGTCGATGAGGGCGGTCAGCAGGTTCATCACCAGAATGGAGTAGCACACGCCCTCGTTATAGGAGCCGAAATAGCGGATAAACACGGTAATCAGGCCGCAGCCGATGCCATAGATCAACTGGCCCGTGGGGGTGACGGGAGAGGTCGCGTAATCGGTCGCCATGAAAAACGCGCCCAGCAGCAGTCCACCGCCCAGCAGGTTGAACAGCATCCACGTAATCGCATCGTTCCCACGGGGGAAAAGCAGCGTCAGAACAACCACGGTGGCAATGTAGCTCACCGGGGTCTGCCAGGAGATGACCTTACGGGCCAGCAGGTAAATGCCGCCGGCAATGAGCATCAGGGCGGAAATTTCGCCGATGGACCCGCCGATGCGGCCCAGGAACATGTCCGTCATGGTGACGCCGCTGTCCAGCAGTCCCTGCAAATTATTGGTATGGAGATAGGCCATGGGGGTGGCCGCCGTCACCGTGTCGGCGTTAGAGCCGAACAGGTGAGAGGTGGCCTGAAACTTCGCCCAGGTAGTCATGTTCCCGGCGAAGGAGGCCACCATCATGGCACGGCCCACCAGAGCCGGGTTTACAAAGTTCTTGCCGATGCCGCCGAAGAGCTGCTTGGCAACCACGACGGAGAAAAAGCTGCCCACAAACAGAGCAAAATAGGTCACGCCCACGGGGCAGACGAATGCCAGCAGCATACCCGTGACCACTGCGGAAAGATCGCCCACAGCCTGATTTTTTTTCATCAGCTTGCGGTACGCCCATTCCCACCCCATGCAGAAAATCACGCTGGCGCAGGTCACCGTCAGCGCCCGAAGGCCAAACGCCCACACAGCGTACGCAAGGGCGGGCAGCATGGCGATAATCACATCCAGCATAATGGAGCGGGTGTTTTCTGCGGCGCGGATATGGGGAGAAGACGTGGCGATCAGCTTCAGATTTTTATAGTCGGTCATCTCTCACGCCTCCTTCTTCTCTGTCTTGTCCGCCAACGCGGCGGCCTTTTCAGCGGCTGCCTTGTCGGCGGCCGCTTGATCCTTCACCAATTGCTTGCCGGTTTTAAACATATGAGTCAGATGAATCCGGGCGGGGCAGATGTAAGAGCACGCGCCACATTCCATGCAGTCCATAATGTTGGCGGCGTTCAGCTCCTCGGTCATCCCCTTGGAGGCATACTGATACATAAACAGAGGCTCCAGCTTCACCGGGCAGACGGAAACGCACTTGCCGCAGCGGATGCACTGGGGATGCTCCACGGTCTGCTCTTCGTTTTCGCAAAACGCCAGAACCGCGCCGGTGCCCTTGGTCACAGGGATGTCCGCGGTGTACTGGGCCATGCCCATCATGGGGCCGCCGGCGATCAGCTTATATGTACCGTCCTTCAGTCCGCCGCAGGCGTCCAGCAGGTTTGCCACAGGGGTCCCGATGGGGCACTCCAGATTCTTCGGGTCAATCACACCGGAGCCGGAGACAGTAACCACTTTGCTCACTACGGGCAGCCCCTGCGTAATGGCCCGGTAGATGGCGCAGGTGGTGTTGATATTGAACACGGCGCAGCCGATGGCGGAGGGCAGTCCTCCCGGAGGGACCTGCTTGCCGGTAACAGCCTGACAGAGCTGCTTTTCGCCGCCCTGAGGGTAACGGCAGCGCAGGGACTCCACCACCACGGGGGCATGCTTCTGGGCAATGACCCTGTTCATGGCGTCAATTCCGTCGCGCTTGTTGTCCTCCACGCCGATGACGACCTTGTCCACGCCAAACATTTTGGCCAGATAAATTGCGCCTCCGATAATTTCCTCGGGGCGCTCCAGCATGGCGCGATGGTCGCCTGTGATGTAGGGCTCGCACTCCGCGCCGTTGATGATCACGGTGTCGACCTTGCCGATTCCGCCGGAGATCTTCACATGGGTAGGGAAGGTTGCGCCACCCATGCCGACAATGCCGGCGTCCTTGACGAGCTCCACCATCTCTTCGACGGTGAGTGCACTGGGGTCCGCGGGGACCTTGATTTCTTCGCTCAGCTCGTTTTTCATGTCGTTTTCGATCACGATGGCCGTCATGTTGCCCCCCATGGAATAGGGTCGGGGCTCCACGGCCTTTACCGTGCCGGAAACGCTGGCGTGAATCGGTGCGCCCAAGCCGCGGAACTCGCCGATTTTCTGTCCGACTCTCACATGGTCGCCCGCCTTGACAAGGGGGGTACACGGAGCGCCGAAGTGCATGGACATGGGGATGACCACCTCAGCCGGGGGTGCCAGTTGTTCGATGGCCTTTTCATTGGTGGCGGCCTTCATATCATGGGGATGAACACCGCCGAAAAACGCTTGTGCCATTGTTTTCACCTCATTTTTCTCCTGGTTAGAGCGTTAAAGGTTGCTCTGCCACATACTGCGCATTATTCTACACCTAAAATGAATAATTGTCCAGACTGTTAGTGCTGGTTTTCTCAGAAATTTGTGCTTTTTTTAACGAAATTTGTATATCTTTTTATGGCGGGCCAACCGGGTCTTGCCAAGCTTTCCCATGCATGTTACACTGATGAAAAGGCACGCAGCGGTGACATCTGCACCGTTGTTATGAGAAATGGTATGCTTCCGGTATCCGGCGGCACGAAAGGAGTTTTTATGGCGGAACAGATTGACCGGCCTGCATTAAAAGCGGAGATGAAGGAGATGCTTCGCTCCGCACAGGTAAGTCCCAAGGGATTTGTGGGGCTGTATCTTCTGCTGATGCTGGCCCTGAGCATGGTGGACCGTCTGGCCAGCAGCGGCAACCCCGTGACTTATGGAACCCCGCTTGGGAGCTTTGTCAGCATCCTGACCTCGCTTTTGGGCGTTGTCCTGCAAGCCGGCTTTATTCTCTACTGCATGGATATTCGACGGGGTATCCGGTCCGGATATCTCACGCTGTTTGACGGATTTTCTTTCGCGGGACGGGTGATCGGGCTTGCCATTTTGGAGACGCTTTTCATCTTTCTCTGGGCGCTTTTGTTCGTAGTTCCCGGCATTGTGGCCGCCTATCGATATCGGTTTGCTTATTTGAACCTCTGCGAAAATCCGGAGCTGGGCTGCATGGACGCGCTGGATCTGAGCAAGAAGCAGACCGTGGGCTATAAAGGCCAGCTTTTCATGCTGGACCTAAGCTATCTAGGCTGGGCGCTTCTGGCCTCTTTTCCCCTTAGCCTCTGGTTTTCTCGAACCTCTTTCCGGTCTGCCTTTTCTATGATAACCGGAGGGGCATACATTGCGCCGTCCCTGGCAAGCACCTTGGTCATGAACCTTCTTTTTTCGCTGTGGGCCGTGGCGGTAGAGCTTTTTTACCTGCCCGCCTATCAGTGCTCGGAGTTGGGATACTACGAAATCGCCAAGCGCACCAGCGGCTTCTATCCCACTGCCGGTTCGGAGCGGCAGGAGTCGGACGATGAGGCCAGCGGGCTGCTTTAAGTTTTAATGGCGAGGCATCGAAAATTTTACAGCACGCATAAAGGCCGGAGCGTGAATACATGCTCCGGCCTTTTCTTATTATAAAAATCACTCGCTTATTCCGACAAGCTACAAACGCAAGCGTGGGTTTGGAAAAGAGCGCCCTCAGTCCTTGTCGGTCCCTTCCAGACGGCGAAGGTTCTCCATGGCCTCGGGGTATTGCCGCGCGGCGGCTGAGGGATTGCCCCGCAGGATACGCAGAGCCTGACGATAGGTTTTCGCGGTTCTGGCCCGAACGGCCTCCTGCCGCGCCCGCAGCTTTTTCACCGCCTCGTCCAGCTCCGCCAGTTTCCCGGCAGACAGGCCATTTTCGCCCATCAGCCGCTCCCGGCAGACCTCAGCGGCGGCGGCCACGTTCTCCAGCGCGCTCAGGGTTGCGTCCGACAGTGTTCGCAGCGCCTCGGCCAGACGATCCTCCCGGCGCTGCTTCCGTTCCGCCCGGCCCTTGGCCCTCTTTTGCCGCTCTTCTCTCAGCCGGCTTTGCAGTAAAATGCGCTCCACTTGGGTTTTGTCCCGAAATTTTTGCAAATCCTCCTCCGCGAAGGCAGAGATAATCTCCATCCTTCGGGCAAGGCGGCGCAGCTCCTCGTTTTCCTCCGTGAGCTTTTCCAGCATGGCGCGCAAATCCAGCGCGGCCTGCACAGAGCGCACCGCGTCCACGGTAAAGCCCGCTACCAGCGCCAGCGCCAGCGGCGTGGCAAATGCGGCAGGAATGGACAGCACCAGCCGCGCGATGGGGGGATGGATCATCTTCACCAGCAAAATGGAGAAAAAGCCCCAGGCAATGCTGCTGGAAAGGCAGATATAGCCGTTCACATTGAACCTTTGTCCTGAATAGTCCCAATAGCGCACCTTAAACAGCCGCTCCATGGCCGCGCCGGTGACGTATTCCAGCAGCGTGGCCGCCACCGCGCCGCTCAGGTACAGCAACGCAAAATGGTTTCGCACCGGCAGGGTGAAGAGCAAAATCAGGATGGCTCCGGAGCCGTAAATGGGCAGCACCGGTCCGTGGAGAAAGCCCCGGTTAACCCATCTGCGTCGCCGCACGGAGACGTAGCACGACTCCCAAACCCAGCCACACAGACAGTAGAAAAAAAACAACAGGACCCACTGGTCCGCCGTATAGGCACGCAAAAAGCTCCCTCCCTTCAATAATTGTCTCGTCAGTCTACTCCAATCCCGTCGAAAAATCAACCGGACAATTTTTAACATTTAGGCCATCCGACTAAATTCTTTCAATTTTCCGCTTTTTTCCTTAAAACCGCCTCTTGTGGGCGTGCAGAGAACAACGCAAACCGAAAGGCCCCGGGGAATTAAGTTCCCCGGGGCCTCACATTTTGATTCTTTGCGTTGGCCACGAAAATTTTTCACACTGTCTTTACAGCAGATTGTAGAGAATCTTCGCCATCTGGCCACGGGTGATCGAGGTGTTGGGGCGGAACGCGCCGTCCTCATAGCCGCTGATGACCTTCTGGGCCGCCATGGTCTGAATGTAATAGGCGGCGTAGGCGGGAATGGAGGCCGCGTCCTTAAAGGTGAGGGCCGCCTGGGCATAGCCCTTCTGCTGGGTCCGGCCGATCATCGTTGCCGCCTGAGCGCGGGTAAGACTTGCACCGGGGTTAAAATAAATCTTCCCATTCTTCTCAGAGCCGGTAAGAATCCCCATGGAATACAGCGTTTTCACTGCGGTGCGGGCATACTCGCCAATGTCTCCCGCGTCTGCGAAGGGAAGATCGTTTGCTTCGTATCCGCTTCCGTCCAGTCCCAGATAGCGGTAAAGCATCACGGCAAACTGCTGGCGGGTGATGGATTGGTTGGGGCGGAAGGTCCCATCCTCATAGCCTGTGGTAATCCCGGCGGTTTTCAGCCAGTCCACGTAGGTCCCGGCCCAATAACCCGCGGTATCGCCGAACTGCACCTCACCTCCGGTGGCGGCAATGTCGCAGGAGGCGCGGCCGATGTTGCCGGAAGCGTCCCGTGCGGTGACGGTAACGCGGTGAGCATAGGTGTCGCTCACGGGCAGAGCGGCGGAAAGGGTCCCCTTCGCAGGGTCATAGGTAAAGGACACGGCTTTGCCGTCCATAGTCACGGACACGCCGCTCTGGGCCGGGAATTTGTCTGCCGCGTCGGTAATCGTTGCGGTTAGGCTGGTTCCCGAGAGGGTGGCCTTTACCTCCGGGGGCGCGGTGTCCACCACGTTGTTATAGGAGGTCACCAACTGATCCAGATACAGTGTGCCGGAGGCGGCGGTTGCTGTTCCGTCCGCGTTGATTCCCGCCGTCAGCTTAAAGCCGGCCAGCGTCGCGGTCCCTGTGGGCAGGGCAACGGTAATCTGCTTCCAGCCGGTAAAGTCCACATTGCCCGCCGGGGTTTCTACGGTGTTGGCCCCGTCGGAGGTCAAAACGGTCAGCGCGTTGCCTGACTTGTCGCCATACAGCCAGAAGCTCATCTGGGTATAGGCGCTGCCGATGGAATAGGGCACGGCGAAGAGAATAGAGGAGGTCCCGTCCGCGCCGATGGTGTAATTCACGGCGGCGGAAGCCCGGCCGTACTTCACCAGATTCATGTCGGTGACGCGGGAAATGGTTGCGCCGTAGCTGAAGGAGGAAAGCTCGGGTGCGGTGGTTTCAAAGTCCTCCACCGTGGCAAGGGCGATGTGGGAGACATTCACCTGCACCGTGGCGGTTTTTCCCCCGGCAGAAACCGTCAGGGTGCCGGTGCCGGGAGAACCGGCGGTAAACTTCCCGGTTTTGTCCACCGCGCCGATGTCGCCGGTGACGGCCCAGGTAAATGCCTCCGGGTCGGCCTTCAGGGCCAGATGTCGGTAAACAGCGGAGGCGGTGAGGGTTGTTGCGCTGCCGGGGGCCACCGTCAGCGTGGTGACGGCGGTGGCGCCGTTTTTCACGGAGATGGCGTCCGGCGTGGTGACGGCGTGAACCTTGGCCGAGCCGGACTGCCCCCCGCCCGTGGCGGTGACGGTCACCTCTCCGCCGCTGGCGGGGGTGGTAAGAACGCCGTTTTCAATCTCCCCGGCGCTGGTGCTGAGGGTATAGCTTTTGCCGCTCATGGGAATGTAATTGGTATCCACGGCGGCGGCAGTCACGTTTACTTTGCTGCCCGCCAGTACATAGCTGTTGTCAGTAGAAACGTAGAAATGGCTCAGTTGTCCGCTGGACTGGTTGGGGGCCACCAGAAAAATCTGATTGCTCACTGCCCGCTCGCTGCCGCCGGAAGGGCGATTGACGGTTTTCGCGTTCACAGCGTCCGGCTGGGTTGCAGTGAAGGTGGTGGACCCGCCGCCGTCCAGACACAGGGCGGTGACGCAGCCCAGCTCGATCAACCGCTGGGCCACCTGCGTCATGGACGCGCCCACGGAATACCCGGACCTGCGTCCGTCGATGGTATAGAACACCAGCGTTCCGTCGGCCTTCTGGCCCACGGCGGTGCGGGGGTTTACGTCGGTGGGAAGGCCGGATACCACACCGCCGTTTTGCACCAGCGCATACAGCGCGCCCACGGCGTACTGCACGTCCAGCCAGTCACCCGTGGCCGGGGCGGCGGTAATGGTGATCGTTGCGCCGACGGGAATATTTTTCATGGCGTTCAGGGCATAGGCATCCGCCTGATTGTTGACGGATAAAACCACCTTCCCCTGCGGAACGGCGGTACCCGCCGCGTCGGCAAGCACGCTGTCCACCGTCAGCACCAGCGGGCTTCCGCTTAAAGCCAGAGAGCCGCTCTGGATGGTGCACACCACATCCACCCCCGGCTCCGTGGTGCCGATGGTGTGTTTAGAGTTGAATTCATATGTATAGAGGTAGATTCCGCCCCCGGAAACCCGGGCCTTGTTGACCGCGGCAAGCTGGCGCACCACCCGCGTGGGAAAATCACCGTTGTCCAGCAGCTCATAGCCAAGGTCGGCACTGACCTTCACGGCGGGCTTGCCCAGCACGGCGGTGCCGTCCTGCCGGAAACCGATGGCCCAATAGCCGCCGTCGGAGCTTTTCAGCTCCCCCTGCGCCGCCACCATGCCGATGGGAAGGCCGTTGTTCACATTGTAAAAGTCGCCGTTCATCCCCGCCACCACGCGATAACCCTGGCTCTCCAGCGCCTGTGCGGCGGAGGAGACGGTGTTGCAGGAAGTGAGCACGCTGCCGTAGGTCACCATGGGCGTTACGGAGGAGCCGGGCTTGTATGTAATCAGGTTTTCCACCCGCATATCGTTGTAGGCGGTGCTCCAGAACACGTTGGTGGACAACTGCGTATCCCGGTGCACCGGGACGTCTTTTTGAAGCAGGTCCTCACCCAGCGCGGCAGATGCCGCGGCGGGAACCATCAGCGCACACAGCAAAGATGCTGCCAGAACGCTGGAAAAAATGCGGCGCAGGTAGTTTTTCATATCGACGTTCATGCCTCCATAGTCTTTTTGGTTGTTGTCAACTCTTTTATTTATAACGCTTTCAGAATACCATGCCTTAAAAAGAAAGTAAATCCCGGGCGGGCTCTTTCCTCCATGCAATCTTTGGAAACCGCGCCAAACAGGCTCTATTGTAAAGACGTGCCGGCGCAGAAAAAGTTGCAGGCCGCCGAAAAGTTTGCAAACTTTTCGGCGGCCGCCCGGTATTTATTCCTTTGTATCTCCCAACCGCTCCTTCAGGGGGCTGTCCAGCGCGTTCTGAATGGCCGCGCCATCCTTATATTTCTGGACCGCCACGGCGGTTTCCCGCACCGGGGCGATGGTGCCCGCGCCGGCGACGCAGCCGCCGGGACAGGCCATGCCCTCCAGCAGATAACCGTCCCGTTTTCCGGCCTTTGCAAGGGTAAGCATCTTGCGGCACTCCCGCAGTCCGTCGCCATAGTCAATCAACATCTCCCGCTCCGGGTCGATGCGCTTCACGGCCTCCACCACCGCGGCGGCCACGCCGCCGCCCACCGCGAAGCCCCGGCCCGCGCCGGTCGCCACGGTGAAATCGTCCGCCGGGTCCTCGGGGAGCTGGGAAAAATCAATTTCCTTGGCGTCAAACATGCCCTGAAGCTCTTCAAAGGTCAGCACATAGTCCACGTCGGACCGGACGGATTTGCGGTTGGCCTCCAGCTTTTTCGCGGCGCAGGGGCCGATAAAGCAGATGCGCGCGCCGGGATGTTCCTTTTTCACCATCCGGGCGGTAATCACCATGGGGGTGAGGGCCATGGAAATATAATCCTTGAAATCCGGAAAAAGCTTTTTTGCCATCATGCTCCACGCGGGGCAGCAGGAGGTGCCCATAAAGGGCTGCTCCGCCGGAACCTTCTCCAGAAAGTCCTCCGCTTCCTCAATGGTGCACAAATCCGCACCCACGGCCACCTCCACCACGTCGGCAAAGCCGCAGCGGCGCATGGCAGCCTTCAGCTTTGCCGGAGAAGCGCCCTTTCCAAACTGGTTGACAAAGGCGGGGGCAACGCAGGCAATCACCCCGTCATGGCGCTTCATGGCATGAATAATCTGAAAAATCTGGCTCTTGTCCGCGATGGCGGCAAAGGGGCAGTTTACCAGACACATGCCACAGGAGACGCACTTGTCATAGTTGATTTTGGCCCGGCCCCGCTCGTCGGATTCAATTGCGTCCATCCCGCAGGCGGCGGCGCAAGGCCGTTCCAGATTGCTGATGGCGTGGTAGGGACACTGGTTGACGCAGCGGCCGCACTTGATGCACTTGCTCTGGTCAATGTGGGAGTGCTTCATCTCGTCAAAATAAATCGCGTCCCTGGGGCAAACCGCCTGACAGGGATGAGACATACAGCCCTGACAACTGTCAGTCACCCGAATCCGCTTGGTGGGACACGCGTTGCAGGCAAATGAAATTACGTTTACCAGCGGTTCTTCAAAAAATTTGTCATCCGCCGATGCGGCCTCCTCGATGCCCGCGCTGGCGGGAGCCCGCACATCCACGGGCTGAAGCGGCAGTCCGCAGGCCAGCCGGACGCGCTCCTGTACAATGGCCCGGGCCAAAAAGACGTTGCTGCGATACTGAGAATCCTCTCCGGGGACAATCCTATAAGGAATCATGTCAACGCGGGAATAGTCCCCGCCCTCATAGGCAATCTTTGCCACCTCGGTAAACACGTTCCGCCGGATATCATCTACGGCGCTGTGAATGCCACGCACTGTTCTTTTCCTCCAAATGTTCGTTGTTCGTTTCGATCTTTCCTCATGTGCCCTAGATTATACAGGAGAGGGCAAATAACTGCAAGTGAAAAGTCTGACAATGTGGTTAAAATCCGTTAAAAACCTGACGGAACTTGTGCACCTTTTTCGGCATTCGCTTAGCCGCGCTTTTTCAGCATTTTTTCCGGGGCACGGAAGAGACTTTTTATCGCTGTATTATAAAAAATTCAGCTTTTCTTAAGAAATTTTTACTATTCTGTTTCTGATAAAAAGACAGTCAGCGCGGTGCAGATTGACCTGACGGCCGCAAAGCTTTATAATAGATGCATTTATATGCTTTGTCCGCCGTTTTGGCGGCGCAAGCTCCGAAAAGAAAGGGGTTCCCCATGAACACAAGACACAGGCGGACGCTTCTGCTTCTGCTCCTTGCCGCGGCGGTAGTGACGGCGGCGGTGCTGGCGATACAATCCGCGAAAAACCGCCGCAGTCAGGAAGGGGCCGGGTCTTCAGGCTCCTCCTCCGGCATAATGAGCGACGGCGCGGCTTATAAGGCAATTTCCTACCACAACGGCAACGCTACGCTGTCCTTCGCCCTGAATAAAGACGGGGAGTGGTACTGGACCGACGACCCGGACTTTCCGCTGAATCAGGATTATCTCAGCCAAATGATGAACACCCTCTCCACCCTGAAGCCCCAGCAGACCATTACGGACAAGGGCACGCCGGAGGATTATGGCCTTTCGGAGCCCACCCGGACACTGAGCGCCACCGCGGCCAACGGGCAGCTTACCACGCTGGCTTTGGGCAACGCCACTTCTGACGGAAACAGCTACTATATGCTGATGAATGAGTCGGAAACTCCCATTTTCATTATCTCCGACGAACTGGTCAAGGAGATGTCCGTGGGGATTTACGACATGCTTCTTCTCCCCGAACTTCCGGCCCTGACGGAGGACAAGCTGGGGTCCGTCACTCTGGCCGGGGCCGTGACGACCGAGCTATCCGCCTTCCGCGCGCAGGCTCAGCCCGATGAAGGCGGAGACGGGTCCTCTCCTGAAAGCGGAGGCAGCGTCACGTGGCTGTGTGACGGTGTCGACGTGACCGCCGACGAGCAGGTACAACGCGTGCTGGAACAGCTTTCAACGCTGCGTCTGGACGCCTGCGTGGACTACCGTCCCTCTGACGGAGCGGCGGCCCTGTGCGGCTTTGACGAACCCGCCGCCACCGTCACGGTGAACTACACCGGCGGCGGCAACACCGCACAAGCTCTGACATTGCTCATAGGCAATCCGGTGCTGGGCGGCGACGGTCGATACGTCCGGGTGAACGACGACTCTACCATTTACCGCATCGGAGAAGACAAGCTGGACGCACTGGTGGCGGTGGCAGGGAGCGGACTGGACGCAGCCTCTTCTTCCGGGGACTGAGCGCCGCTTTTTGCAAATCCGGCAGTTGAGGGAAGGGAACAGTTTCCCGTCCGTCTTTTGAATTTCTGTAAAGGGGGCGCTTTTCCATGCGCGTGTTGATTGTGGAGGATGAGGTGCGCCTTGCCGCGACGCTGCGGGACTTGCTGGAGCTGAACGGCTATACCGCCGACGTAAGCCACGACGGGGAGAGCGGGCTTGACAACGCCCTCACCTCTATTTACGACGTGATTTTGCTGGATGTGATGCTGCCAAAGCTCAATGGGTTTGAAGTGCTTCGCCGCCTGCGGGCAGAGGGGAGCGCCACCCCCGTGCTGATGCTCACCGCCCGCTCGGAGCTGGATGACCGGGTGCGGGGGCTGGACGGCGGCGCGGATTATTACCTCACAAAGCCCTTTGAGCCAAAGGAACTGTTGGCCGCCATCCGGGCGCTGACCCGCCGGACCCCCGAGCTGCGGGACACCGCCACCCTAACCTGCGGCGATTTGAAGCTGGAGCAGTCCACCTTCACCCTCTCCTGCGCGGAGCGGTCCGTGCGGCTGAGCCGAAAGGAATTTGACATGCTGGAAATGCTGATGTTGAATCAAGGTTTAGTGCTGACCAAGGAAAAGCTGCTGCTGAAGGTCTGGGGCTACGAGTCCGACGCGGAGGACAACAATGTGGAGGTCTATATCTCCTTTCTCCGCCGAAAGCTTCAACACCTGCGCTCCACCGCAAAAATCATCACCCTGCGCATGGCGGGATACAGTCTGGTTCCGGAGGAGGAGACGCCATGATCCGAAGGCTCAGGCTTCAGGTGGTGGCGGTTTGCATGCTGCTGGTGACGGCGGTTTTGGGCGGCGCGTTCTTTTTTATGTACACCGCCGCAAGAGAGAACATCCGCGACAGTACGCAGGAGCTTTTACGCCGGGTTGTCGTCCGCGATTCCCGCGTGGACCGGGGACAGACCGGGATCATGATTGGTGGGGATCAGGTGCAGCTCCCCTATTTCACCGTGGAGGTCTGGGGAAATACCGTTTACGTCACCGGCGGAACCTATTCCGACCTTGAAAACACGGACACCCTGCGGGAGATTCTGCAAAGCTGCATGGAACAGGAGCGGGAGACGGGAAATATCCCGGCCTACAACCTCCGTTACCTGCGGGTAAACAGCGGGTTTTTTCAGCGCATCGCTTTTGTGGACGTCTCCATGGAAACCGCGTCTCTGCAATCCATGATC
This sequence comes from Oscillibacter sp. UBA6647, assembly GCA_002455655.1. Classification (GTDB taxonomy): domain Bacteria; phylum Bacillota; class Clostridia; order Oscillospirales; family Oscillospiraceae; genus Oscillibacter. The sequence goes on along the minus strand of DKLF01000032.1, from coordinate 22,726 downwards.
CGCTCCACGCTGCAAATCGGGGCGGCAGCCCTGTTGATACTGCTGGGAATTTCCGTGCTGCTGGCCCGGCTGGTTACCCGCCCGGTAGGGCGGGCATGGAATCAGCAGCGCCAGTTTTTGTCCGACGCGTCTCACGAGCTGAAAACGCCCCTGACGGTGATTCTCTCCAACGCGGAGCTTCTGGACGGCGTTTCTTTGGAGGAGCGCCCCGCCCGCTGGGCGGACAACATTCTTTCCGAGGCACGACAGATGCGCTCTCTCGTGGAGGAGATGCTGACGCTGGCCCGGGCTGACAGTCTGACTCGCACGGGCGTGTTTTCCGAGGTTTCCCTCTCTGACGCGGCCACGGACTGCGCCCTTCTTTTCGAGCCGGTGGCCTTTGACGCGGGAAAATCGCTGGACTGTGAGGGCATTGACCCGGACGTGCTTGTCACCGGCGATGCGGACCGGCTGAAGCAGGCCATTTCCGTTTTGCTGGACAATGCCATTAAATACGGCGCGGAGGGGACAAGCATCTCCCTTGCGCTTCAAAAAACGGACCGGCAGGCAAGGCTTCAGGTTGCAAATCAGGGGCCTCCCATCCCGCCGGAGCAGCTTCGTCGCCTGTTTGAGCGGTTTTACCGGGCGGATGCCTCCCGGGGAGAACAATCCGGCTTCGGTCTTGGCCTTTCCATCGCTCAAAGCATTGCCGCGGAGCACAAGGGAACCTTACGGGCCGAGTCGGACGAAGCGTCCACCCGATTTATTCTCACGTTGCCCCTTCTGCGGAAATAACGACTCTCTTTGCGCGGCTGCGCGCCCGGAGTCCGGGCGCGCAACCGTATTTTTTATCTGGAAGCTTTCTTGCTTTTAAAAGCACGCATAATTTTTCCTTTCAGGGAAACCCTACCGAAAACAATATCGGAGGCGGATTATGGATATCACTCCCAAGGAATATGCGCAGCTTGTTAAGCAAGAATCGAAAAAATCCCCCATCGTAAAAAACACGGTTCTGGCCTTTGTTATCGGCGGACTGATCTGCGTTGTGGGCCAGCTGATTCTAAACGGCTGGGCTGCGGCCGGTCTCGACAAGGAGGACGCGGGCACCGCAACCTCCTGCACGCTGGTGTTTCTCTCCGCCCTGTTTACAGGGCTGAACCTTTATAACAAGCTGGCGAAATACGGCGGGGCAGGCACGCTGGTCCCCATCACCGGCTTTGCAAACGCCGTGGTTTCCCCCGCCATCGACTTTCGCAGCGAGGGGTTTGTCACGGGTATGGCGGCAAAAATGTTTCTGGTGGCGGGTCCGGTCATTGTATTCGGCACGCTGGCCTCCGCCATTTACGGCGTGATACTGATGCTTTTGAAGTAAGCCGCAAAAGCCCCTGCACTCCAAGAAAATACGCAAAAGAAAAGAGTCGGCGCAGCGGAGTGCGGCGGCTCTTTTTCCCTGTTTGGATGGTGGGAATTTGACGCGTATTTTCCGGCGGCTTTTGACGTTTACATAACAGTGTGGAAAACCCGGTGGAAAATGTGTAAAACCCAGAAATGCAGGTCAATTCCCGGGGTGACAAACGGATTATGAAAAATTCGGCTCCGGAACATTTCCGCCATAATACGCAATTTAGGATGGATAGTTTCCGCATTTACCCCAGTCTTGTATTTTTTAACAGCGTATGGTACGATAATTCCGAATCAGAGGACAAAACGGAAAGGAAACAGGCAATGGCGTCAAAAAAGGACTATGGCAACGAAAGCATCTCCTCTTTGAAGGGCGCGGACCGGGTGCGCAAGCGCCCCGGCGTGATCTTCGGCTCCGATGGGCTGGAGGGCTGCGAACACGCGGTATTTGAGATTTTATCCAACGCCATCGACGAGGCCCGGGAGGGGCACGGCAGTCTCATCACCGTCACGTCGTACAAGGACGGCTCCATTGAGGTGGAGGACCAGGGCCGGGGCTGCCCGGTGGACTGGAACGAGAAGGAGAGCCGCTGGAACTGGGAGCTGGTATTCTGCGAGCTGTACGCCGGCGGAAAATACGACAACAACACCGGCGATAACTATGAATACTCCTTGGGGCTGAACGGTCTTGGCTCTTGTGCCACTCAATACGCCTCCAAATATATGGATGTAACCGTCCGGCGGGACGGGAAGAAATACACCCTGCACTTCGAGCAGGGTGAGAATGTTGGCGGCCTGCATGAGGAGCCTGCCGACCGGGGCAAGAAAACCGGCACCACTATCCGGTGGCTGCCGGATTTGGACGTGTTTACGGACACCGCCATCCCGGCGGAATACTTCACCGACGTGATGAAGCGTCAGGCCGTGGTAAACGCGGGCGTTTCCTTCCGCTTCCGCCGCGAGACGGAGACGGGAAAGTTTGAGACGGAGGATTTCGTCTATCAAAACGGCATTGTGGACTATGTGACGGAGCTGGCGGGGGAGGGAAGCCTCACCGCCCCCGTTTTCTGGGAGACGGAGCGCCGGGGCCGAGACCGGGCGGACAAGCCTGAATACAAGGTGAAGCTCAGCGCGGCTTGCTGCTTTTCAAACAAGGTGACCGTCACCGAGCACTATCATAACTCCAGTTGGCTGGAGCATGGCGGCAGCCCGGAAAAGGCGGCCAAGTCCGCCTTTGTCTCCGCGCTGGACCAGTATTTAAAACAAAACAGCAAGTACCAGAAAAACGAGAGCAAAATTACCTGGGCGGACATTGAAGACTGCCTGGTGCTGGTGTCCAACAACTTTTCCACCGCCACCAGCTATGAAAACCAGACGAAAAAGGCCATCACCAACAAGTTTGTGCAGGAGGCCATGACGGAGTTTCTGCGCAGCAATCTGGAGATTTACTTCATCGAAAACCCCTTTGACGCGGAGAAAATCGCCGAACAGGTGCTCATCAACAAGCGCAGCCGGGAGAGCGCGGAAAAGGCCCGGCTGAACATTAAAAAGAAGCTTTCCGGCAGCATTGATATCGCCAACCGGGTGGAAAAATTCGTGGACTGCCGCTCAAGGGACGTGGCCCGCCGGGAAATTTACATCGTGGAGGGCGACTCCGCCCTCGGCAGCGTGAAAATGGGCCGGGACGCGGAGTATCAGGGCATCATGCCCGTCCGGGGCAAGATTCTAAACTGCCTGAAGGCAGACTACGCCCGGATTTTCAAAAGTGAAATTATTACCGACCTGATGAAGGTGCTGGGCTGCGGGATTGAGGTCAAGGATAAGCACGTAAAGGATTTGGCGGAGTTTGATCTGGGGAACCTCCGGTGGAACAAGGTGGTCATCTGCACCGATGGTGACGTGGACGGATTCCAGATCCGCACGCTGATTCTTACCATGCTCTACCGTCTCACCCCCACCCTGATTCGCGAGGGGTACGTCTATATCGCGGAAACCCCCCTGTTTGAAATCCACAGTGGGGAAAAGACCTGGTTCGCCTATTCCGACAGGGAGAAAAACGATATCGTTCGGGATTTGGCCGGGAAGAAAATGAAGGTGGACCGGTCCAAGGGTCTGGGTGAGAACGAGCCGGAGATGATGTGGCTTACCACCATGAACCCTGAAACCCGGCGGCTCATTCGGGTGCAGCCCTCCGACCTTGACGAGACCGCCCGGGTCTTCGATTTACTGCTGGGGGACAACCTTCAGGGCCGGAAGGACCACATTGCGGAAAACGGCTTTAAATATCTGGAAGTGGCGGACATTTCCTGATGGGCTTGCCAGTTTTTGCGCCCACGCCCCACCATACCACAAGAAAGCAGGCGGCGGCCGCCGCAAATGAGGATTGATACGAATGCCAAAGAAGAAAAAACCGGAAGACGAAATCTCCCGGGAAGTAAACCCCAACGTCCTTGGCCTGCATGCCGCGGTGGAGGACCAGCCCATCGTGGATACGCTGGAAGTCAATTACATGCCCTATGCCATGAGCGTCATTGTCTCCCGGGCCATCCCGGAGATTGACGGGTTCAAGCCCTCCCACCGGAAGCTCCTATACACCATGTACAAAATGGGGCTTTTGACCGGCGGGCGGACCAAGTCCGCCAACATCGTGGGCCAGACCATGCGCCTCAACCCCCACGGGGACGGGCCTATCTATGAGACAATGGTGCGTCTCAGCGCGGGCTACGGCGCACTGCTGACCCCTTTTGTGGACTCCAAGGGCAACTTCGGCAAGGTCTATTCCCGGGACATGGCCTATGCCGCCAGCCGGTACACCGAAGCAAAGCTGTCGGCCATCTGCTCGGAAATCTTCCGGGACATTGACAGCGACGCGGTGGACTTTATCGACAACTACGACAACACGATGAAGGAACCTGCGCTCCTGCCCACCAGCTTTCCCAACATTCTGGTTTCCGCCAACAGCGGTATTGCCGTGGGCATGGCGTCCCAGTTCTGCGGGTTCAATTTAAAAGAGGTGTGCGACACCACCGCCGCCTATCTTAAAAACCCGGACTGCACCCTGACGGACACCCTTCTGGCTCCGGATTTTCCCACCGGCGGCGAGCTGATCTGCGAGCCGGCCGCGCTGGAGGAAATTTACCGCACCGGACGGGGCGGCGTGAAGGTCCGGGCCAAGTGGCGCTATGTTAAGGACCAGAATCTGATTGAAATTTACGAAATTCCCTACTCCACCAGCATCGAGGCAATTCTCGACAAGGTGGCAGAGCTGATTAAGGCCGGAAAAATCAAGGAAATTGCCGACATGCGGGATGAGACGGACCGCACCGGCCTGAAGCTTACCATCGACCTCAAGCGGGGCACGGACCCGGACCGGCTGATGTCCCGGCTCTTTAAAATGACCTCCTTGCAGGATACGTGCAGTTGCAACTTCAACGTGCTGATCGCCGGGATGCCAAAGGTTTTGGGCGTGCGGACGCTGCTGGAGGAGTGGTGCGCCTGGCGGCGGGAGTCCGTCCGCCGGAGAGTGTTTTTTGTTCTGGGCAAGAAAAAGGAGAAGCTGCACCTGCTCAAGGGTCTGCGCCGGATTCTGCTGGACATTGACAAGGCCATCAAAATCATCCGGGAGACGTCGGAGGAGTCCGAGGTTATCCCCAACCTGATGATCGGCTTCGGCATTGACCAAATTCAGGCGGAATATGTGGCGGAAATCCGTCTGCGGAACATCAACAAGGAGTATATTCTAAAGCGGGTGCAGGAAACCGACGCCTTGCAGGACGAAATTACGGACTTGGAGGACCTGCTGGAAAGCCCCCGGCGCATCAAGAAAGTAATTATCGACGAGCTGGAGGATGTGGCAAAGAAGTACGGCCAACCCCGCCGCACCGCGATTATTTACGGCCATGAGGTGGAGGACTTCCACGAGGAGGAGCAGGTGGAGGATTACCCGGTGAGCGTGTTCCTCTCCCGGGAGGGGTACTTTAAAAAGATTATCCCCGCCTCCCTGCGGATGAACAGCGAACAGAAGTTCAAGGACGGGGACGCACTGCGCCAGTCATTTGAAACCTCCAACGCCTCGGAGATAATGTTCTTCACCGACAAATGTCAGGTCTACAAGTGCCGCATCTGCGACTTTGAAGACGCCAAGGCCAGCGTTCTGGGGGATTACCTTCCCTCGAAGCTTGGGATGGACGGAGAGGAAAGCCCGGTCTTTGCCTGTCTGCCCGGAGACTATGCGGGCGCGCTGCTGTTCTTTTTTGAAAACGGCAAGGCGGCCCGGGTAAATCTTTCGGCGTATCAGACCACCTCCAACCGGCGAAAGCTGACGGGAGCCTATTCCGACAAGTCGCCCCTGTCCTCCATTCTGCGGCTGGACCGGGAGGAGGAACTGGCGGTTTATTCCAGCGAACCACGGGTTTTGATCTTCAACACCGCGCTGCTCTCTCCCAAAACCACCCGCTCCACACAGGGCGTGGCGGTGATGACCATGAAGCCCAAGTACCATTTGGAGCGGGCCGTTTTACTGGAAGAGAGTCCCGTCGTGAATCACAGCCGCTATCGCGTGCGGGCGGTGCCCGCCGCCGGATCGCTGCTTCGGGGGGAGGACTGCGAGGAAAAGCAGTTGGGACTGCTGGACTGATGCTCAATGCGCCGGGCTTTTAAGGCCCGGCAGAAGGCGCGGATGAGGGGAGACGGTTCATATTGTCAAGAAAACATTAAAAAGCTATGGGATTATGGCGCTGGGCTGTGTGATTTTTGCTCTGTCCTTCGATTGGTTTTTCGTGCCCAATCAAATTGGCGTGGGTGGCCTGACGGGGCTTGCACAGGTCATCAACGTCCTGCTGCCATGGGCCTCTGTGGGCATTGTAACGGCGATACTGAATATTCCGCTGTTTTTCCTTGGTTGGAAGCTCATCGGGCGGCATCTTTTGGTCTCCTCCCTGTTTTCGATGGTGGTCAGCTCTCTTGCCATCGACGGGATCAATTTGCTATACAAATTCCAGCCTATGGACACCATGCTGGCCTGCCTTATGGGCGGGGCCCTGATGGGCGTGGGGATGGGGATGGTTTTCACCCAGGGCGCCACCACCGGCGGCACAGACGTGATTGCCCGGCTTTTGGGACTGAAGTTCCCATGGCTCCCCATGGGCAGGCTGGTGCTGATTCCCGACTTCGTGGTGCTGGCGTTGGTGGCAGCGGTGTTTGGCAGCATCAACGCCGCGCTGTACGGGCTGGTGGCGCTGTTTGTCTCCACCGTGGTCATTGACAAAATTCTCTACGGTCTGGATGAATCCAAGGTGGCCTATATCATCTCTGATAGCTGGCGCAAAACTGCCGACGCCATTTTGGCGAGGGATCGGGGCGTGACGCTGCTCACCGCTTCGGGCGCTTTTACCGGAAATGAAAAGCAGGTTTTGCTGGTGGCCTTTAAGCAGCGGGAAATTGTGGAGATGAAGCGCATTGTCCACGAGGCGGATCCCTGCGCATTTATGATTGTCTGCAACGCCTACGACGTGCTGGGCGAGGGTTTCGGGGAATACAAGAAGGAGGATCTATAATATGGCGGATCTGAAGAAAGCAGCAAAAAATCTGGAGGAACGGGGCTTTTCCGTGCGTCTGTTTGAGACGGGAGCCGAAGCGGCGGACTATCTCGACGGGGCCATCGACGGGAAAACGGTGGGCTTTGGCGGCTCCATCACCCTGCGGGACATGGGCGTGTACGAACGGCTGGCGTCTCACAACAGCGTGCACTGGCATTGGAAGGAAACCCCCGTCTCCACGGGGGAGGCAGCAACGGCGCAGGTATACCTCTCCTCTGTCAACGGTCTGGACGAGGACGGAAACCTTATCAACATCGACGGCAACGGAAACCGGGTGGCCTCCATGCTTTACGGTCACGAAAAGCTCTATCTGGTGGCAGGCCGCAATAAGCTGGCGGCTACTTACGACGAGGCCCTGTGGCGCGCAAGGAACATCGCCGCGCCGAAAAACGCCCAGCGCCTGGATCGGAAAACCCCCTGCGCCGTCAAGGGCGACAAATGCTACGACTGCAAAAGCCCCGAACGCATCTGCCGGGGCCTTGCGGTGCTGTGGCGGCCCATCAACGGCATGGAAACCGAAGTCATTCTCATCGACGAGGATCTGGGCTATTAAGCCGGCCCGAAAACCGCCTTTGCAAGCTTACGAAAAATGCCGGTATCCGGCATAAAACCAAACGAGAAGGGAGGTGCGGACGGATGAAAAAAAGGCTGTGCTTTTTGCTGGCGCTGTGCTTTTTGCTCACCGGCTGCGCCTCTCTTCTGGATCGGGAATACAGCACGGCGGAGCCCCATTCCAACAAGTTTTGGGAGAGCGAGGCCACTGGCACCTTGCGTGCGGAAAACTATCAGGACATCGTCAATGACCTGATGCTTCTCATCGGAAGGCACACGGATCAGGCGGTCATCCGGTTTTACAGCTATGACGATAGCGTGAGCGTTGCCGACGCGCTGGAAAAGGCCGCCGCCGAGGTACAGCAGGAGACGGCCCTTGGCAGCTATGCGCTGGAGTATATCACCTCTTCCTCCACTGCCCAGCGGGGATATTACGAGCTGTCCGTTCAGCTTGGCTACCGCCGCACGGCGGAGCAGATTGCCTCCATCGTCAATGCCACCAGCGCGGCCGCACTGCAAAGTCTTTTGGCGGCGGCCCTGGACGATGAAAAAACGGAGCTGACGGTCCGCGTGGGCTATTGGCGGACAGAGGACCGCGACGCGGTCAATCAGACTGTGGAAACACTCCGCGTGGAGCGGGAGCTGACTCAAACGCCCGAGTGGGGCATCTCCTATTACCCTGTGGAGGGGCCCGTGGAAATGATCGAATTTAATCTGGCTTCGGAGGATGTCTCCGCGCAATCTGATGGAATTTCGCAAATTCCGTAAAAAAGAGTTGACAGGCAGGGTGTTCTTTGCTAGAATAACTCTTGCTTCGCGGGCATAGCTCATCTGGTAGAGCGCCACCTTGCCAAGGTGGAGGTAGCGAGTTCGAGCCTCGTTGCCCGCTCCAAAACTGAATGCCCACACCCTTGTGTGGGCATTCAGTTTTCCAGCTACCTTTAAATTTTGCTGGACTTTTTCCGGCATTTCGTATATACTATAAAATATCATGGTGACATAGCCAAGTGGTAAGGCAAGGGTCTGCAAAACCCTCATCCCCGGTTCAAATCCGGGTGTCACCTCCAGAAATAAAACTGAGACAAAGGTACAAAAATTTGTGCCTTTGTCTCGATTTCGTATTTAAGAAAAAACAAGATGCCCCCATAGTGATGGCGCATAGGACTGCACACCGATGCAGCCTCCCCGTCAAGTCCGTGTGGGGCCGCTCTCATCCCGCAGAGCGCAGCAGCTTACGCGCCGGCATTTTTCTTTTCTCTTGTAAATCGAATATTCCGTGTCAGCGCACAATTAAGGCGGTCTCCGGAAACATCTTCTCGGAGGCCGCCTGTTGAGCTTGTAATGATCACTGTTTTGCACAAGGCCGAAATGACTGTGCGATTTTTTAAATCGGGGATTTTTACCTTAGATGGTAAATATATTATGATGTCCTTGCGATATCAATATGTCTATCAAGGGTATAGAACTCCAATCTCAAACGTGATATAATTTACTTCCCATTGCCATGCCGATGGTTTATTATGAAAACTGTGAGGTCTCATTATGAATCAAAAAGAGTTAAATGAAATCCGCCGCCGTATGACTCCCAATAAAAGCAACATCAGCAAAATTTATGGCTGCTACGTCAATAGCAATAAAGCCATCATTTCATATCTGGAAGAATCTCTTGGAATTATGCCTCAACTGGAAATAGAAAAGTATATGATCTTTCTAAAGAAGGCTCTATCCGGGAGTCTTGGAAAAAACCTGGTCGATATTGTTTTTTCTACCCAGCAGGTGCACGACAGCGATGAACACCGTTTGCTTACAAGCCTGACGAACTCAGAGCTCAAAGATGCCGCAGCCAGAGAACAATTCTATCAAAAAGTAATACAGTCGCTGGATATGGAGGACTGCAATTATCTGATTCTCCTTGCCAGCGATGCCTATGACGTGCCGCATCGCGGAAAAGACGACGAGATTCAGGTTGATGCTTCCGACACCGTTTTCAAATACATCATCTGTGCCGCCTGTCCTGTCAGAGATGGCAAACCGGAACTCGGATACTTTTCCGGCGAAAATGAGTTCCATGGCTATGCGACAAAGCAAATAGTCGCACCGCCGGAACTTGGTTTTATGTTTCCGACCTTTGATGCCCGTGCGGCAAATATTTATAATGCGCTTTTCTATTCCAAAAACACAGCACAGATTCACCACGAATTTATCGACGCTGTTTTCCATACGACAGCTCCCATGTCTGCTGACGAGCAAAAAGAAACATTCCAGAGTGTGCTTGCTGACTCTCTGGCGGACGGTTGCAGCTATGATGTGATTCAGGCTGTGCACGAGCAGATTCGTGAGCGCATTGAGCAGCACAAGGAACGTAAAGACCCGGATTCCCTTGATATTACATCCCGTGAGGTTGGGCAAATTTTGCAAAGCAACGGCGTCCCGGAAGAGCAGATTCAGGTATTTCAAGAAAGGTGCGGAGAAGAATTCGGCGACGAAGCCGTGCTCAACCCGCGCAACATTATTGACAGCAGTAAATTTGAACTCGTCACACCGCAGGTCAAAATCTCTGTCGATCCGGAATATAGCTATATGGTGGAAACAAAAATGATTGACGGTAAAAAATACATCCTTATTCCAGCTGACGATGGTGTCGAAGTCAATGGCGTTAATGTAAAAATAGCAAGGGACTAAAAAAGGCTGGCTTATCTTTGACACTCTGATAATATCATCCGAGATTGCAGGTTATTGTCTCCATTGTGGTGAAGGAGGCTATGATTGTATTCCCGAGGGCACACTCTTACCAAAGCGATGTTTGATTATCTTCCGCCGTGGCCAAGAGCTGCGGCGGTATCTTTTTAAGCATTCTCCGGAAGGTCGACGGTTCTATAAGCCACCCTCTAATTTCCTCCCTCCGCAGCACCACCGGCATCCGTGAATGAATCCCGCACACAGACTCGTTTGCCTCCGTTGTCAAAATACAGTAGCAGCGCTCGTCCTGCCGCTGATCGTAGATACCCGCCATATAGAGTGGCTGCGCGTCCGGCAAGCGGAACAGGTACTTTCGCTTATCCGCGCTCCACTCATAAAAGCCGCTGGCAGGGACAACGCAGCGGCGCGTTCGAACGCTGTCCCGAAACAATGGCTTTTCCTCCGCGCTTTCCGACCGAGCGTTGATCATCAGAGACTGCTGGGTCTGAAAGCCCCAGCGCATGAGATCTGCTTCAATCATGCCTTCCCGCTCCACCAAAACCGGAGCCTTCATCGAAGGCCAAATTTCACCCAGCGTCCATGCGCCCCCTTCGCAGCGGCGCTGGACCTCCTGAACGATTTCCTGAAGCTCCCCGCTCTGCTCCGCCGTGAACTGATATCTCCCGCACATTCCAGCATCCTCCCTGTCCGTTTCCGCAAATTTTCTACGGGTATAGTATAGCACATTTGGCGCACCCGTTGAGGCAAGCAGAAAATACCTCTTGAGTTTTTAGAATATGCGCACCAAGGTATGTCATAAACAGCCATAGGCAAGTATATCCGGTTCAGCAAGCTGGCGCGGAGATTGTCTATTATTCCTTGCCGGTAGGTGATCTTCTCTGTGTGGATCCGGTCACCGGGGAAAAACTGCGCCGCGTGGGCATTCCCGCCAGAGGATATAGGAGAAAAGCGCCCATCTCAGGTGAGATGGGCGCAGAATCAATTATATTTTTGGTGTTGTTGCCAGCATTTACATGCCTATTGCGAATTTGCTGCAATTCAAATTGATTGATACATTTTAATGTACTCTTCGGTCAATGTTCCCAGCCCCATCATGTTGTAGACCTCCACGGGATTAAACATTTTCTCACGATCTTTAAGAGTGTTTTCCTGCTCAAACAGATTGGCAAACAGGTCATACATTGATTTTGCCGCCACAGCCATTGCCGACCGCGCGAATGCGGCGTGCCGCCGCCCCGCAAATTTTCTTAGACAGCACGGCAGGCCTATGGTACAATGTGAAACATAAACCATCCACTTTTAAGCCGGTTTTGGGAGGGCGCGCCATGAAAAAAATCATTCTGGCCCCCGATTCCTTTAAGGGGACCATGACATCCCGGGAGGTCTGCGGCGAGCTGACCGCCGCGATTCGCGAAATCTTTCCGGAGACAGAAATTATCTCCCTCCCCGTCGCGGACGGGGGTGAGGGCAGCGTGGACGCATTTCTCACCGCCTGCGGCGGCGAGCGGGTTTCCGTAACGTGTACAGGCCCCAACGGGCAGCACATTGAGGCGGAGTACGGGCTTTTGCCGGACGGGACGGCGGTAGTGGAGATGGCCGCAGCCGCGGGCCTTCCTATGGCGAACCCGAAAAACCCGGAGCGCACCACCACCTTTGGCGTGGGGGAACTGCTGCGCCACGCGGCAATCCGGGGCGCGAGGAAAATCATCATGTGCCTTGGTGGCAGCGCCACCAATGACGGCGGCTGCGGAGCCGCAGCGGCCTGCGGCGTTCGGTTTTTTGACGAAGAGGGGAATTCCTTTATTCCCGTGGGAGGAACGCTGCGGGACATCGCCCGCATCAACCTGTCCGGGTTGGACCCCGCCCTTGCTGCCATTCCCATCGTAACCATGTGCGACATTGACAATCCCCTTTGCGGCCCGACGGGGGCGGCGGCGGTGTTTGGCCCCCAGAAAGGGGCGGATGAGGCCATGGTCCTGCGGCTGGACGAGGGACTTGCCCACCTTGCCGATCTGCTGCATCGGGACTGCGGCGTGGAAGTGCGCAGTCTCCCCGGCGCGGGGGCGGCGGGCGGAATGGGCGCAGGAATGACCGCATTTTTTAAAAGCCACCTGCAAATGGGCATCGAAACCGTGCTGGACACAGTGGGCTTTGAAGCCGCACTTGCCGGAGCCGACCTGGTAATGACCGGCGAGGGCTGCATGGACCGTCAAAGTCTCTGTGGAAAGGTTGCGGCGGGTGTGGCCCGGAGGGCCGCTCTTCGCGGCGTACCGGTGGTTGCTCTGGTTGGAGACGTGGGCGAAGGCGCGGAGAAAATCTACGCGCTGGGCGTTACGGCGGTTTTTTCCATCAACCGCGTTGCAGTTCCCTATGAACAGGCGCGACTGCGGAGCCGCCGGGACCTGCGCGCCGCAGCGGGGGATATTCTGCGGCTGTGCCGCGCTCTTGAAATTTCAGGGCGGCTGTGATAATATTGATAAATCATTTACGGCAGACAGGCCGAAAATAACTTGACAGTTTTTCAGGAAATCAGACATCACGAAAAGGAGCAAGCCCGCCCATGATTAAAATTACCACGGACAGCACCTGCGACCTGCCGGTCGCCCTGCGGGGGGAAAACAATATCACGGTGGTGCCGCTGGGCATTGTAAAAGGCGAGCGTGTCTACCGGGACGGCGTGGACATCCATCCGGCGGACATTGCCGCCCATGTGGACGCCGGCGGCGACATCACCACCACCAGCGCGGTAAATACGGCGGATTACCACGAGCTGTTCAGCAATCTGCTGAAGGAATACGACGCGGTCATCCACATCAATCTGGGCGCCGGTTTTTCCTCTTGCCACCAAAACGCCAGAATTGTGGCTGAGGAGCTGCCGGGCGTCTACGTGGTGGATTCCGCGAACCTGACGGTAGGCATCGGCGAGCTTGCCCTGCGGGCGGCGCGGATGGCGCGGGAGGGCCGCGCTCCGGAGGAAATCGTTGCGGAGCTGGAAAGCCTGCGCGACCGGCTGGAGGTCAGCTTTGTGCTGGACCGGCTGGACTATATGAAAAAAGGCGGGCGGTGCAATTCCGTCACCGCCATCGGGGCAAATCTTTTGAAGCTGCACCCCTGTGTGGAGGTCATCGACGGGAAAATGTCCGTGACGAAAAAATACCGCGGCTCCATCGAGCGGGTGGTAACGGAATACCTTCACGACCGGCTGGACGGACGGACCGACATTGACACGGAGCGCGTCTGGCTGGTGGACACCGCCTTCTCCCCCGCTCTGGCAGACATCGCGCGGGAGGTTCTCCGCGCGGACGGACGCTTTGGCACCATTTTAGAAGGCAAGGCGGGCTGCACGATTTTTTCCCACTGCGGACCAAACACGCTGGGCATCGCGTTTTTCCACAAAAAGAGCATCGACTAAAAAAGCCCCTGCCCCGGCGGACAAGCGTTCGCCGGGGCAGGGGTTTACTCCGGATACGAGAATTTTCGCCGGGACTTTTCTTCCTGCGACCTTCTTTCGTTTTCCGGGCGTATCTTTTTACATTCTTACTTCTCCGCGTTTTCTCCCAGATCCCTCCGGCGTGTTTGCTCCCCCGGGTTCTCCTCGCGCGTCCCCCCCCCGCTCTGTGCCCTCTCCCCTGCCTGACTAAAAACGACTGCGAATGCTTATGGGCAAAAAAACACGCCCCTTCCGGGACGGTAAATCATTATTAAAAAACCAACCCCCCATCTGTCCAATGCAGATGGGGGGTTACTTCTGACTGGGGTTCTCTGCCATGTTGGTACCTCTTACTTTCGCAGATTCACGTTTGGAAGGCTGGGATACTGAGGCTTGCTGTGGGATACCGGAAAAAGCTTTGGGATGACCGGAAAACAGGAAAAACGCTCGGTGGCAGCCAATCCATAAAACATCAGGTGCACGCAGATAGTTGCCTTGGACATTGCCAAAACCGAATCTCGTGAGTCTCATTGAAATGAGCCGTGTCTCGTCTTTGGTCCCCTCCGTGGGTTTACTGGAGTCCGCCGGAAATTCGCCAAGTTTTTGCCGGGATGCCGAGAAAACGCTTGCCTTTGCAGGGAAAAAATTGCTTGTCAAAACGGGTATGCGCTTGCGGTGACATTGCGGGATACTTCCAAACGCGACGGTGAGAAATGAGACTGAATTTCGCTGAGCCAGCTAGCCTATTGGACTCATTCCCTCCCGGTAATTATTAAATACCACATTAGCGCATAAAAGTCAAGTGGTTTTTGTGTGATTCTACATTTTGTAATTATTGTATCCTTAATTTTTGTGCAATTTTACATTGCACTTACTCGGACTTTAAGCCCTCATCTGCGTCATCCCCCAGTGTTCGGAAAAAGGCGGAGGGCGACAGGGCGGGCTGGGTGCGAAACGCCAACAGAAGCGCATCTATGTTGTCTTCGTTGTGCTCAATCTCCCGGCAGTAAATCCGCAGGGCTTCATCAAGGGGCAGAAGGCTTGCCGCCCGCTCCACTACCAAAACGCCCAGCAGAGCAAACTGCACCCGCCCCAGCAAGTCCCCGTCGTTGACGGTCTTGAGGGTATAGCGAAACAGAAAGTAGGCCACAATCCGTTCCATCAAAGCTTCCGGGACAGCGCCGGGCACAGCCTCCCTGCCACGGCGCAGCAACGCCCGCCAATCATCTCCCAGAATTTCCAGCCCGGACAGTGCCTCCCATGCCCGGGGAAAAATCCCCTCCCCGGCCATCTGACAACCGGGGGCCGGAGCCGTCCACGCCCGGCAAAGCGCCGGGAGTAACGGGGCCTCGTTCTTGTCCAGTAAAATCTGCGCTTCCGCCGTCAAAGCCAACAGCTCTGAAAGGCGGAAACCAATTTTGCGGGAGGGGTCCTGTAAAATCTCGAAAAGCTTTTTCCGGACGGCCAGCAGCGGGTCCAGCCAAGGGTCCCCCGACTCGCCCTCCTCGTCCGTTTCCGTCTCGGGAAACGTCAGCGGCGCATGGAAGGAGAGCAACAAACGACAGGCCTCCGGACAGGAAGCCACAAGACTTGTCTCCCTCAGCGGGCCGTAGTCCTCGATGAATCGGGGATGGCTGCGGCAAACCTCGCCGGTGCGCTCCGGCCCAAGGGCCCGGTGGATGGCACAAAGGCCGTCCATGTCCCAGAAGGGGCAGCGGCCCGTGTCCGTCAGGGCAAAATAGTCCTCTCCGTCCTCGGTTTGCAGAGACGCCCGAAGCCGCTCACCCAGCGGCCCCGGCAGGGTGCGGTAAAAGGCGGCGGAAGCTTCGTCCACCACTACCTCCCAGCCCTGACAGCAGGAGTGGGGGCACTCCCCCGCAAGGCACTGAAATTGTTTAAGATAATCCGGCGCCCGCAGTTGCATGCCGCCCGCTCCCTTTGATTAAAGATTTAACCCGCCCACGGCGGCCTTCAGCCGCTCCATGGCCTGCTCCAGCACTGAGCGGGGACAGGCGGCATTCAGGCGCATGAAACCGCTGAGGTTCCGTCCGAAGGAATCCCCGTCATTCAGGCCCAGCCGCGCCTTGTGAATCATAAAGTCGTGCAGTTCCCGGTTGCTCAGCCCCAGTGCGCGGCAGTCCAGCCAGACGAGATAGGTGGCGTCCGGCACGGTGGGCCGAATCTGGGGAATATGTGCGGCGCAATAGTCATGAATGTAGTCAAAGTTGGCGCTGAGATACGGAAGAAGCTGGTCCAGCCACTCGTCGCCATGGGTGAACGCGGCCTCCATGGCCGTGAGGGAAAAGGCGTTGTTGCGGTGAATGTCCATGCGGTGCCAAAAGCGGTCGAAGACCTGCTTCTTGTGCCGGTTGGGAAACACCACGGTGCTGGCCTGCAAGCCCGCCAGATTAAAGGTCTTGGTGCCGGAAATACAGGTGATGACGTTTTCCGCGACGCTGGCGGTGACGGTGTGTTTCTTCCCGTGGAAAATTAAATCAGAGTGAATCTCGTCGGACACCATGGGTACGCGGTATTTTTCGCACAGCTCGCCCATCCGCCGCAGTTCCTCCGCCGTCCAGACGATTCCCAAAGGATTGTGGGGGTTGCACAGGATAAAGAGGTCGCACCGGCCCAATTTTTCCTCAAAGTCCGCCCAGTCCACGGTCCATTTCCCGTCCTTCTCCACAAGGGGACTTTCCACCACGGTGCGCTCCCACGCCTCAGTCATGTCGTAAAACTCGGAATACACCGGCGTTTGAATCAATACGCTGCCCCCCGCCGGGGTGAATAGCTGTATGCAGGCGGAAAGCGTCTGCACCACGCCGAGACTGAAGCTCATCAGGCGCTGGTCGATGTCCCAGCCGTTGCGCCGCTTCTGCCAGCCGCGGATGGCGGCAAAATAGCTGTCTGGCCGGGCGGTATAGCCCCAGATACCCTCCTCCGCCCGGGCCTTCAGCGCATCGATAATGGGCTGGGCGGTGCGAAAGTCCATGTCCGCAATCCACAGGGGAATCACGTCCTCCGTGCCGAACTTTTTCAGCCGCTCGTCGTATTTGGCGGCGCGGTTGCCGGAGCGGTCGATGATCGTGTCGAAATCATAGTTCATAAATAGCCTCACTTTCCAGAATCACCAATGAATTTATTCACGCAGGGCGTGAGCCGTTCAAATAAAGGAAACGATCCGCCCCGGAGCCGTGCCGTGGGTCCTCCACGGCGTGAATGACGCATCGGACACATTCTGCGGCTTTGCGCGGCTTAAAAAGCAATGCCAAATGCAAAGCAGCCGCCTTGCGGTTATTTTACCACGCTTCCGTCCCCCGCGCAATCCCGGCTGTTCTCTCCCCGCTGGGAGCTTTCGCTAATCCTTTTTATGGTGCAAGCGGCAAAATTCCGCATTTTTTTCTATTGACAAACCCGGCTCCTGCGTTTAGAATTACCTCGAATTAGTTCAATTTTTTTGACTAAATAAACTTAACTATTTGAATTTAAGGAGATATTGACAATGGATTTTGAGAAGGTACGAGACGTAATCGTGGAAACACTGGCCTGCGAGGCCGATCAGGTGACGATGGAAGCCACTCTGGCAGAGGATTTGGGCGCGGATTCCCTGGCCTCCGTGGAGCTGGTGATGGCGCTGGAGGAGGCCACGGGCGTGGCCATCGACGACGCGGAGCTTCCCAACCTGAAAACCGTGGGCGATATCGTGAAGTATCTGGAAGCCCACAAGGCCTGATTGCCGCACATCGACCGAAAGGGAACCGCTGCGGTTCCCTTTCGCGCTATAAAGGTTTTTTGCGCGCCCCCTCTGGGCCGTCAAAAGGCGCGGGTCCCCAGTGAAAGCCCGGGACGCGAATAAAGGAAGGAGAATCATGACCAACTCCGAGATTTTTGAATTGATGGACCGCTTCGAAAAAAGCGGCATTTTGACCATGCGTGTCTGCGTTGGCGGCGATGAGCTGGAACTGAGCCGGGCGGGCTCCGCACCGGCGATGGCCGCCGTATCCATTCCCGTGTCCCCCGCCGCATCCGCTCCCAAAGCGCAGGAGGAGCCGGTGATCCGCGCCCCGCTGGTGGGAACGTTTTACGCCGCCTCCGCCCCGGATCATCCGCCCCTTGTGAAGCAGGGCGACCGCGTGAGCAAGGGACAGACCGTGTGTCTCATCGAGGCCATGAAAATGATGAGTGAGGTGACAGCCCCCTGCGACTGCGTGATTGAAGAGGTCCTTGTGCAAAACGGCGACCTGCTGGGCTTTGACGCGCCCATCTTCCGCTATCGGGAGGCGTAACCATGTTCAGGCGCATTTTAATTGCCAACCGGGGCGAAATTGCACTGCGGGTGCTGCGGGCCTGCCGGGAGATGGAAATTGAAACGGTGGCGGTGTATTCCACCGCCGACGCGGATGCGCTCCATGTCCAGCTTGCCACCCGGAGCGTTTGTATCGGTCCGCCCAAGGCTGCGGACAGCTATCTCAATCAGGCGGCGCTTCTGACCGCCGCCAAGGCCACGGGCTGCGACGCGGTACATCCGGGCTATGGCTTTTTGTCGGAAAACGCCGACTTTGCCGACGCCTGTGCCGCTGCCGGGCTGAAATTTATCGGCCCCTCCGGCGATTCTATCCGCAAAGCGGGAAGCAAAGCCGCCGCCTGCGCGCTGATGAAGACGGCGGGCGTTCCCACGGTTCCCGGCTCCGGCGGCCCGCTGGCCGATGTGGATGCCGCTCTGAAAGTCGCCGGACAGGTTGGCTATCCCGTGCTGCTGAAGGCCAGCGCCGGCGGCGGCGGGCGGGGCATCCGCAAGGTGGAAGCCCCCGAAGAGCTGCCCGCCGCGTTTCACGAGGCCGTGGCGGAGGCTGTGGCCTGCTTTGGCGACGGAACCATGTATCTTGAAAAATTTGTGGTGAATCCCCGGCACATTGAGTTTCAAATCCTCGCAGACAGTCAGGGAAACACCATTCACCTTTTTGACAGGGACTGCTCCATTCAGCGCCGGAACCAAAAGCTGATTGAAGAAGCCCCCGCCCGGTGCCTCACGCCGGAGCTGCGCCGGGAGATGGGCGAGGCGGCGGTCCGCGCCGCCCGTGCCGTGGGCTATGAAAACGCCGGGACGGTGGAGTTCCTTCTGGCGGAGGACGGGCGGTTTTACTTCTGTGAGATGAACACCCGTATTCAGGTGGAGCACGGCATTACGGAGCTTGTCACCGGAGTGGACCTTGTGCGCCAGCAAATCCGCATCGCGGCGGGGCTTTCCCTTGGCTTTACACAGGAAGACATCCATCTGACCGGCCACGCCATCGAATGCCGTGTGAACGCGGAGGACCCCGCCGCAGATTTCCGCCCCTGCCCCGGCATAGCGTCTTTTGTACACTTTCCCGGGGGAATGGGCGTGCGGATTGACTCGGGGCTTTACAGCGGCTATGCCCTGCCGCCTTATTACGATTCTCTGGCGGCAAAGGTTCTGGTCCACGCCCCCACCCGGCTGGAGGCCATCCGTCGGATGCGCCGTGCGCTGGAGGAACTGACCGTGGAGGGCTTTGCCACCAACGCGGGGTTGAGCCATCTGATTTTGTACCATCCGGATTTTGTCCGGGGAACCTGCACCACCGCATTTTTGGAAGCTCATTTACAGGAGTTGGTGGATTGGGACCGCAGGGCGGTGGAAAGTGAGGCAGCCAAATGACTTCGATTTTTGCCCAGCGGCGGCAAAAGCTGCTGGCGATGAAGGCCTTTCGGGACGGGCAAACCCACGCGCCAACCGCCGAGACAGCCTGCCCCGGCTGCGGCCAAACCATGGGCGCGGGAGCGCTGTCCCAAACCCAATACGTCTGCCCACATTGCGGCTATCATATGCCGCTGGGGAGCTACTACCGGCTCAGCACGATTCTGGACGCCGGCTCCTTTCGGGAGCTGAACCCCCGCCTGACCTCCACGGACCCCCTGCGTTTTCCCGACTATGCCGCAAAGCTGGAGGCCACCCGGAAAAAGACCGGGCTAAACGAAGCCGTGGTCACTGCGTTGGGAGCCGTGGACGGACAAAAATGCGTCATCGGGGTTTTGGACGCACGGTTTTTCCTTGGCAGCATGAGCGCCGCCGTGGGAGAGAAAATCACCCGCGCCATCGAGTTTGCCGCAAAGAGCAGGCTCCCCCTGATTCTCTTCTCCGCCAGCGGCGGGGCAAGAATGCAGGAAGGGATTCTCTCCCTGATGCAGATGGCGAAAACCAGCGCCGCGCTGGCCCGGTTTGATGAAAAGGGGGGCTTTTTCCTCTCGGTTCTCACAAACCCCACCACCGGCGGCGTCACCGCCAGCTTCGCAAGCCTTGGCGATGTGATTCTGGCGGAGCCGGGCGCCTTGATCGGCTTTGCCGGTCCCCGTGTCATTGAGCAGACCATCGGGCAAACGCTGCCGGTGGGTTTCCAGCGGGCGGAGTTTCAACTGAAGCACGGCTTTGTGGACGCGGTGGTCCCCCGTAGCGAGCTGCGGAGTACGATTTCCCGCCTGCTGGCGCTCCATGGGAAAGGAGGCCGCAATGAGTGAGCCTATGACCGCCGCCGAGCGGGTGGCGATTGCCCGCCATCATCAGCGGCCCAATGCACCTGAGATTTTTGACTTTTTGTTTACGGACCTGTTTATCCAGCAGGGTGACCGTCTGGCGGGCGAGGACGAAAGCATTTTGGGTGGAATTGCCCGATTCCATGGGCGGCCCGTCACAGTGATTGCCACCCGCAAGGGCCGCACGCTGGACGAAAACATCAAATATAATTTCGGGATGCCCTCCCCGGAGGGTTATCGCAAGGCACTGCGCCTGATGCGCCAGGCCCAAAAGTTCCGCCGCCCTATTTTCACATTTATTGACACGCCGGGGGCTTACCCCGGCATGGAAGCGGAAGAACGGGGGCAGGGCGAGGCCATCGCCCGGAACCTGATGGAGATGAGCCGTCTTACCGTGCCCATCATTGCCACCATCACCGGCGAGGGCAACAGCGGTGGCGCGCTGGCCTTGGGCGTTGGGGACCGGGTACTGATGCTGGAAAACGCAGTGTATTCCATTCTCTCTCCTGAGGGATTTGCAACCATCCTGTGGAAGGATGCCTCCCGCCATGGGCAGGCCTGCGAGCTGATGCGGCTCACCGCCCCAGACCTGAAGCGGCTGGGAATCATCGACGAGATTGTTTCCGAACCGGCGGGGGGAGCGCATCTTGCCCCGGACATTGCCTTGCGTGCACTGGACGAAGCCCTTGCCCGGAATTTAAAGTCCTTTTCCCGCCAGAGCGGGGAGGCGCTGGCTGCGGGACGGTATCGGAAATTTAGACAGATGGGGACACCCCCGAAGGAGGACCAATGAGCGGAATTAAAATTTGCGGCGCGGGACACTACACCCCGCCGAAGCTGGTCAGCAATGCCGACCTTGAGAAAATCGTAGACACCAACGACGAATGGATTACGTCCCGCACCGGCATCAAGACCCGCCACCACTGCGTTGAGGAAACCCACGCCGACATGTGCCGCCACGCGGCGCAGACGGCGCTGGAGCGCGCGGGAATTAAGCCGGAGGAAATCGGCGTGTGCATCGTGGCCACGTTTTCCTCGGACTTCCTCTCCCCCAACGCCGCAAGCCTTTTGCAGCGGGATTTGGGCCTTTTAAACGACACGGTCTGCTTTGACATCAACGCCGCGTGCAGCGGCTTCCTCTTCGCCATCCACACGGCGGAGTGCCTGCTGGCGGCCTCGCCCCGGAAATATGGGCTGGTGCTGGGAGCTGAGATGCTCAGCCGCTTTATCAACTGGGAGGACCGGGGCACCTGCGTCCTCTTTGGCGACGCAGCGGCCGCCGCCGTGGTGGAATGGAATGAGGAATACGAATCCCTCGGCGCGGTGCTCCACTGCGAGGGCGACAGCGAAATGCTGGGCGTCACCGGCTCGGGCCACAAGGCTCCGCCGCAGATTTTCATGCAGGGCCAGCAGGTGTTCAAATTCGCGGTGAACGCCGTGCCCTCGTGCATGGACCAGGCGCTGAAGCGCAGCGGAAAAACAATTGACGATGTGGACTTTTTCGTGTTCCATCAGGCCAACACCCGCATCATTGATCTGGCGGTGAGGAAGTATCACATTCCGGAGGAGAAATACTACAAAAACATCGAGAAGTACGGCAACACCTCCGCCGCCAGCATTCCCATGGTGCTCAGCGAGCTGACGGAGCTTGGCAAGGTCGGCCCCGGCAGCCGAGTGATGCTGGTGGGCTTTGGCGGCGGACGCGCATGGGGCGCGGCGCTGGCGGAATTTAAATGAGAGGACGGACCCGCGCCTGCGGGGAAGCGACGTGATATGAGATTGAACGAGTTTCTGGGAACGGAGTTCCCCATTATTCAGGGCGGCATGGCCAATATCGCCACCGGCGAATTTGCCGCCGCCTGCGCCAATGCGGGCGCCCTTGGCATGATTGCCACCGGCGGCTGGGACGGCGAGCGTCTCCGGCAGGAGATTCGACGGGCAAGAGAGCTGACAAACAAGCCCTTCGGCGTGAATCTGATGCTGATGAGCCCTCATGCCGACGACATTGCAAGGGTCATTCTGGAAGAAAACGTCCGGGTGGTGACCACCGGGGCGGGCAACCCCGGAAAGTATATCCCTGCGTGGAAGGAAGCGGGCATTAAGGTGATGCCCGTGGTGGCGGCAGCGGTGCTGGCAAAGCGGCTGGAGCGCTACGGCGTGGACGCGTTCATTGCCGAGGGCACCGAATCCGGCGGGCATGTGGGCGAGATGACCACCATGGCGCTGGTTCCGCAGGTCATTGACGCGGTAAACGTCCCCGTTATTGCCGCAGGCGGCATTGCCGACGGGCGGCAGCTGGCGGCGGCCTACGCGTTGGGCGCGATTGGCGTTCAGGTGGGCACCTGCCTGCTTGCAAGTGAGGAGTGCCCCATTCACGACGGATATAAGCAGGCAATTCTCAAGGCGAAGGACTCCGACACCGTGGTGACCGGCCGCAGCATCGGCGGGCCTGTCCGGGTTTTGAAAAACAAGATGGCCCGGACCTATCTGGAGCTTGAAAAGCGCAACGCCACGAGAT
>DKLF01000085.1 GCA_002455655.1 Oscillibacter sp. UBA6647 | reverse complement strand
GCTGACTTTGGCTTGGGCAAGCCCCCGGAGCCGCCGCCGCCGCTGGCAATGGCGCGGTTCCCGCGCCCTTGACTTCGCGCGGCGCAACGCTTGCGCCCGAACGGGCAGAAAGGACGTGCTACCATGATAGGAGCCAACCTCACCAACGAAACCAGAAAGGCCGTGTACAAGCGGGACGGCTACCGTTGCGCCCTGTGCGACAGCCCCCGGACCATCCAGATTCACCACGTCATGAAGCGGTCGCAAGGCGGGACCAACGAGCCGCACAACCTCATTACCCTGTGTATGTACTGCCACGGCGTGGCCCATGGGACCCGCTTCCCGGAACACGCGGACTGGATGAACGCCGCAGAGGTCCACCAAGCCTGCATAGAATACCTCGCAGACTACTACGCGCCAGACTGGTATCCGTGGGAAGGGGGGCTGTGATGCCCCCCTTCAAGGACGGGGAACGGGAATGCGTCCTGCGGGGGACGTTGTCCCCCTTGGGGACAACAAGCGGTGGCTTCCCCCGCGCCGCCTGCGGGCGGCTTTGCTTCGCGGCCCCCTCGCGGTGCGGTTTTGCCGCGCCGGGTTTCGTGGGAGCGCGGCAAAAGCGCCTGCGCGCTTCGCTTGCACTCGCCGCCCGGCTGTTTTGCTGGGGGCGCGGTTGCCGGGCGGCTCGGGACGGGGGGAACGCTGGGGGTTCCGCGCCTGCGGGCGCGGCCCTTAATCGAGCGCCGCGACAAAGGGTTCCATGGCAAAACCTCCTGTGGAAATTTTACGCGCCGTGTGCTATGATGCCTGTATGAGAGGCATTATAGCACAGAGGGGAGCGCGTTGCCATGGTAAAGCAGGAATTTACCGTTCTTTCTCGCGATGGAAAAACGGAGCTTCACGCGGTGGAGTGGCTGCCGCAGGGGAGGCCGCGGGCGGTGCTGCAAATCGCCCACGGGGTTTCGGAATATGTCCTGCGCTATGAGGAACTTGCGGCGTATCTGACGGAGCGGGGATTTGCCGTGGTGGGAAACGATCATTTGGGGCACGGCGCGTCTGTTGCAAGCGGCGCGCCCCGGGTGTATTTTGGCCCGGCGGGGAGTTGGGATACGGTTGTGGACGATCTATACGCGCTCTGCTGCTTGGTGGGCCAAAAGTTTCCCGGTCTGCCCTATTTTCTGCTGGGGCATTCCATGGGGTCCTTTCTGGTCCGGACGTACCTGATCCGTTATCCCGGCACGGTGGACGGCGCGATCCTGATGGGAACGGGGCAGATGCCTAGGGTACTGACGGCGGCGGGCCGGGCAATTGCCGCTGTCGAATGCCGGAAAATCGGGGAGACGCGGTCCAGCCCCCTTGTTCATAAACTGGCCTTCGGTGCCTACAACAAGGCGTTCGCCCCTAACCGGACGGAGTTTGACTGGGTGTCCTCCGACGAGACGACGGTGAATTTTTATAAGGAGGACCCCCGCTGCGGCGAAAATCCCAGCGTGGGGCTGTTTCGGGAGATGCTGGGGGGCATTGAATTTATTACCAACCGGGCCAATCTGAAGAAAATGAATCTGAGCACACCGGTGCTGTTTGTCTCCGGGAAAGAAGACCCGGTGGGCGAGCGGGGACGGGGCGCACGGCGGGCATATCGCAGTTTTCAAAGAGCGGGTGTCCGGGACACGGAGCTGAAGCTCTACCCCGGCGCGCGGCATGAGATTTTAAACGATGTTTGCAGGCGAGAGGTTTGCCGTGATCTGGCGGACTGGCTGCTGGCCCGGCTTCCCGCTGGGAGGGAGGCGTGAGCGCTACGTCTTTCCCCGCAGGGCCGCCACGCTGTGAGTGACGGAGAGAATACGGAGGGTGCACACCGCGTCGGCGGTGAAGATCAGCAGTGCGAGGAAGGTAAGCGGGGGCGGGATACGGGCGATGACCGCCTCCAGCAGCGGATGAATCAGCAAAAGCGCCATGGAGGCCAGAGCGCCCCACGCAAGGGAGAACAGGATGCAAACCCGTCCCTGAAGGTTTCCCCGGACGTGGGAGTAGTCCCAGAATTTCACGCCCAGCATCGCCTCGCAGGCCCAGTGGTAGAGAAATTCCACTGCCGTGGCCGCTGCGGCCCCCGCCACCGGGAGCCATAAGCCCGCCCGCATGGATGCGGGCAGGGCCAGCACCGCCATAGCCCCCAGCCCGTACACCGGGCACAGGGGAAGAAACAGAAGGCACCGCCGGACAGGATGCGGATCTCCGGTGGTGCGGCGGGCGTAAACCCGCTCTAAAAAGCAGCCCACAAGGCTGTAAAAAATGAAGACCCAGAACCAGTATGCCAAATGAAAACCCTCCGTCTGTTTTTTTCAGTTTGTCCGGGGGAGGGAAATTCATGCGGCGCTTTTAAGAAAAATAAAGGGCGAGGAGGAGCGGTATGGAAGAGTGGCAAAAGCTGCGGGGAGAGTGTCTGGAGTGCCGGAACTGCGGCCTTGCACAGACCCGCACCACCGTGGTGTTTGGCGACGGCTGCGAGACGGCGGAGGTGTTGCTGGTGGGCGAGGGACCGGGGCAGAACGAGGACGAGCAGGGCATTCCCTTTGTGGGGAAGGCGGGGCAACTGCTGGACGATATGCTGGAGATCATCGGACTGGACCGGACGAAAGTCTATGTTGCCAACACGGTGAAATGCCGTCCGCCCCAGAACCGCGACCCTCTGAATGTGGAGATGGCGGCCTGCCGGAGCTGGCTGGACCGGCAGATGGAGCTGCTGCATCCCAAAATTCTGGTGTGTCTTGGCCGTATTGCGGCCAAGGAATTGATTAAAGCTGATTTTCGCATCACCGCCGAGCATGGGCAGTGGTTTGTCCGGGACGGCGTGCAGATGACGGCGCTTTACCATCCCTCCGCCTTGCTCCGGGACCCGTCGAAAAGGCCGGAGACATTTGAGGATTTAAAGAGCTTGCAGGCGAAGATCCGGGAACTGTGCCCGGAGGCGGGGATTTGACCTTGGAGTGCGGCCTGCGGAGAGTTCAATAGTATCCATGAAATGCAAGCGGACTGATGGCGGAAAAATGAGGGCTATGTTCGCTATTATGTGCAAAAATACAAGGCCCCGGCGAACGGTTTACGTTCGCCGGGGCCGGGTTTTTATGGAAATGTGG
>DKLF01000119.1 GCA_002455655.1 Oscillibacter sp. UBA6647 | reverse complement strand
CGGCCGTCAGGGCGACCCCGGCGAAACCCGGTTCTATATCTCCCTCGAGGACGATCTGATGCGCCTGTTCGGCGGCGACCGGATCACCGGCATCATGGAGAGAATGGATCTGGATGAGGACACGCCCATCGAGAGCAAAATGCTTTCCAAGGCCATTGAAAATGCCCAGACCACCGTGGAATCCCGGAACTTCCAGTCCAGAAAGTCCGTGCTGGAATACGACGACGTGATGAACAAGCAGCGGGAAATCATTTACGGCCAGCGCAAGCAGGTTTTGGACGGCAAGGACCTCAAGGAGATTCTCCTTGGCATGACCCGCTCCGCCATCACCGATCAGGTGGCGCAGGCCTTTGGCGAGCAGACCGCTTTGGACGAGGCGGGCTTCCGGGAGATGCTGACGGGGCTGGAGGGGCTGTATTTCCCCAAGGACACCTTCCACTTCACCGAGGAGGAGCTGACGGAAAAGACCGAGCAGGCCCTTTCCGAGCTGTTTTACGACGAAGCGGAAAAGACCTACGAGGCCCGGGAGCAGGAGTTCACCCCCAGTATTGCCAGAGAGCTGGAGCGGGTGATTATGCTGCGCGTGGTGGACGAATACTGGATGGACCACATCGACGCCATGGACGATTTGAAGCAGGGCATCCGCCTGCGGGCCTACGCCAATACTGACCCCGTCATCGCCTATAAGCAGGAATCCCTCACCATGTTTGAGGAGATGATTTCCGCCATCCAGAACGAGACGGTGCGCCGGATGTTCTCCGTGCGCATCAAGACCAACGAAGAGGTCAAGCGGGAGCGGGTGGCCAAGGGTATGACCGAAAACGTGGGCGGCGACAGCACCGCGCCCAAAAAGCAGCCCCGCAAGGTCACAAAAATCGGACGCAACGATCCCTGCCCCTGCGGCAGCGGGAAAAAGTTTAAAAACTGCGACTGCGCGGAGTATCACTCCTGACAAATTGCAGCGCGACTCAGGCCGTCCCCTGTTCTCCTGCCGGGAGGGCGGGGGCGGCTTTTCTTGAAAGGAGCGTTTTATGAAAGACGACGCAAAAGGCACTGCGCTGCATCTGCTGGCGGATATCCGGCATATTTTGGTGGCAATCTCCCTGATGCTTGGGGGCATTGGCTCCATTCTGTTCTCCATGGCCATTGTTCATGACTCTTTCCTTGGGCTGGGCGTGGTGCTGCTGCTTTGCGGCCTTATAAAAGTACTGAGTATTTGTCTAAACGGCAAGTTGGACGCCGAAGCGCCCCGAAACGCCGATCAGCCGGAACGCGCCGTCTCCGGCGCGCTTTCAAACAAACCCAACACCCAAAAGGAGGACTGACATGCCCTTGACAACGCATGAGGAAAACGGCCTTGTTTATTTTACCTCCCCCCTGCTGGACGGATGCGGCGGCATCGCTCACGGCTTTTCCACCCGAAAAGGCGGCGTAAGCAAGCCCCCATGTGACACTCTCAACCTCGGTCCCAGCCGGGAAAGTGACCGTCCGGCTGTGGAGGAAAATTACCGCCGCTTCTGCGGCGCGGTGGGTGCGGATATGCGCAATGTGGTGCTGGCCCGGCAGGTTCATGAAACCACCATCCTTCCCGTCACGGAGGAACGGGCGGGAATGGGCCTGTGGCGGGAGCGGGACTTCACCGCCGACGCGCTGGTGACCAATGTAAAAAACATTCCCCTTCTCGTATTTTCCGCCGACTGCGGGATTATCCTGCTCCACGACCCGGAGGCGGGCTGCGTAGGCGCGGTCCACGCCGGATGGCGGGGCTGTGCGCTGGGCATCCTTGAAAAGACGGTCCGAGAGCTGACCCGACTGTACGGCGCAAACCCGGAGCGGATGGTGGCCGCTATCGGGCCGTGCATCGGCCAGTGCTGCTTCGAAACCGACGACGACGTGCCCCAGGCCATGACCGGGGTTTTGGGCGAGGACGCCGCGCTTTATCTTGAACGGCGGGGCCTTAAATGGCATGTGGATTTGGCAGGACTAAACCGCCAATGGCTGCTGAAAGCGGGCCTTTCCCCGGAACATATTGATGTGAGCGGTCTTTGCACCCACTGCCGCCCGGACCTGTTCTGGTCCTATCGCCGGGTCGGCGGGCAGCGAGGTGCACAAGCAGCCCTGATTTCACTGATATAAGCCGCAGGCGGAAACGGAGGGATCTATGAAGCGCTTCAAAAAAATATTCATCCCCCTGCTCTGTGCGACACTGCTGCTGGGCGGCTGTACTCCCTCGCCCAGCCCGGACGAAGAGGAGCTTCCCCCGGGTCAGGTCGGTGAGAGCGCGGACCCGTCCGGCTCGGAAGCGGCTCCCACCGTTTTGCCCAAGGAGCTGGCCTTGCCGTGGTATCCGGAGCTGAGTCTGGACCCCATTACCTGTGCCGACGGGGTTCAGCAGACGGCTGCTGCGCTTTTGTGCGAGGGGCTCTTTGAGCTGGACGAGACGCTTGCTCCTCAGCCCCTTCTCTGCACCTCCTATACGCAGGACCCCTCCGGAGCCGCGTATACCTTCCTTCTGCGCCCCGGCGTGCTGTTTTCCGACGGCACGCCCCTCACCGCCAATGATGTAGCCGACACGCTGCGCCGGGCGCAGTCTTCCGGGCGGTATGGCGCGCGGCTGCGGGATGTTTCCTCCATCACGGCGGGGGATGGGTCTGTAAGCATCCAGTTATCCTCCCCCAACACCGCGTTTCCTGCCCTGCTGGATATCCCCATCGTCAAATCTGGCACGGCGGACACCGTGCCCGTGGGGACAGGGCCCTACGGCTTTGTCTCCGGTGAACCGGACGCAGCGCTTGTCGCCAACCCTCACTGGCAGGGCGGTAAACAACCGGTAGAGCGCATTGTTCTGCGGGCGGCGGACGACCCGGACGTGATGCTTTTCCAGTTTACTTCACACGAAACGCAGCTTTTGACCTCGGACCTAACCGGCTCCAATCCCATCAGTGTCACCGGCAGCATCCAGTTTTACGAGGCGGCTTCCACCGTCTTTCAATACGTGGGAATCAACGTCCGCTCCTCTGTTTTGTCCAACGCGGCGGTGCGTCAGGCGCTGAATCTGGGACTTGACCGGGAACGGGCCGTCAGCGCGTTTCTATCCGGACATGCAAAAGCCGCTCAGTTTTCCGTTTCCCCGGTCTCGGCTGACTATCCCGCGGAACT
The DNA here is from genome assembly GCA_002455655.1 of Oscillibacter sp. UBA6647. Classification (GTDB taxonomy): domain Bacteria; phylum Bacillota; class Clostridia; order Oscillospirales; family Oscillospiraceae; genus Oscillibacter. The sequence continues at coordinate 5,060 of DKLF01000119.1, read as the reverse complement.
TGAGAAGACCTATTCCTACACCGCGTTCCAGCGGGCCATGACCTCCGCGGACCTTAGCCGCGGCGAGCACCTGTCCCTTGACATGATTGTCAACGAGGAGAGCAGCTTCAAGGTGGCTGCCGCGCGGCACATTGCCTCTCAGCTCTCCGCCTTTGATTTGAAAATCAGCGTCCGGGTCCTGCCTTGGGAGGAATATTCCGCAGCGCTGGCGGCGGGCAATTTTGACCTTTACTACGGCGAAGTAAAACTGACGGCGGACTGGGACCTCCGCCCGCTGCTCTCCACCGGGGGGGCATTGAACTACGGCGGGTTTTCCGACCCCGAGCTGGATGCGCTTCTGGCCGCCTGCCGCAGCTCCGCCAATCCTTCCGCCGCGCTGGAGCGGGTCTTCCTCCGCCTTCAGGAGCAGGCCCCCATCCTGCCCGTCTGCTTTAAAACGCTTTCTGTGTTGCTTCAAAGCGGCGTGGTGGATCATCTCACCCCCACCGCCGCCAATCCCTTTTACAATCTGGCGGAGTGCATGGTAAATCTGCGGGAGGACTGAGCAGGCCCTGTTCGGGTCGCGGCGGCGCGCGGCTTTTCAGCCGTAATCCAGACCGCCGTCATCGTTTTGCCCCTTAAATTTCTTTTGTCGGGCAAAGGCTCTCATGCCTTCTCATGCCTTATTTTACGGTGAAAACGTAAAAATGGGAGGACAAAAGCCAAAAGGCTTTTGTCCTCCCTGTTCCTAAAAATGCAGTCCGCATCGCTCCGAGGGCATTCTTCCGGGTAGCTGCGCTCGCTCCGGGGAGAACCCCCGCTTCTCAGTATCGCCGCACCACGGCGGTCACCTTGCCCAAAATCTGGGCGCGGGTCCCGTCAATGGGGGCGTATTCCGGGTTCTCCGGCAAAAGCCAGATCCGCCCGTTCCTCCGCGAAAACCGCTTTACCGTGGCCTCGTCGTCAATCATGGCCACCACAATCTCCCCGTTGACCGCCGTCTCTCTGCGGCGCACAATCACCAAATCCCCGTCCAGAATCCCCGCATCAATCATGGACTCTCCCCGGACATGGAGGGCAAAATGCTCGTCCTCTGGCCCCTCCGGGTCAAACGTCAGATACTCCTCCACGCACTCCTGTGCCAGAATGGGACTTCCCGCCGCCACATTTCCAACAATGGGCACCTGCTTGGGCGGCGGCGCCTCCGGATTCCGGGAAGCCCCACGCTGGAACGGGCCTGTCAGGGCAATGGCCCGACCCTTGCCCGCGCCTTTTTCAATGTAACCGGCCTCCTCCAGGTGCTTCAGGTGAAAATGGACCGTAGAGGGGGACCGCAGGCCCACCGCCTCCCCAATCTCCCGCACCGAAGGCGGATAACCCTGTTCCCGGATGGAGGACGCCAGATAGTCATAAATCCTCTGCTGCATTTTGGAAAGTTTCTCCATGGAAGCACCTCCGCTTTCATTGTGCTGTGGGGACGGCACAGCCCGCCCCGCTCCCGGCATGCCGCCGGGGTCAGTCTGCCTTTGTTTTTTAAGTAGTATAACACATCTGTTGTCAGAATGCAAACAGATGTTCCACACAATTTTGACTTTTTGTCTTTTCCCACAGAAACAGCCTCCTTTTTTAAAAAATCCCTTGCCAATGCGCAGAAGCTGTGGTAAAATTCAAGTCTGTGAATATATGTTCCGCAGTCCTTTTGCGGAAATGATTTTTTGGAGGAATCTTGAAATGCAGCTTTTTATAACGATTATGCAGCTTTTGTGCGGCCTTTGCCTGATCCTTGTGGTACTGTTCCAGTCCGGCAAGAGCGCGGGCCTGTCCGGCTCCATCGGCGGTGTGGCCGACTCCTTCCTGGCGAAGAACAAGGCGAAAACCGCCGACGCGAAGCTGGCCCGGGCGACCAAGTGGATTGGCGGGGTGTTTATCGTTCTGACCCTCGCTTTGAATGTTATCTGATTTCTCTTGAAAAAGCGTCTGCCGTGAGTATCTCACGGCAGACGCTTTTTTTCCAAACGCCGCTTCCATGATATGTTACCGCGCACTGGTATAAAACTTCCCCTCTTGGGGGACCACTCCGTACAGTGCAAGCAGCTCTTTCACGGTGACGAACTCATAGCCCTGTTCCTCCAGCGCGTCGATAATTTTAAATGCCGCGTCCACGGAGGTGGAGTAGGTATCATGCAGCAGGATGATGTCTCCCGGCTGGACATGGTTCAGCACATGGGCGGTGACCTTATCCGCATTCCGCAGCTTCCAGTCCTCCGGGTCCACACTCCAGTGAACCAGAGGCGTGGAAACGCTGCCCCGCCCGCCCTTATCCAAAAGCCCATAGGGCGGGCGAATCCAATAGTCCCTGTCTCCGCAGACGGTGCGGAGCAGTTCGTCGGTGCTGTCAATTTCCCCGCCCAGCACAGCGGCGGGCACGTCCTTTAGCTCCTTGTGGTCCCAGGAGTGATTTCCAATCTGGTGCCCTTCGTCCCGCATACGGCGCACCAGCTTCTCATTTCCCGAAATTTTGGAACCAACCAAAAAAAAGGTGGCGCTGGCGCCCCGCTCCCGCAGGCCGTCAAGCAGCCGTCCCGTGGTGTTGGCTCTTGGACCGTCGTCAAAGGTCAGCGCCACGAATTTTGTCTCGGAGAGCTCCGCCCACGCCGTCGCCGGAACAGCCGCATCCTCCCGGCAGATAAGCAGAAGCGCCGCCGCCATGATCGCCAAAAACGCCGCTCTTGGCCTGTTCATGCTCTCCCTCCTTTCACATTTGCCAAAAGACAGTCTGTGTAATTTTTAAAGAATTACCCGGTCATACCGGCATCGCCGGCGGGCATTTGCCGCCGGTATCCGGTTTTTTCTCAGATGAATTGCCGTTTCCTACAGGTTCTGCGCAGAATTTTCCCGGTTTTCTGTTTTTTTCATTATTGTTTTTTTGCCGTTTCCCTTGACCTCACTCCAATAATGCAGTAAAATATTTAATCGTATACGTATGAACATTTCAGAAGGCTTCATGCCTCTGTTTCCTTGATTCTTTACGAAAGGCCGATCGACATGATTCATCCCTACAAGACGCGCCAAGGCGGCGCAACCGTCACCGTCTTTGTCCCGTATGACTGCCACAACCACTGCCCCTTCTGCATCAACAAGGAGGAGTACGCCGATCTGACGGGCTTTTCCGTGGAAAAAATCTGCCAAAGCATCGGGCAGATGCATGCCATCACCCCGGAATGCGACTTCGTGTTCACCGGCGGCGAGCCTTTGGCGGATTTGGACGCATTGCAGGTGATGCTGGACTGCATCCCCTCCACCCATAAGATTTATATCAACACCACCCTGCCGATATCCGAGTTTCAGTCCGAGAGCGACATCGTGGAATTTACCCGCCGCAACCGAGAGAAAATTACCTGCCTCAACGTCTCTCGCCACATGCAGAAATACGTGGTGGAGTCCAACGACGCGCTGCTGGGCCGTCTGGCGGTTCCATTCCGCATTAACTGCGTGCTGTACAAGGACTATCCCAAGGCGGATTTGGTGCCTTATCTGGAGCGGTTCCGCAAAATTCCCGGCGCCAACATTCAATTTCGCTTTGACTATACCGCCACCACGCCGGAAAACCTTTACGACGAGGGCGGCGACATGATTCTCCACGACCTGAAAGAAATCTCCCGCTATACGGGACTGGACGGCTGCCGGATGCGCTGCGGCTTCCACTTCGATTACAAGGGTATGGAGCTGACCTACCACAAAACCCTGCCCTATTCCACCATTGTGGAGCGTGACGAGCGGGACGGCGTGACCTATTCCATCCTCTACGACATTCTCATCAAGCAAACCGGCGAGCTTCACTCCGACTGGGACGGCACAAAGCTGGACTTGGACGCATACAGCAAGGTAAAATTCGAGCCTTATGACCTGCGCTGGCGGGAGAAAATTGCATCCTGAGCCTTCATTGCGGGAGCCGGAAGGCTCCCGCATTTTTTATGATTGATAAGGAGGAGAACGCCATGAAAGAGATCAAAACCGTGGGCATTGTGGGCTTGGGCGCGCTGGGCGTGATTTTTGCTCATCAGCTCACCCGAGGCGCGGGCTATGAAAACGTGAAAATTCTGGCGGACGCAAAGCGCACCGCCAAATATCGGGACGAGGGCGTCACCCTCAACGGCGAACGCTGTGTCTTTCAATACGCTGACGCGGCACAGGAGCGCGAGCCGCTGGACTTTTTGCTGTTCGCGGTGAAATTCAGCGGACTGGAGGACGCCATTGACCGCTGCCGCCATCTGGTGGGCCCGGACACCGTGATCATTTCCGCCCTTAACGGCGTTTTCAGCGAACAGATTTTGTCCGATACCTTTGGCGCAGAAAAGGTGGTGTGGTGCGTGGCCCAGAAAATGCCCACCCGGAAAGAGGGCAACCACGTCATCTGCTCCAACTTCGGAGAACTGGCGCTAGGGATTCCCGCCGGGCAGGATGATAGCCGCCTGCGGGCGCTCACCGCATTTTTTGACCGGGTGGGCTTCCCCTACGTCCTTCCGGAGGACATCCGCATCCATCTGTGGAGCAAGTTGGTATGCAACACGGGCTGCAATCAGGCCGCGATGGTATATGAATGCAGCTATGGCGGTTTGCAGGCTCCCGGCCCCGCCCGGGACACCATGCTGGGCGCCATGCGGGAGGTGGTTCTGGTGGCCAACGCAGAGGGAATCTCTTTGTCTGAGCGGGACGTGGAGGAATGGGACTCCATCATCTGCGCTCTTCCTGCCGACGGGGAACCATCCATGCGGCAGGACGGAAAGGCCCATCGCAAGAGCGAGGTGGAGCTGTTCTCCGGCACTATCCGCCGCCTTGCCGCGAAGCACGGCTTGTCGGTCCCGGTGAACGACTGGCTCTACCAGCGGGTTCTGGAGATGGAGAGCGCCTATTGAGCCGGTCTTATGAATGCGTGTGCGTCTGCAATACAGCAGCTTCAGCCTCATTCCCACGCGAGCACTTTTTCTCACAGGGTACGCGCCCTGCGGGCGGTCAAATAAAAACGGAAAAATTAACGGCCCCGGGGAACTGAGTTCCCCGGGGCCGTTCTTTACTCTGTT
>DKLF01000093.1:4521-5884 GCA_002455655.1 Oscillibacter sp. UBA6647 | reverse complement strand
CTGAAGCTGGACGCGGAGCTGATCGAAAAGCTGACTTGGCTTGGCATTTCCGGCATTGCCAACGTGCTGTGCTGCATCAAGATGGCGAAGTATTACGAGCTGACCGAGCATGACGTGGTTGCCACCGTCCTCACCGACTCCGCCGTGATGTACGGCAGCCGTATCGAGGAGCTGAACGAGCAGCACGGCGCATACTCCGAGAAGGAAGCTGCTCTGGACCATGCCCTGCACATGCTGGGCGTGAAGACCGACAACCTGCTGGAGCTGACTTATGAGGAGCGCAAGCGCATCCACAACCTGAAGTATTACACTTGGGTGGAGCAGCAGGGCCGCACCGTGCAGGACCTGAACGACCTATGGTACAACGTGGAGGGCACTTGGGACGCAGTGCACAAGCAGGCCGCGGAACTGGACGCGCTGATCAACGAGTTCAACGAGGCCACCGGCGTTTTGAAGTCTCTGTAAGCGGGAGTATACCCCTTTTGTAAGTTGATAAAAACGCCTCAGGGCGGGGCTGAAAGCCCCGCCCTGACGTTTAGCTGTCCTCCGGTCCCTCAAAGACGGAGAGGAACGCTTCCTCCGCCTCCTGCTGGCTCCGAATCAGAAGAGCCTTCGCTTTCCCGGGATTTCCCGCGTCCAGCTCTTTGAGGGCATCTGTGACTGCATTGAAAATGATTGTGTAATACTTGGGAAATTCTTCTTCTTTTCCGGGAAAAGTTATCATACACGCTCACCTCAACTATATTCTACCATTATTAACATTAAAATGCAATACGATTTGCGGCTCAAAATGAGGTCCAGAATGCAAATGATATCTGCAATACAATTGATGTATAAAATGTATTGCGAGGTATTGAGATGAGAAAGTTTAGAATTCCGAAAATTCCGTCCACTACCAGTAAATCTATTCGTTTTCCTACGGATGTAATCGACGAGGTGGAGGAAGCGATTCGCGGAAAGGACTGCACATTTACTGCCTTCGTGGTGGAGGCGGTGCGGGTGGCGCTGGAGAATCTGCGGGAGGAAGAGAACACGGACGACGCGTGAATGCCTATATTGAATAAGGAGAACCCAACCATGAAAAATGTGAAATACGGCAAGTGCACCCGCTGCAGCAAGACCCATGACGCCGTGCCCGACCTGACCATTTGCGACTGCGGGGGCATTCTGGATATCGAATACGATTACGACTATATCAAAACCCAACTGACCAAGGAAAAGCTGGCGGACCGGCGGGACATGACCATGTGGCGCTACCGCGAGCTGCTGCCCATCGAGGAAAGCACCGAAAACACTCCCCTGCGGGTGGGTAACAGCCCGCTTTACGAGGAGCCGCGCCTTGCGGAAGAACTGGGGCTTGGCA
>DKLF01000093.1:0-4334 GCA_002455655.1 Oscillibacter sp. UBA6647 | reverse complement strand
CACGACGGGCAGAATCCCACTTCCTCTTTGAAGGACCGGGCCTCCGCAATGGCGGTTGCCAAGGCCAAGGAGGCCGGGGCAAAGGTGATTGCCTGCTCCTCCACCGGCAACGCGGCCTCGTCCCTTGCGGGCAACGCGGCGGCGGCGGGGCTGAAAACCTATATTTTCGTTCCCTCCCGCGCGCCCAAGGGGAAGGTGGCCCAGCTCATGACCTTCGGCGCCACCGTCATCTCCGTGGAGGGCAGCTATGAGGAGACCTTCGAGCTGTCTAAGCAGGCCATTGACAAGTGGGGCTGGTACAACCGCAACGCCGCCATCAATCCCTATCTCTCCGAGGGCAAGAAGACGGTTTCTCTGGAGATTATGGAGCAGCTTGGCTGGCAGGTGCCGGATTACGTGGCGCTGTCCGTGGGTGACGGGTGCACCTTTGCGGGCGTTTGGAAGGGCTTGAAGGACCTATACGCCATCGGGTTTATCGACCGGCTGCCCCGGCTGATTTCCGCGCAGGCGGAGGGCTGCTGTCCCCTGAACCGGGCCATTACGGAAAATAAACCATGGGAGCCGATGGAGGAGAACACACTGGCGGACTCCATCGCCGTGGGTGTGCCCCGGAACGCGGACAAGGCGCTGGCGGCTATCCGGGAATCCAACGGAATCGTGGTGAACGTCTCCGACGAGGAGATTATGGCGGCGCAAAAGCTGCTGGGCCGCACCTGCGGCGTGTTTGGAGAGCCTGCGGGCGTCACCGGCACGGCGGGCGTGAAAAAGCTGTGCGATCAGGGCGTGCTGGGGAAGAACGACACGGTGGTGTCCATCGTCACCGGCAACGGCCTGAAGGACGTGGCAAACGCCATCAAGGCCTGCGGCGAGCCGATCACCATTCCCTCCGACATGGAGCGGCTTTTGAAGGAGTTTGACCAGCGGGGGATTGTGGTGGAATGATTTCCGCCGGAATTTGAGAGATGAAATAGCGCGGACGCAGGGAAATTTCCCTGCGTCCGCGCGGTTTTCCGGCGTATGTCTGCCGGTTACTCCTGATGCCACGGTGGCTTCTCCCCAGACATGTTCCTGGGGTAAGACAGATTTGGATGCTGTTGTTGCCGGGGCGGATGAACTATGCGGCGACGAAAATTTAATTGACAGCAAGAAGCAAGCAGAGTATGATGTAGAAAATATATCGTGACGCGATATATTGCGACGCGATATAACGAGGGGGGAGCCTTATGCCAGTCGGGGGACCGATGACGGAAGCCATGTATTATATTTTGCTGGTGCTGACCGTGCCCAGCCACGGCTATCAGATCATGGCCTCGGTGCCAAAGGCTTCTCAGGGCCGGGTGCGCATGGGACCGGGGACGCTGTACGGCGTTTTGACCCGGATGGAGACGGAACGGTATATCGAAATCGTGGACGACGACGGGCGGCGGAAGACCTATGCCATTACGGAGACGGGCAGGGCGGCGCTGCGGGCGGAGACGGAGCGGCTGCAAGCCATGCTGGAGGACCAGACGCGCTGGAGGGAGGACACGAAATGCTTGACCGAATAGAGGCATGGGAAAAGGAGGAAGACGGATACGTCCGCAAGTGGAAGCTGGACGATCTGTGCGATTTGGACCGCAACGAGAGCTGGTTTTCCGACATGGCAGAAAAAGGGCTGTTTGTGGATCATTTCACCCGCTGGTCCGTATGGTTCAGGCGGGGAACGCCCCAAAAGACCCGCTACCGCATGGATATTTTGAGTCGGGCGCTGACGGAGGATGAGCTGGCACTGTACGATTCCAGCGGGTGGCATTTCGCGGCGCTCCATACCGAGGAGGGCTTTCGGAAGGACATTTGCTATTATGTTTTCCAGACCGACGAAAACGCGGGCGTGCCGGAGCTGCACACCGACCCCGTAGAGCAGGCAAAGTCCCTGAAGCGGCTGCATGGAAAGTTTCGGAGAGACGTTTTTTTGACGCTGGTCTTGCTGGCTGTGGTAGTTTGGGATGTGACCAATCCAAGACGGCCCGATCTGAGGTTTGAACTGCTGGTAACCGGAGAGCAGCCCATCAGAATTTACTGGGTCCTTTTTGGCCTGCTGGAAATGGTGAACAGTTTGCGGAGTTGGCTGAATATTCGGCGGCTGCGCAGGCGCCTGACAGGGGGAGAACCGCTGGATCATCACGCGGATTACCGCAAGGCCCATAGACAGTATGTGGTGATTTCCGGTCTGAAGCTAATGTTGGCGGGTTGGTTTCTTACCGTAATAGTCACGCAGGTGATTTTGCTGATCTCCTCAAACAATATGCTTCCCCTGCCGAAGACGGTGGACTTTCCGGCGGTGCGGCTGGAGGCGTTTTACGATGGAACGCTTGCGGAAAACGGAATTTCCGGAGAGTTTCACCACGAGTGGACGGCGGCGGGCGCGGAGATTGACGAACTGAGGGAGCATGCCAATGAGGCGGAGGCAAACTCAATTTTAGAACTGCGCACCGTGAGCATCCGACTTCCATTCGTCTGGACGGCGGAACGGGCCTTTGCCGCTCTAACAGAAATGGAGATGTATGACGGGCTGGACGGTTACTATCGGATAGGAGAGGCCGTCCCGGTAGAGACAAGTCTGGTAGACGAAGCATGGGCGGCGGCCCCCGGTGAGGACAATTGGAATCAGTTTGTCCTGCTGGTGAGGGATGGGCGGCAAATTGTGATGACGTTTTATCTGGACCGCACCAACGGAGATTTTGACGATCCCGCAGAAGCGGAAGTTTTCCGGGACCGATGCACAGAACGGCTGCTGCCGCTGCTGGCGGAAGAGCTGGAGGGCTGAGGCCGGCCGGCGCGGCATCTTGTGCGCTGTGCGGCCCGACGGGAAAGCGCAGCGGTATATGGGAACACTTTATTAAATTTGGAGGAACTTTGCCATGCGGATTATGGCCATTGACTACGGAGACGCACACACGGGCATTGCCATCTCCGACCCCACCGGCTTTATGGCCGGGACCACCACCGTGATCAACGCCTACCGCCCCGAACAGGTGGCGGAAGGCGTGAAAAAATTCGCGGAGGAATACGGCGTGGAAGAGCTGGTTTTGGGCTATCCCAAGAACATGGATGGGACGCTGGGGCCGAGGGCGGAAAAGGCGGAGGCCATGGCGGCGCTGCTGCGGGAGACGGTGGGACTGCCTGTGGTCCTCTGGGATGAGCGGCGGACCACCATCGACGCCCACCGGATTTTGCAGGGCAACGGACAGAATGCAAAAAAGCGGAAGAAGACCGTGGACGCGGTGGCGGCGGCGCTGATTCTGGAGGGATATCTCACATTTAAGAAAAAACCATGAAAACGCAGAAAATCCTGCTAAAAAATTCGGAAAACAGGTTGACTAAGGGCATTATTTCTGCTAAAATTAACTTTACCTGTGAAAAAGGGTTTATTTGTCGTGCGCGTTTTCGCTTTCGCGCGGGACAGAGACCGCTTTGGAGGGCAGGGAGGCAGTCGGCTTCTCCGGCTCAAGCCGGACAAGAGGCCAATAATAAGGAGGTGCCGTTAAATGCGCGTGAAAGTGACCATGAGATGCAACGAGTGCAAGCAGAGAAACTACAACACCATGAAGAACAAGAAGAATACCCCGGACAAGATGGAAATGAACAAGTATTGCCCCTTCTGCAAGAAGCACACGCTCCACAGCGAGACGAAGTGATTGACCGAATGACGAGAAAGGGCGTGTAAACATGGCGGAAGAAGCCAAGAAAAAGGACAGAACCCGCTGGTTTCGGGAAATGAAAAGCGAAATGAAAAAAATCGTGTGGACCGACCGCAAGACCGTGGCGAAAGACACGGGAACCGTGCTGCTGTGCTCTCTGCTCATCGGCGCGTGCATCTGGATTGCCGACTATTTTCTCATTAACGGCATCCAGCTCATCATCACGTTTCTGAAGTAAGGGGCGAGTGATGACAGAGAGCGCGAAATGGTATGTAATCCATACCTATTCCGGCTATGAAAACGCGGTAAAGACCAGCATTGAGAAGTTTGTGACCGGACGCAACATGGAGGATATGGTTCTCAGAATCGAAATTCCTCTGGAAACGGTCACGGAGATCACCGAGGGCGGCGCCTCCAAAGAGGTTGAGCGCAAGGTGTTCCCCGGTTATGTGCTGATTAAAATGGTCTTGACGGACGAAACCTGGCATCTGGTGCGGAATATCCGCGGCGTGACCGGGTTTGTCGGCGAGGCCAGCAACAGGCCCATTCCTCTGACAGAGGAAGAGGCCCTGTCCATGGGCATGGAAAAGCACGAGATTGAAGTGAAATACTCCGTGGGCAGCCATGTGAAAATCGTGGACGGCCCTCTGTCCA
>DKLF01000007.1 GCA_002455655.1 Oscillibacter sp. UBA6647 | reverse complement strand
TGATTTCCGGGGACGAGCTGAACGAGGACTATATTATCCCCGCCGCTTTTGACCCCCGGGTAGGCCCGGCGATGGCAAAAGCCGTGGCCGGCGCGGCACGGCGGACCGGGGTTGCCCGCATCTGAGGTGCGTCCCTGATAGCTCTTTCCTGCGAGACGGCAAGTGCTGAGACGGAAATTTTCCGGACAGGGCGGCATTGTCCCATTTCCATCGGCAGTTCCGTCAGAAGGGAACTTTCCAGAGGAATGGGGAAACGACCGCAGGGCAAATTTTGTGCGATATTTTGTGGAAGAAGTATAAAAGCAGGACAGAGGCTTCGGCCTTTGTCCTGCTTTTTAATCTGTCCTGTTCATTTGCGTGGCTTTCGCCTGAAAAGTTTCCCCGACCAATTGTACAGACGCTTTTAAAGACAGGCAAAATGAAGGGCAATCCGCCCAGTGGCGCCCTTACTTTCTGGCCTTGAATCCCCGGACATACTGCTCCGGCCAGGGGTATTCCATGTTCAGGTCCCGGGCTGTGTGAAGAACCCAATAGGGGTCCCGCAAAAGCTCGCGGCCCAAAGCAATTAGGTCTGCCCGGTTCTCGCCCAGAATCTGCTGGGCCTGATGGGCCTCAGTAATCAGGCCCACGGTGATGACGGGCAGGCCGGAGGACTGCTTCAGAATCTCCGCGGCTCTTACCTGATAGCCGGGATAGATTGCCGTCGGTGGCGTGGGCATCACGCCGCCGGAGCTGACGTCCAGCACGTCGATATACGGCTTCACCAGCTCCACAATTTTGCTCATTTCCTCCGGGTGAATGCCCTCCGGCTCATAATCCTCGGCGGAGACGCGCAGAAGCACGGGCTTTTCCGCGGGCCAGACCTCGTGTACAGCCCGCAGCACCTCCAGCAGAAAGCGGCAGCGGTTTTCCGTAGAGCCGCCGTAGCCGTCCGTGCGGCGGTTGGTAAGGGGAGAGAGAAATTCGTTCAGCAGGTATCCGTGGGCTCCGTGGATTTCCAGAGCGTCAAAGCCGATGGCGGCCGCCCGGGCCGCGGCGCTGCGGAACGCCTGAACCACGTCTCGAATCTCCTCCTCTGTCATCTCCTTGGGCACGGGGGATGTTTCCTCGAAGGGGATGGCACTGGGGGCGAAAATCGTCTTCTCCTTGGCCTCGCACTTGCGCCCCGCGTGGTTGAGCTGAATGGCCACCTTGGCCCCGTATTTCTGGCAAGCGGCAACAATCGGCTTCATCGCCTGGGCCTGCTGGTCGTTCCAAAGACCAAGGCACCGGTCGGAAATGCGGCCCTCGGGCAGCACGCCGGTGGCCTCGATGATAATCAGCCCCGCGCCGCCCAAGGCCCGGGAGGTATAGTGGGTGAAGTGGAAGTCCGTAGGTACGCCGTCACCTTCGGTGCTGTACATACACATGGGAGGCATGACGATTCGATTGCGCAGAGTCATGTTTTTTACGGTGAGCGTGTCAAACAGGTTCATAGGTCGTTCTCCCTTCTGCCGCAAGGCTCAAAAAAGTGATTGAATGATATGGCTATCATAGCACGGACAGGTCATAGATGCAATGAGAAGGTGGGGGAAGACCTGACATTTCACGGAAGAAGCGCATCGGTCCGTGCCCACCCGACTATGAACTGTGGGAGAGACATAAAGGACAAAAAGCAGCCATATCCCCATGGGTATGGCCGCTTTAAAAAGCTGTGCAAATAAAATTACTGTGTATACAGACCATTCCCGGTTTGCCGTTAAAAAAGGCATTCCTGCCGCTTAATATCAGGGAGATCGTTTGAGCTGAAGACCCTGTTTCTGCCGGATTGCTTGGCGCGGTACATGGCGCAGTCAGCCTCGCGCTGAATGTCCGCAATAGAATGGTGACACTGACTTTTTAAAGCCACGCCAATGCTTGCCGTGATCTTCACCAGACTTCCTTCCACCGCAATCTCCATCTGCTCGATTTTCCGGCGGAGCTTTTCGGCAAGGGCCATGGCATCGCTGTGGTCGGTTTCGGGAAGAAACAGAGAGAATTCTTCTCCGCCCACACGGCCAATTAGATCGCGCTTTCTGCAAGCCTGCCGGATGCATTTGGCAGTACTTGAAAGAACCATGTCTCCCGCTCCATGACCGTAGGTATCGTTGATTCTTTTAAAGTGGTCCAGATCCAGAAACAGCACGGAACAGGGCGCATGAAAAGCTTGCTCGGAAAATAGCTTTTTTTCGGCCTCTTCGTAATAGGTGCGCGGGTTTAGAACGCCAGTCAGGTCATCGTATCTCGACAAGTAGAGGAGCTTTCGGTTTGTCTCCTCCAGCGCTTGCTCCAGTTTTTTTGTCGTGGTAATATCCATCAATGCAACCATTTCCCCAATTGCATATCCTGTATCGTCCCGCAGTGGGCGGACGGAGACATAGAAGGTTTTTCCCTCAATGACCACCTCATGGTCCGGGACCTCCTGATTCGCGTCAAACATATGAAAATCACGAATAATATTCCTGCCGCTCTCTTTGCTCAGTTCTTCAATTTTTCGCCCGATTAGCTCTTCGCTGCGGGAGCCGCTAATGGACGCAAGCGCCTGATTTACCGCTACGTGTTCACCCTTTCGGTTAAGCAGAATCATGGCCACCGGCATGGATTCGAACAGCTTTTCAATCGTAATTGACGTATTCATAATTGTAATTTCTTGCATAACAGCATCCTTTTCCGTTCGGGTCAAGGTTCATCAGGATTCCATTTACCGGCAGAAGTAAACGATTGCAATAATGAAAACGATTGCTAACCGTTCTCTGAATGCTCTTATTCTACATCAAATCGGGAATATGCGCAAGATTCGAAAATTATCCTCCTACAATATAAATT
>DKLF01000090.1 GCA_002455655.1 Oscillibacter sp. UBA6647 | reverse complement strand
CTGCCGCGTCTCAACTTTCCATGGATTACACCGAGCAAGGGGCGGCGGTTCATTGAGCAGTTCATCCGCCCCCGTCATCTGGCGGTATACCACCTTCCCTTTGAGCAGGACGATATTTATGCCTACCGCCGCGCGGCCCTCAGGGCTGCGGAACAGGTTCCGGCAGAGGATGTGCGGCTGTTTCTCGATCCACTTCAGCAGGAGCGCTTTTCATAAGTCTCGGGAACGCGCTTTGCGCGTTCCTTTTTTCGTTATAGCAACATGGTCAGCGGCTTCTCCAAAAAGCCCTTCATGGCGCGCAGGAGGTCAGCCGCCGCCTCATCGCTCAGCGCCGCGGGGGCATAGGTCAGGTGGATGCGCACGGTTTCGTCCGCAGTCACATCCCCCACCGCCAAAACGGCACTCTCACCGGGATGCAGCGTGGGCATCGCTCCCTCTACGCCGCGTTCCATCGGACGAAGCGGCACGCCCAATCGAATCGCCGCCCGCCCCGCAAACGCAGGGAAGATCAGCGCACCGCTCAGTGTGTTCAGCGCCGCCAACAGCTCCCTCACGTTCGCCGTGGCGTAACATCCGGCACACGTTTCCGTAAAAGTCTCTGCCGGAGCTTTGACCGCCGGTATTACCGCGGCCTCAACATCCCGCCGGACAATCCGTCCGTTGGGTCCCGTACCCGTAATCGCTCTCAGCGCCACGCCCATCTCCCGCGCACCTTTGTGGGCATAGGGCGACGCGCGGAGTCTTGTTTTCTCAGCCATACGCGCCCCCCTCAGCGGCCCAGCGTCTTTTTCACGCAGGCCACAATATCCTCGGGATGGGGAAACTGCGCATCCTCCAGCACAGGGGAAAACGGTGAGACGACATTCATCCCCGCTACGCGGCCCACGGGGGAATCCAGCTCGTCAAACAGCTCCTCCGTAATCTGCGCGGACAGCTCCGCGCCCACGCCGCCACGCTTCACGCCCTCCTCCACAACCACAGCGTTGTGGGTTTTGCACACGGAGGCGCGGACCGCCTCCCAGTCCAGCGGGACCAGCGTCCGAAGGTCCAAGACCTCCGCGTCGATTCCCTCCAAGGCCAAAGCTTCGGCGGCTTCCAGCGCAAACAGCACCTGCCGGGACCATGTGAGAATAGTAATATCCTTCCCCGGGCGCTTGATGTCGGCCTTTCCCAGAGGAATGACATACTCGCCGTCGGGAATCTCTTCCTTTCTGGCATAAAGCAGCTTGTGCTCCAGAAATACCACCGGATCGTCGTCCCGGATGGCGGCCTTCAGCAGGCCCTTGGCATCCGCCGCCGTGGAGGGGCAGACCACCTTCAAGCCGGGAATATGGGTGAACAGCGCCTCCAGACACTGGGAGTGCTGCCCCGCGTTGCGCCGTCCCGCGCCCATAGGCGCCCGGAACACCACAGGGATTTTCACCTGCCCCCCGGTCATATAGCGCAGCTTTGCCGCCTGATTCATCACCGGGTCGAGACACACGGAAATAAAGTCGTTGTACATCCATTCCACCACGGGCCGCAGCCCGCGCATGGCCGCGCCCACGGCGATGCCCGTAAAGCCGGACTCGCTGATGGGCGTGTCAATCACCCGGTCGGGGCCGAACTCATCCCGAAAGCCCGCGGTGATGGCGAATACGTTGCCCATGACGCCCACGTCCTCGCCCAGTAGAATCACGTTTTTATCCCGGGCCATCTCCTCATGAAGCGCCTGACCGATGGCCTTGCTCACAGTGAGCTTCATCGCAGCACGCTCCTTTCGTTGTCGGAAGAATACACGTTGTCGATCACCGCCGACGGGTCCGGGTCGGGAGAATTTTTTGCAAACTGATAGGCGTTTTCAATTTCTTCCGCAACGCCCCGGTCAATGTCCGCAAGCTCTGTCTCCCCAGTGCCCATCACCAAAAGCCGCATACGTGCATTGTTAAGGGGGTCTTTTGACTTCCCCTCCGTCAGATATTCCTTGGGCCGGTATGCGGCGGGATCTCCACAGTAATGGCCCTGATATCGGTAAACCATTGTCTCCACAAGAGAGGGGCCGCCGCCGGAACGGGCGCGTTCCACCGCTTCGGCGGCGGCATGGAAAACCGTCTCCACGTCAGTGCCGTCTACGGTGACGCCGGGGATACCGTAGGCCGCTGCACGGACGGATAGACGCTCGGTATTGGTAATGCGGTGAATTTCCGTAGAGACGCCGTACTGGTTGTTTTCAAGCAGGAACACCATTGGTAGCTTCCACACGGCGGCCATATTCAACGTCTCGTGAAAGGTCCCCTGATTGGAGGCCCCGTCGCCGAAAAACGCCATGGTAACTGCCCCGTCTCCCTTGATTTTCGATGCAAGGGCGCTGCCCGCCGCCAGCGGGATGCCCGCGCCCACAATGCCGTTGGCCCCCAGAATTCCAAGGCTCACGTCCACGATATGCATGGACCCGCCCCGGCCCCGGCAGTAACCGGTTTCTTTGCCGAACAGCTCCGCCATGGCAAGGTCCGCCCGGGCGCCCTTTGCAAGGCAGTGCCCGTGTCCCCGGTGAGTGGAGGTGATATAGTCGGATTCCCGCAGGGCAAGGCACGCGCCTACGCCGCTGGCCTCCTGACCCATATAGAGATGGATGTTGCCCGCCAGCTCGCTGCGGGTAAAGCAGTCGGCGGCCTTCGTTTCAAACGCCCGAATCAGTGCCATCCTCCGATAAGCCTCGCGATACCAACCCGCTCCGCAAACCGTTTCCTTCGTTTTCAAGGAACCGCCCCCTTTTCATTCCGCGCGGAACATTGTATCCAGAATTTCCTCTTTTTGAATCCCGCCGAACAGCTCCGTCAGCGGGAAGCGGTCCAGCACCGCCGCAGCGTCCTCCCGCCGGAAGGCGCAGCCCTTCAACGCTTCCGTCAGCTCGTCCAGCGGACTGACAGAGAGAAAGTCACCGTAAAACACAATCTCCGTGATCCGGCCCTTCTCCACCGCGATCCGTGGCTCCAGCGTCCCGCCGTCAAACCGGCGCTTGTCGGTAAAATCATATCTGGGAGAGCGCCCAAAATTCCACTCCCATGTGTCGTACTTTGTTCGTTTCAGCTCCTCCACGGAAGCCAGCTCCTCTTCTGTGAGAAAATCTGCCGTGAGGCCGCCGCCTGCCAGAGCCGTCTTGAGGTACTTCCAGAAATCCGCCATGTCCATAGGTTCTGCCAAAAACTCCCGGATATTCCCGATGCGGCTCTTGACCGATTTTGCGCCCTTGGACTGAAACTTCGCCGGGTCTACGTTCAGCGCGCCGGCCACCATGCCGGGATTCGCGTCAAACAGCAGTGTCCCATGGTGGAGAATGCGTCCCTTCATCATCCGCTGGGCGGTGCCGGACACCTTGCGCCCTTCCACCAGAATGTCATTCCGGCCGGAGGCCTCCGCGTTCAGGCCAAGGCCCTTCAGCGCCGCCACCACGGGCTTTGTAAACCGCTCCATGGCCAGCTCTTCGGAATTCCCCGCGTCGGTGATAAAGGAATAATTCAGGTTTCCCAGATCGTGATACACCGCGCCGCCGCCGGTGGTACGGCGAACCACATGGATGCCGTGTTCCTCCACAAAGGCGCGGTTAATCTCCTCCTCGGCATTTTGGTTCTGGCCAATGACAATGGTGTTGTCATTCTGCCACAAAAGCAGATAATCCCCCGATCGTCTGCGCTCCAGCGCAGTCTCTTCAAACGCCAGATTATAATAGGGATTCTGCGACCCCGTCTCCATGTATTTTGTCAGACCGTTAATGATCAACACACGCCCCTTTTTATTATTTTGATCTTACCAATCACCGTATGACGGTAAAACGGTATGTTGGTCCTACCACTCGGGCTATAAGACCACCATACCATTCAGCTTCTTTATAGTCAAGTTCAGACTGAGGAAACGCCGTCCAAATCTTCCCTTGTTTTATTAGTGCAATTGCACAATATTTTTAACGAATCAGTCCCGCTCCGGGTACTTTTGCAAAAATTCATCCACAATTCCGAGGTGAAGCGTCATTTCCCGCTTCGCCAGCTCCGGATCCCGGGCCTTCACCGCCTCATAAATGGCGTGGTGGGAATCCTGTGTGCGCTGCTGATAATCGGGCAGGCCAAAGAAGCGCCGCCTCACATCTGCAAGCAGACTGCCCACCAAATGGATCGTAGCCGCCAGCATGACATTATGGCTGGCCTCGGCCAGCGCGTCGTGAAACGCCACGTCGTTCATATAATTATCAGGCTCGGCATCCAGATTGCGAACCGCCTCACGAATGGTGGCCATATCCTCTTCCGTTGCCCGCTGGCAAGCCAACTCCACAATCGCCACCTCATTGATGCGGCGAAATTCGTTGAAATCCTGACGGATATCCGGCTGGTTAGACAGACGGACAAAGGACATCGCCTTTTGAATATAGTCTGCGTCCCGTACCACTACCTTCCGGTTTCCCCGGTTCTCAATGGCGCCCAAAAACTCCAAAATGGCAAAGCACTCCCGCAGGGAGCCCCGGCCCACGCCCAGCGTCTCCGCCAGGTCGCGCTCTGAGGGCAGCTCCTCCCCCACGCGAATATGACCGCTGTCAATGGCGGCGACCAGCGCCTTCATCACAAGCTCCGGAATCTTTGGCGGTGCGTATTGAATCTTTTCCAACTGCATTGCAGTGCCTCCCTTGTTTGGTAATACCATACTACCATTGTCTTTTTTTAACGTCAATAAAACTATATATAGAAAATAATCGCTCTTTTTTGGAATAACCGTCAAAAAGTAGTCATAGAACTCCGAAAAGCGCCGTACCCGCGGACGGCGCTTTTCGGCAAGATATTCACATTTGATGTGCGGCGCCGCGCCGCGACGCATAAATCGCGGGGGCCAGCAGCGCCGCCGCAATCAGCGCGGCGGTAAGCACAGTGGAGGTAGAGGTGACCATCACCCCGGCGATGACCAGCAGTCCCGCTGCCATCCAGACGCGGGCGGCAAACAGATGAACCGCCCTCCATGCGTCGTCGCTGTGCTCCGTGGCGGAAAACCGCAGGGCAATCCGCGCGTCTCGGGGACAGTCCCACATGTGGCCGCCCAGAATCATCAGCAGCAGGCCCAGCAAGCAAGGGGTCACAAACGGCAGCGTCAGGTCCCCACCGGAGGACTGCAAAATCATGCCGCTGCAAAACAGGACGGAAATCAAAGGAAATCCCCACCTGCCCACCAGGCGTACATAGGGCTTTGGAAGCGTCATACGCTTTTGATTTGCCATAAGCTGTCCGTGACCAAGCAGGTCCATCAGGCACATAAAGCCGGGCAGACCGAAGGCCACCACCCAACGGGGAATGGAATCATCCTTACCACCGCTTCCGATCAGTCCGCTGGGCACAAATTCCGGGATGCTGTTCCACAGGCGGGCGCCCAAAATCATGGGCAAGGCGCAGGCAATCAGCGTCACCGCCAGCAGCGCCGCCGCCTTCTCCTTTGAAATCTGCTTGCCGAGAAGCTTCGCGGCGGCAATCTCCGCCTCCCGCTCCATGGCGGACTGCCTGTTCTTTTTGGGCTTTTGACTGCTCATGGTTAAAACAATCCTCCTTCAGGCCCTCCGGGCGCAATCTGCGACGGAGGAATCATATCACACCTCCGCCAGCTTGTAAAGCAAGCCGCTGCCTGTGTGCGGGTTTCCTTCCTTTCCCAAGATGGGGTTAAGCATGGCCGCACTCAGCTTTTCTCTTTGGAATTTCGCTGCAATCTTCAATCCTCCGAAACCCGAGTCTGATCAGGTTCCTCCAGCGGTAACACAGCGGCCTTATCCGGCTCCCCGGCGGGTAAGGTCTTTTTCGCCCCCCACGGAATCTGCGCCAGCACCACCGCCGTCAGCATCAATCCACAGCCAAAATACTCCCGTCCGCTCATGCGGTCGCCCAGCAGCAGCGCCCCCGCCAGAACGGCAAAAACGGCCTCAAGGCTCAGCAGCAGCGACACCACCGTGGGGTTGGAGTCCCTCTGGGCCAGAATTTGCAGTGTATAGGCCACGCCGCTGGAGAAAACACCCACATATAAAATGGGCCATACGCACGCTTGCAGCGCCTCCCATGAGGGCTGCTCCGCAGCCAGCATGCCCACGGCAGAAAACACAGCCGCCACCAAAAATTGCGCGCAGGACAGTTCCACGCCATCCACCTTTTCGGTAAAATGGTCTATCATGAGAATGTGGGCGGAGAAGCAGAGGGAGCAAAGGAACATGAAAAAGTCCCCCTCAGAGATGGCGAAGCCCTCCCGGATGCACAGGAAATAAAGCCCCACCACGGCCAGCGCAACGCTTGCCCAAATCCCCTTGCCCACTTTCTTTTTCAGAAAAATTCCCAGAATGGGAACAATCACGATATACAGTGCCGTGATAAAGCCTGCCTTGCCGGAGGTGGTGGTTTCAAGTCCTCGCTGTTGAAGATTGTTCCCCAGTGTCAGCGCCGCACCGCAGCAAAGGCCGCTGATCAAAAGCTCCCGACGGTAATGGGGCCGGGGCTTTGCCTGTTCGCCAAAGTCCCGTTTTCGCCGTGCGCGGAACAGGGCCGCCAGTCCCAGTGTAAACACAAAGGCGATGAAAAACCTTGCGGCGTTAAAAGTGAAGGGCTGCACAAACTCCGTGCTGACGCTTTGGGCGACAAAAGCCGTTCCCCATATGAA
>DKLF01000087.1 GCA_002455655.1 Oscillibacter sp. UBA6647 | reverse complement strand
GCTGGAGGAGTTGGAAACGGTGACGCTGGGCGGCCTGCGCCGGGCAGTGCTGGAGGGCGACGTGGAAAACGGCAGCGTGATGACTGGTCAGGTGGCCGGGATGCTCCACGAAATCCGTCCCCTGCGCGAAATTTTTGAGGAGCTTGCGACGGCGGGTGACGCACGTATCCGGGAATTGGCGGCAAGCCTATGAAGCTGGGATTTTTATACGCCGGACAGGGCGCCCAGCACCCCGGCATGGGCGCGGACCTGTACGAAAAGTATCCGGCCTTCCGTGCCGCGCTGGACGGGGCGGACGCGGGCTTTGACTTAAAGGCCGTGTCCTTTGCGGACCCGGACGGGCTTTTGAACGAGACGCAATACACCCAGCCCTGCATGGTGGCCTTCGCGGTGGGACTGACGGACGTTTTGGCGAAAAAGGGCATTGTTCCCGCCGCCGCCGCGGGTCTGTCCCTCGGCGAATATTCCGCGCTGTACGCAGCAGGCGTGCTAGACGGGAAAGCCGCCGTGGAGATGGTGGCTTTTCGCGGCAAAGCCATGACTGACGCGGCAAAGGGTGTAGACTCCGCCATGATGGCGATTTTGGGGGCGGACCGGGAAACGGTGACCGCCGCCTGCAAGGCCGCATCAAGCCTTGGCATCGTGGAGCCCTGTAATTTTAACTGTCCCGGTCAAATCGTCATCGGCGGAGAACGTGCGGCGGTGGAACAGGCGGCGGCCGCGGCCAAGGAGCTGGGGGCGAAGCGTTGCATGCCCCTGAACGTCAGCGGCCCGTTTCACACCTCCCTCTTAAAGCCTGCTGGGGACGCGCTGCGGGAATACTTCAAAACTGTGGACTTTCAGGCGCCACAGATCCCCGTCCTGCATAACTGTCTGGGCGGTGAGCGTCAGGGTGGAGATTCCATTCCCGCCCTGTTGGAACGGCAGGTCCAGTCCGCCGTGTACATGGAGGACTGCATCCGCGCCATGGCGGCGCTGGGTGTGGACGCCGTGGTGGAAATCGGCCCCGGCAAGGCCCTGACCGGGTTTGTAAAGAAAACACTTCCCAGCTTCCCCGTGTTCAGCGTGGAAACAGCGGAGGATGTTGAGAAGTTGCCGGAGCTTTTGAAAGAGGTGGTGCGCGGATGAACTTTGCAGGTAAAACAGCCGTGGTCACCGGCGGAAGCCGGGGGCTGGGCCGGGCCGTGTGCCGCAAGCTTGCTCAGGGCGGAGCCAACGTGGTTTTCTCCTATGCCGGAAACACCGCCGCAGCGCAGGAGACGCTTGCAGAGCTTGAGCGCATGGGCGCAAACGTCCGCGCCGTGCAGGGCAGTGTTGGGGACAGCGAGGCGGTAAAGGCCCTGATGGATACCGCCGTCAAGGAGTTCGGCAGGCTGGATATCCTCGTAAACAACGCCGGTATTACCCGAGACGGACTGGTGATGCTGATGAAGGAAGAGGACTTCGACGCAGTCATTGACACGAACCTGAAAGGGACGTTTCTTTGCATGAAAGCCGCCAGCCGCATCATGCTCCGGCAGAAATACGGACGCATCGTAAACTTAAGCTCCGTGGTGGGGCTTCATGGCAACGCCGGCCAGGTGAATTACGCCGCCAGTAAGGCGGGAGTCATCGGCATGACCAAGTCCCTTGCCAAGGAGCTGGCCTCCAAAAACATCACGGTGAACGCCGTTGCCCCGGGCTTTATCACCACCGACATGACCGACGGCCTGCCCGAGGCGGCAAAATCCGCTTTGTTGGCCTCCATCCCCATGGCGCGCTTAGGCGCGCCGGAGGACGTGGCCGAAGCCGTGGCCTTCCTCGCCGGGGACGGGGCCGGGTATATCACCGGGCAGGTTTTGGGCGTGGACGGCGGCATGGGCATGTAAAGCGGCGGGGCCAAGGCTCCCATCCGCATAAAGCAATAAGGAGACAGGTATGGAAAAAAGACGAGTTGTGATTACCGGCCTTGGCGCCGTCACGCCCATCGGACACTCCGCCCCCGAAACGTGGCAGGCGGTGCGAAATGGAGTGTGCGGCGTGGCCCCCATCACCGCCTATGACGCATCCGGGCAGAAGGTCACGCTGGCGGCGGAGGTCAAGAACTATCAGTCGGACGATTTTCTGGATAAAAAAGAAGCGAAGCACATGGCCCGCTTCACGCAGTTTGCGGTTATTTCTGCGCGGGAAGCGCTGAAGGATGCCGGTTTTGACCCCGAAAAAGCAGACATGGACCGCTGCGGCGTGATTGTGTCCAGCGGCATCGGCGCACTGCAAAACACCGAGGACGAACACAGCCGGTATCTGGAAAAAGGCATTGACCGGGTGTCCCCCTTCTATATCCCCATGACCATCTGCAACATGGCGGCGGGGCAAGTCGCCATCGATTCAGGTTTTCGGGGCATGTGCTCCTGCCCCGTGACGGCCTGTGCGGGCGGCACCAACGCCGTGGGCGACGCGTTCCACTACATCCGGGACGGGTACGCCGACGCGATGCTCTGCGGCGGCAGCGAGTCTGCGGTCACGCCGCTGGCCATTGGCGGGTTCACCACCATGAAGGCCCTGACCCAGAGCGCCGACCCCAACCGCGCCTCCATTCCCTTTGACGCGGAGCGCAGCGGCTTTGTTTTGGGCGAGGGAGCGGCCATTCTGCTGCTGGAGGAACTGGACCACGCACTGGCCCGGGGCGCGAAGATTTACGCGGAGTTTGTGGGCTACGGCTCCACCTGCGACGCGTATCACATGACCGCTCCCCTGCCGGGCGGCGAAGGCGGCGCGAAAGCCATGGCGCTGGCCCTTTCCGACGCGGGGGCACGGCCCGAGGATGTGGACTATATCAATGCCCACGGCACCTCTACGCCCTTAAACGATGCGGGGGAAACCTCCGCTATCAAAACCGTGTTCGGCGAGCATGCAAAAAAGCTTGCCGTCAGCTCCACCAAGTCCATGACCGGCCACATGCTGGGCGCGGCGGGGGCGGCGGAGGCCCTGTTCTCCGCGCTGGCGCTGAAGGAGGGGTATCTCCCCGCCACCATCAATTATCAGGTAAGCGATCCCGCCTGCGATCTGGACGTGGTTCCGAATGTGGGCCGGAATGCCGAATTGCGGTACGCCCTTTCCAACTCCTTGGGCTTTGGCGGGCACAACGGCAGCATTCTTTTGAAGAAATGGGAGGACTGAGCCATGGGCTTGCAGTATAACTCCGACGAAATCGCCCAGATTCTCCCCCACCGTTATCCCTTTGCTCTGGTGGACCGCATTGTGGACGGCGAGGCGGGGAAGTGGGCCAAGGGCGTCAAGTGCGTCACGGTCAACGAACCGTTTTTTCAGGGGCACTTTCCTCAAAAGCACGTGATGCCCGGCGTTTTGATGATCGAGGCCATGGCGCAGGTAGGGGGCGTTGCCGTGCTGGCTCTGCCGGAAAACCGGGGGAAAATTGCCCTGATGGGGGCTGTGAAAAACGCCCGCTTCAAACGGCAGATCACCCCCGGCGACGTGTTGGAGATCACCTGCACTCTGACAAAGCAGCGCGGCCCGGTTGGAATCGGCGAGGCGGAGGTTCGGGTGGACGGCGTGTTGGCCGCCACAGCGGAGCTGACCTTTGCTATCGGGCAGTGAAGACCGGATTCGAATATCAGCCGCAATGCCCAAAAGGGCAGAAATTTTAAAGAAGGTGGTTTTTGACGTGCTGGATCAGCTTTTCTTTGAGGTGTACAGCAAATTTAAGCTGCATTTTTATCAGGAGATTTTGACCGGGTTTCAGTCCCGTGAGGCCAGCCTGTCCACCATAGAAACCTTTTGTATGGAATCCATTCAGGCGCTGAAAAGTCCCACCATCAACGAGTTTGCATCGTTTCTGCACATCTCCCCCTCCAATGCCGCCTACAAGGTCAACAGTTTGGTGAAAAAGGGTTATGTGGACCGGGTGCAGTCTCCGGAGGACCGACGGGAGTTTCACTTGCGGGTGACGCAGAAGTATATTGATTACTACAACATCAGCTCCTCTTATGTGCGGGAGGTAACGGAGCGGATGCAGCGGCGCTTTCCCCCTCACGACTGCGCAAAGCTGGAGGAGATGTTGCGCATCATCAGCGGCGAGCTGATGCCGGAGGTGGTGCTGCCGGAGATTCCCGCCATCGAATAAAGCATCGCAAAAACCCGGGAGCGCTCTTATGAGCGCTCCCGGGTTTCATTCTTTTAAAATTCTTACTTATGGTCCACCGAAGCCATATAGCTGGCCAGCTCCACCATCTTGGTGGAATAGCCGAACTCGTTGTCATACCAGGAGACAACCTTGACAAAGGTGTCCGTCAGGGCAATACCCGCCTTGGCGTCGAAGATAGAGGTGCGGGAATCCCCCAGGAAGTCCGAAGAAACGACCTCGTCCTCGGTATAGCCCAAAACGCCCTTCAGCTCTCCCTCGGAGGCGGTCTTCATGGCCTTGCAGACCTCTTCATAGGTGGCAGGCTTTTCCAGATTCACGGTCAGGTCCACCACGGACACATCCAGCGTGGGAACACGCATGGACATACCGGTAAGCTTGCCATTCAGGTCGGGAATGACCTTGCCCACAGCCTTTGCTGCGCCGGTGGTGGAGGGAATGATGTTTCCGCAGCCCGCCCGGCCGCCGCGCCAATCCTTCATGGAAGCGCCGTCCAGAATCTTCTGGGTGGGGGTGACGGAGTGAACGGTGGTCATCAGTCCGTCCTTGATGCCAAAGCTCTCGTGGAGCACCTTGGCAATAGGGGCAAGGCAGTTGGTGGTGCAGGAGGCGTTGGACACAAACTGCATGTCGGAGGTGTACTTTTTGTTGTTCACACCCATGACGAACATGGGGGTGTCATCCTTAGAGGGAGCACCCATAATCACGTGCTTTGCGCCCGCGTCGATGTGGCCCTGGCACTTCTCCTTTGTCAGGTGCTGCCCGGTGCACTCGCAGACATACTCCGCCCCCGCGTCGCCCCAGGGGATGCTGCCCACTTCCTTCTCCGCGTACACGGCAATGCGCCGCCCGTTGACAATCAGTGCGCCGTCCTCATGGGACACCTCACCCTGAAACCGGCCATGGACCGTGTCATAGCGCAGCATATAGGCCATATAGTCAGGGGTCATGAACGGATCATTCACCGCCACGACTTCCACATCGTCCCGGGCCTGAGCAACGCGGAAAACCAGACGGCCGATACGACCAAAGCCATTAATTCCAATTTGAACCTTCATAAGGAAACGTCTCCTTTCAAATTCGGCTGCTGAAAACCGATTGCGCAACCGTTTTTGTTAATCGTTTACATTTGAATAGTATCACAACTCTCTTGCCTTTGCAACTGTCAAAACCATAAGATTTTTTATAGTTACTTGTATAAATCCAATAATTTTTGAAAAATTTGCACAATATTGCGTTTAAAATCGCCCCAGGGCCTTGACGTTGCAACAGAAGGAGCATATACTAAGCACTAATTAAAGGATTACGTAATGCCGACACAGCTTGCGCAACCCCCACAATCCGTGAAACGTGGCGTTTGAGCTGTGGCGGCGCGGCGTGCCCGCGCTTAACCGTTCCCGTCTCCGGGTATTGGGACAAGCGAAACTACGTGAGAAAGGAGCGGTTCTCCACGATGAAAGTGACTATCAGTGATGTGGCAAAGCTTGCCGGCGTGTCCACGGCCACCGTCTCCCACACCATCAACAACACGCGCTACGTCTCGGAGGAGACGAGGGAAAAGGTTTACGCAGCCATCTCCCGTCTTGGCTACACACCGGACGCCTCCGCCCGGAGCTTCCGCACCGGAAAGCGGAAGACCATCGGCTTTATCGTGCCGGACATCTCCAACAAATTTTTCGCCACCATGATCGAATCAGTGGAAAATTATCTGGCTGCCGCGGGATATCACCTTATTATTGCCAACACCAAGGAGGACATGGACCGCGAGGAACGGAACATTCGCTTGCTTGCCGCCGGGCTTGTGGACGGGTTGCTCATTGCCAGCACCATGGACAGTTTCCAGCGGCTGGACAGCCTGATTCCCGCGGGTTTTCCCGTGGTGCTGGTGGACCGCGTGTTTGGCGAGAAGAAATTTACCTCCGTGTGCGTATCTAATTTCCAGCCCATCTACCGCAGCGTATGCCGTCTGGTGGGCAAAGGCGACCGGCGTATCGGCATCATCGGAGGCCTGCCCCGCCTGTCCTCCACGCAGGAGCGCATCTCTGCCTATCAGCAAGCCATTTCAGACTGCGGTCTGGAGGCGGAAGCGTCGCTGATCCGTTACGGAGACTCCATGGAAAACAGTGCCCATGGCTGCCTTGACGAGCTTTTGGAGCAGCATTGCGACGCAGTGATCGTCACCAACGGCCTGATGGCTTCGGAGTCTATCATCCACTTGCACCGCAAGGGCGTGCAGCTTGCCCGGGACATTGACCTTGTGAGCTTTGTGGATTATGAATCGGACTTTTACGAACTTTACGCCAACCAGATTGACTCCATTGTCCAGCCTGTGGATGAGTTGGGGAACATCGCCGGGGAGGAGATTTTGAAGCGGGTGGAAGACCCGGATGCGCCGATTTTTGAAAAAGTACTCACTTCCGCTTATCGCCCCTATGATGTGCCAAAGTCCAAAAATGATTCGGACGGCTAAAGAGATCAAACCGTCCTCCTGATAATCTCTTAAAATTTTTACTGAATTTTAAAGAATTAGTTGATCGCCTGTGCGTGATCGTAAAAAGCGCGCCGCCGGATTTTCGGCGGCGCGCTTTGCAATTGATATGGCCCAAAGGCATTACAGTGCAGCCTTGATGTCCTCCGCGATCTGACCGGCGGTGAGCCGGTATTCCCGCAAAACGTCCTCCGCCTTGCCGGACTGGCCGAAGCGGTCGTTGACGCCCAGCTTCTTGAACTTGCAGGAAACCTTGCCCATCAGCACGTCCGCCACCGCGTCCCCCAGACCGCCAATGACGCTGTGCTCCTCCACGGTGATCACCGCGCCGCACTTTTGTGCGTATTCCGTGACACAGGCTGCGTCGATGGGCTTAATCGTGTGGACATTGACCACGCTGACGCGGATGCCGTCGGCTTCCAGAAGCTTTGCGGCCTCCAGACATTCGGACACCATCAGCCCGCAGGTAAAGATGGCCGCGTCAGGCCCCTCCCGCATGACGTTTGCCTTGCCGATTTCAAAGGGATAGTCTTCCTCGAACACCGGAGAAGCCAGCCGCGCCAGCCGGAGATAGGCGGGGCCTTCCTGCTCCGCCAGCGCAAAGACGGCCTTTTTCGCCTCCTTCGCGTCGGCGGGAACAATCACCGTCATGCCGGGAATCACCCGCATCAAAGCCAAATCCTCAATGGCCTGATGACTGCCGCCGTCCTCTCCCACAGAGACACCCGCGTGGGTCATGCAAAGCTTCACGTTGAAATGAGGATAGGCCACCGAATTGCGCACTTGCTCATAAGCGCGGCCCGCGCCGAACATGGCGAAGGTGGAGCAAAAGGGAATCAGCCCCATGGTGGACATTCCCGCGGACACCGACACGAGGTTGCTCTCGGCGATGCCCATATTGTAGTGGCGGTCAGGGTAAACCTTTTGAAACTTTGCGGTCTGGGTGGCGTTGGCCAAATCCGCGTCCAAAACCACCACCTTGTCGTTCTGCGCGCCCAGCTCAATCAGCGCCTCACCGTATGCGGCGCGGGTTGCGATTTTCTCTGCCATCTTACTTTCCCTCCAGTTCCGCGAGGGCCGCCGCCCGCTGCTGCTCATTAGGGGCCTTACCGTGCCAGCCCACCTGATTTTCCATGAAGGACACGCCCTTGCCCTTCACAGTGTGTGCAAGAATGCACCGGGGCTTGCCGGGAACGGCGGGGCGGGCCAGCGCCTCCACCACGGCGGCAATATCGTTGCCGTCGGCCAGCTCGATAAGGTCGAAGCCGAAAGCCCGCAGCTTGGCGGGCAAATCGCCAAGACTCATGACCTCCTCGTTGGAGCCGTCAATCTGAAGGCCGTTGTTGTCAAACAAAATGGTGAGATTGTCCAGCTTGTAGTGGGCGGCAGACATAAACGCCTCCCATAGCTGGCCCTCCTGCGCCTCTCCGTCGCCGCACATGGCAAAGACCTTGGTGTCTTTTTTCAGGTGCTTTGCGCCCAACGCCATGCCCACCGCGATGGACACTCCCTGCCCCAAAGAGCCGGTGGACGCGTCCACTCCGGGAACCTTTTTCACGTCGGGATGCCCCTGAAGCATGGCATGGAGCTGGCGGAAGCTTTTAAATTCCTCCTTGGAGAAAAAGCCCAGCTCGCCCAGCACTCCGTAGTAGCAAGGGGAGGCGTGGCCCTTGCTCAGGACGAAGCGGTCCCGGTCCGGGTCGTGGGGATGTTTGGGGTCCACCCGCATCTGGGTGCAAAACGCGGCGCTCATCAGCTCCACCGCGGAGAGCGAGCCGCCGGGATGTCCGCTGCCCGCGTCGGCGGTCATGTTGATGATGTCCCTCCGGACCGCGGCGCAGAATTTTTCCAGCTCTTGCGTCGTCATATTCTTCCTCCGTATTCCCAATGAATTTGGGTTGTATTCCTAAGTTTCTACGGTATCACAACTGTCTCTGCGTGTCAAGAAAGACCCCGATTGAATTGCCAACGGAAACGCGCTGTTCTTTATTCCGAGGTCCTGGAATTCTCCAGCGGCTTATAATTCGCCAAAGATGTTAATACCGTTTGATGTAGCTGACCCGGGATCAAATAAAGTCAATTCCGGAGTACCGTCCACGTCCATATCCGCAAGCCCTGCACCGTTAACCGCAATGTTCAGCGGCTCGGGCCGCTCTCCCCTATTGGTCAAAAAGGCGGTATACGCGGATTCCCAAGCAGCCTGCGATATAATTGCATCAACGGCATCCGCCGCATAAGTCCGGTCGAATAACCGTCTGTCATTATTGTATCACAAATTATCAGCAAACTCCACAGCCTTGCCGCAGGGCCCCGCATTTCGAGGCATATCAGTCTCTCCCCTGCCGTCCGTTCTCTCTCCTCCGTCAAACCTTTCTAACAAGGGCTTGCGGGTTAGGCCACGGGCCGCTATAATGAGAAAAACATCAAAAACAGGGGGACGCAGAATGGAAACGAGACGCGAGCGCGACACCATGGGGGAAATTTTGGTTCCGGCGGAGCGCCGCTGGGGCGCCCAGACTCAGCGGAGCCTTGAAAACTTTAAAATCGGCACGGAAAAAATGCCCCGGGAAATTATTGGGGCTTTTGCTTATTTAAAGGAAGCCTGCGCCAGGGTCAACGCGGACTTCGGCAAGCTGACGGCGGAGCAGGTGGAAACCATCTCTTCCGTGTGCGGTGAAATCCGCGCCGGACAGTGGGACGAGGAATTTCCTCTGGCGGTGTGGCAGACGGGGTCCGGCACCCAGACCAACATGAATGTCAACGAGGTGATTTCTCATTTAGCGACGGAGCGGGGAACGCCCCTCCACCCCAACGACCATGTGAACGCCTCCCAGTCCAGCAACGACACGTTTCCCTCTGCCCTGCACATCGCGGCGGTGCTGGCGGCGGAAGCCGGCGTGCTGCCCGCCGCAAAACGACTGAGCGGGACGCTTGCCCGGCTGGAGCGGGAAAACGAGGACATTATCAAAATCGGACGCACCCATTTGCAGGACGCAACTCCCCTGCGGTTCTCTCAGGAAATCTCCGGCTGGCGGGAGCTGGTGGACGCGCCCTGCCGGATGCTGAAAACGGCTCTTTCAGAGCTTCGCCGCCTTGCCATCGGCGGCACCGCCGTGGGCACGGGGCTGAACGCGCCCCAAGGGTTTGACGCCAAGGTCTGCGCCTGTCTCTCAGGGCTGAGCGGCACGGAATTTGTCCCGGACGAAAACAAGTTCCACGCCTTGACCTCTAAAGACGCGCTGGTGTTTGCCCATGGGGCGCTGAAAGCCCTTGCAGCAAATCTCATGAAAATTGCCAACGACGTGCGGTGGTATGCCTCCGGCCCCCGCTGTGGACTGGGGGAGCTTCATATCCCCGAAAACGAACCGGGCAGCTCCATCATGCCCGGAAAGGTAAACCCCACACAGTGCGAAGCGGTGACGATGGTGGCCGTGCAGGTGATGGGGAACGACGCGGCAATCGGCTTTGCCGCGTCTCAGGGGAATTTCCAGCTAAACGTATTTTTACCGGTGTGCGCCCAGAATTTTTTGCAGTCCGCCCGCTTGCTGGCGGATGCGATGGACTCCTTCCGGAGCCACTGTATGGAGGGCCTCACCGCCGACCGGGAACGGATGGAGCAGAATCTCCGCGGCTCTTTGATGCTTGTGACCTGTCTTACGCCGCAAATTGGCTATGAAAAGGCGGCGGAGTGTGCCAAGCAGGCCCTTCGGGACGGGACAACGCTGAAAGAGGCCGCCCTTTCTCTGGGTCTTTTGAGCGAGGCGGAATTTGACGAGGCCGTGCGCCCCGAAAAAATGGTCTAAGCCGCTTTCTCTCCTTTTCTGTGGGTCCTTTCCTCCAATCGCAGATATTCATAAAAACATGCGAACCCTCCGGTCTGCCAGGCAAACCGGAGGGTTGATCTTATTTGTTAAATAAATTTGCAAATTTTGCCCAGCGGTCCAACAGATGAGTCCGGTGGGAGCCGTGTCGCGGCACGGTACATTTAATACGGTTAATCCACAAGCTGTGTCAGCGTGTTTTTATCAAGGTCCAGCCTGTAATAGGACGGAGGATTCGACCTCTCATCCTCCTCCTGCTTCAACTGAACGCATGTATA
>DKLF01000035.1 GCA_002455655.1 Oscillibacter sp. UBA6647 | reverse complement strand
GCAACTTATTGTACCTTATCTAGCCGTAGCAAGTGCGATTGGCTATTTTACAGTCGCCTTTTTGAAAAGACTTACGAAGTCCTTCAGTAATCTGAGCCGATTTATCAATATAGGCTGTCATAGTAAAACCGTCCTTTTTAAATTTGGAAACAAAAAAGGCACGATAGTACTTTGCAGCTATCGTGCCTCGCATTAATTTATTCTATTTTTGTGTGAGTTCGAATACACACTTCAACTGAATTTTCAATGCCATTTGAGTTCCTGAAAAGCCTGCAAACCAGCATGAATAAAGGATAAGTTGACAAGTATCATTATCGAAAACTTGTCAACCTATCTTGGTGGAGGTGGGGGGAGTTGAACCCCCGTCCGAAAACACTTTAACGAGACGTTCTCCGGGCGCAGACGGTTATTTTGGGAGTCTTTCTCTCCCTGTTCCCCTCTCCGCCGGCAAGCCGTCACGCCGGCGGGTCAGGTGAGCTTCATAATTTATGGCACGCGCAAAGCTTTGCGTACGCACATTTACCGCTAAACGACGCCCTTCCCGGCTCGCGGTCCTTCCGGGTCGGACGGCTGCCTAATTAGGCAGCGTAAGCAACAGTATTATTGTTGTTTAATTTATAATTTGCCCGTTTTTCGGATGACAGGCACATCCGCCCGCTGGTCCCGCCTCCATATCCCCGTCGAAACCGGTACACCCCCATATATTGCCGCGCTCTGTGCCCCGCCCGCCGCTCCACCACGGCGGCAAAAGACAATGGCGCAAAACTCTTGCGGACAGTTAAAATGGGTGCTTGGATCTGAATGCGGAATCTTCTTTTGAAATTATAACATACTCCCACCCGGAAGTATGTTACAATTTCATGAAATTTATGTCTTTGTCAGCTTTGCCATCAGTTTCATCGGGATCAGCTTCGCCGCCAGCCGGTAAAACTTATAAAACGCCGTGGGGGTATAGATGCTTCTGCGGCGTTTTGCCGCCAGCAGCGCACCGTGGGCCACCCGGACCTGATCGCAGTAGGGGAGCAGCTCAAACATTTTCGAGTTGCCGGTGATTCCGCCCGTGTCACAAAACTCTGTGGCCATGGGGCCCGGACACACGGCGGTGACGGAGACGCCTTTTCCCCGCAACTCCTCGCCCAGCCCCACGGTGAAGTGGGAGACAAACGCCTTGGTAGAGGAGTAGACCGTCATCCGGGCGTTGGGGCAGAAGGCTGCGATAGAGGACACGTTCAGGATTCTCCCGCCCCGGGGAAGATAGGGGAGCGTCAGGCTGGTGACGGCGGTGAGCGCCCGCAGGTTCAGATCGATCATGCGGGTTTGGAGCACCGTGTCCGTCTCGCCCAGATTGCCCCAATAGCCCACGCCCGCGTTGTTCACTAGCAAAAGCACTTCCGGCTGCTCGGACAAAAGCTTTTCCTGAAACGCGGTGAAGCTCATGGGGTCGCACAAATCCAGCCCCAGACACAGCGCCGGGCGGGGCAGGGACTTTGCCAGCTCCTCCAGCCGGTCGCGCCGTCGGGCGATGAGCCAGAGCTGTTCTACTTCGGGATATTCGGAAATGAGCTGGCGGGTAAATTCCCGACCCAGCCCCGAGGACGCGCCGGTGACGATGGCGATTTTCATAAAACGCGCTCCCTTTCCTTGAAAATCAGGCAACCGCCGCGCTTAGCGCTCGGCCTTTTTCTCCGGCGCGGGGTACTCCACGCCTTGCGTGTCCACGCGGATGGAGGCAATCACTTCCGGCGTCTTGGGCTTGTCGTTGAAATCCACCTTCACCTTGGAAATGCGCACGGCCTCGTCTGCGCCCTCGGTCACCTTGCCAAAGGCGGCATACTGCCCGTCCAGATGGGGCGCGTCGTCCACCATGACGAAAAACTGGCTGCCCGCGGTGTTGGGGGACATGGTCCGCGCCATGGACAGCACGCCCAACGTGTGAACCACATCGTTTTGGGCAAAGCCGTTGCCGGAGAACTCGCCCGCGATGGAATAGCCCGGGCCGCCGGTGCCGGTGCCCTGGGGGCAGCCGCCCTGAATCATAAAGCCGGGAATGCAGCGGTGAAAAATCAGCTTGTCGTAATAGCCGGAGTTGGCCAGCGCGATGAAGTTATTCACCGTGTTGGGGGCCTTGTCGGGGTACAGCTCCGCCTTCATCACCGCGCCGTTTTCCATGGTAATGGTGGCAATGGGGTTTTTCATTTCAGACATATCAAAGATTCCTTTCTTCCTTCGGGTTTTTCAATTGCATATCGCGCGCCGTTTGGAGCAATTGCTTCCGCGCCGATGCTCAGCGGTTCCGCTCCTTCATGTGGCGGTCCATCTCCCGCTCCGCGTCCCGCTTGGCAATGGTTTCGCGCTTGTCGTAATTCTTTTTGCCCCGGCAGGCGCCAATTTCAAGCTTCACTCTCGCGTCCTTGAAATAGACGGACAGCGGAATCAGGGTGTATCCGTCCTGCTTCACAAGGGCCTGAAGCTTTCGGATTTCACTTTTATGCATCAAAAGCTTTCGGACCCGCTCGGGATTGCGGTTGAAAATGTTGCCCTTTTCATAGGGGGAGATGTGCATGCCGTTGACAAACAGCTCGCCGTCCTGAATAGAGCACCACGCGTCCTTCAGGTTCAGCGTTCCGGCCCGGATGGATTTCACCTCCGTGCCGAACAGCTCAATGCCCGCCTCGAATTTCTCCTCCACGAAGTAATCGTGGTACGCCTTGCGGTTCTGGGCCGCGATTTTGATTCCCTTCTTCTCCGTGGAAAGCGCCTCCCTTCGGGTTCCGTTCTGTAAGATGATGGTAGTTTAGCATAATCCTGCCCAATCTTCAAGTAAAAGAAACGTTGTCATCCCTTTGGTTCTTTGCTATAATGGCTAAAGATAATAATAAAGAAGCGAAGGTGCCTTTAAAATGGTTGAAAATCTGGAAGAAACATTCCTCTCCAGGCAGGATGTATTTACCGGGAAGCTGCTGAATGTTCATGTGGACCAGGTGCGTCTGCCCGACGGGAAGACCGCTTTCCGGGAGGTGGCGGACCATTGCCCGTGCGTCGCCGTGGTGGCGCTGGACGGGGGAAACAATGTTCTGGCAGTGACCCAATACCGCTATGCGTTTGGTAAGACCCTGCTGGAGATTCCGGCGGGAAAGCTGGAGGAGGGCGAAGAGCCGGCTGTGGGCGCCCTGCGGGAGCTGCTGGAGGAAACGGGCGCGGTTCCGGATGAGCTTTTGCCCATGGGGAAAATTCTTCCCTCCCCGGGCTGTCTGGGAGAGGAGCTGTATCTCTTTCTGGCCCGCGGCCTGACAATGGGGGAGGCCCGGCCCGACGAGGACGAATTTCTTCGACTGGAGCGCATTCCCATGGAGGAGTTGGCGCACCGCTGCCTTCGGGGCGAAATTGAGGATGGGAAAACCGTTGCCGCCATTTTGAAGGCCAAGCTTTTACTGAACCTTTGACAAGCTGAGAGAGGAGACTCCATGGAACCGAAAAAGACAGTATTGATCGTGGAGGACGAGAAAAATATCGTGGACATCGTCTGCTTTAACCTTCAGCGGGAGGGTTATGCCACGTTGGAGGCATACGACGGGGAGGACGGGCTGAAAAAAGCCCAAGCGGAAAAGCCGGATTTGATCCTTCTGGACGTGATGCTGCCCAAGATGAACGGCTTTGACGTGTGCCGTGCCCTGCGGGAGAGCCGCAACAATGTGCCCGTGGTGATTCTCACCGCCCGGGAGGAGGAGACGGACAAGGTCCTGGGCCTTGAAATCGGCGCGGACGACTACATCACAAAGCCCTTTTCCATGCGGGAGCTGATTGCCCGGGTGGGGGCGAATATCCGCAGGCTCGGCATGGCAGCCCCACTTGCGGCCTCCGCCGCCGAGGCGGCCATGACCGTGGCGGGTGACTTGGCAGTCAATACCGACAGCCATCAGGTGTTCCGCAGCGGGGAAGTCATCGAGTTAACCCAGCGGGAATACGAGCTTTTGACCTTTCTGGCCAGCCACCCCAACAAGGTTTACGCCCGCATTGATCTGATGGAGCAGGTGTGGAACTACGGCTACGTGGGTGACGACGCCCGAACTGTGGACGTGACCGTCCGCCGACTTCGGGAGAAAATCGAAACGGACCCGGCAAACCCCCGCTACATTCTTACCCGGCGCGGGGCGGGTTACTATTTCGCAACATAAAAGCGGGAAACGGTCCCTGAAACAGGCGGGGCCCCCGGATTTCCGGATGGAAGAGAGGCGCCAGCCGTGTTCAAAAGTCTCCACATGAAGCTGATGCTGATTATGCTGCTGCTGATTACCTCGCTGATGGCCACGGTGGGCGCGTTTCTCACCACCAACGTCGCCAGCTTTTACATCGACGGCTTTTTTGAGCAGATGAACGATATGTTCGGCTCCACATCGGAGGCGGACGGCGTTGCCACGGCCAAAAACGCCAGCTTTATGGCAGACCTTCTCGCCGCCGCCGACGCGCCGGAGGGCGCGGCCCAGATGCAGAAGATTCTGGAGGCCAACGCCGGAAGCCTTGGCATCGACTATCGCTCCCGGAACTATTATGTTTTGGACGGAGCTTCCGGCGCGGTGCTGGCGGAGTCGGGGGAGAGCGGGGGGGTTCTCGCGTCCACGCCAAACCTGATTAAGGCCCTCAACGGCGATGTGGGGGACCGCAGCGATCTGACTGAGGACTACATGGATGTGGCCATCCCTATCTCCGGGGAGGAAGGGAGTTACATTATCTATATACTGGACAACCGGGACACCGTGTCTAAGCTGAACAGCCAGCTTTTCACCATCATCATGCAGGCTCTGGTGATCGGGCTTTTGATTTCCGTGCTGTTCAGCTATCTCCTCAGCAAAACCCTTGTGGGTCCCATCGAAAAGGTGACGGAGGGGGCGGAGCGGCTGGCGGGGGGAGACTTTGGCAACAAGCTGCCGGTGGAATCGCCGGATGAAATCGGTATTCTCACCGGGACCTTCAACCACATGGCGGATGTGCTTCAAGACAGCCTGAACGCCGTGGAAAACGAACGAAACAAGCTGGACACCCTGTTTCTCCACATGACCGACGGCGTGGCCGCCTTTGACCACGACGGGAAACTGATCCACTGCAATCCCGCCGCCACGGTGCTTTTGCAGCGCTCCGTTCCAAAGGAAGCGGTTTATGACGAGCTGTTCGGCTCTGTTTATCCGCTGGAGCAGATACTGGCCCTCCAGCGGCCCAACTATGCCGACACGGAGATGGTGGTGGGGGAGAAGACGCTGGAGGCGTATTTCGCCCCGTTTTCCGATCAGGCGAGCGGCGGCGTGCTGGTGGTTTTGCACGACGAGACGGAGCACCACCGCAGCGAGGAACGGCGCAAGGAGTTTGTTGCCAACGTCTCTCATGAGCTGCGTACGCCTCTCACCAATGTGAGAAGCTATGCCGAAACTCTGCGGGACAGCGGGGGAGACATTCCCCGGGACACCGCCGACAATTTTCTGGATATTATTATTAACGAGACGGACCGCATGACCCATATCGTTCAGGATCTGCTGACGCTCTCCCGGCTGGACGCGGGGAATACGGAGATGAGCTGCGCCCGGTTCGACTTTGGCAGCGCCATCGCCAGCGTGGTCCGGGCCAACGCGCTGGAGGCACAGCACCATGGCCACGCGCTGAAGCTGGAGCTGGCCCAGACGTTGCCTATTATCGAGGGGGACCGCCAGCGGCTGGAGCAGGTGATGATGAACATTTTGGGAAACGCCATCAAATACACGCCCGACGGCGGGCGCATTCTGGTTACTGCCGGAACCACCGAGGGGCATGTGTGGATGGAGGTGGCCGACAATGGCATCGGCATCCCGGAAAAAGACCGGGAGCACGTTTTCGAGCGGTTTTACCGGGTGGACAAGGCACGCTCGCGGGAGTCCGGCGGAACGGGCCTGGGCCTGTCCATCGCAAAGGAGATTGTGGAGCGGCATCAGGGCACCATCCGGCTGACCCGTCACGAGGGGCCGGGCACCACGGTCCGGCTGACGCTTCCCCTTCGCCAGACGCGGTGGGAGGCATAA
This sequence comes from Oscillibacter sp. UBA6647, assembly GCA_002455655.1. GTDB lineage: Bacteria > Bacillota > Clostridia > Oscillospirales > Oscillospiraceae > Oscillibacter. Next base: position 7,742 of record DKLF01000035.1, on the reverse strand, counting down.
CGCAAAGAGACAAGAAGGAGGGCGGGCATGGACCCAAGAGCGAAAAAGCGGCGGAACCGTCTGCAAAATATCGCCATCGCCCTGTTGAGCGTCTCCGCCGTGGCGCTGTTTGTCCAGACGCAGCTATTTAATCTCCGGGGCGACGGAGGCTATCTCTCCGGACTGCTTTCCTCCGACTCGATTCAAAAAAGCCAGAGTGTTTCGGGATTGACGGATCTTGAGCTGCCCGCGCGGGTGGCTGTTACAGGAGCCTACGGCCGTTGGGGAGGACTGGCCCTGACCACCGGGGACGAGGACTTTTTAAAACCGGGAAATCTTTTGATGGAGGCGCTGGGCTCCGCCGGGACGATGAAAAAGTGCGGCGTGGAGGATTTTCGCGCCGCGCTGCAAATGGGGACGGACGCCGGCGGCTCCGTCTATTATGACTTTGGCGGGGCGTTGCCCCTGTCCATTTTGGCAGGAGTGGTGGGCGCACAGTGGAACGGGGGGGAACTCTCTGCCCGCCGGGTGCTGGTACAGGTGAATGAAAACGCGGTGCGCCTGTTCGCGTGGGATGGGGAAAGCGCCTGCTTTGTCTGCACCACGGCCATTTCTGCCGAAAGCGTGAGGGAACTGGTGAGAGACTACTCTCTCGGGAGCGCGTGGTTTGCATTTGACCGACCGGAAAGCGACGGGCATGTGGCTGACTTTTCTCTTTTTTCCGATCAGCTTGATCCTCCTGTAAACCTTGCCGTCTCCACCGAAATTACGGATTCTGACGCGGTGCTGGAGGCCCTGTCCTTCAATCCCCACACCAATTCCCGGTATCCGGAGACCTCCGGTGCGGAGGTGGTGGTGGAGGGAGACCGAAACCTTCGTATTCACCCCGATGGGGAGATTTCTTATCAGGGGAGCAGCGGGTCGCTGCGCATCGCTTCCGAGGAAGAGGTTCCCACAGAAACGGAAACAGTGGTGGGGGTTTTTCAACTTCTGAGCGGGCTGCTGCCCGAGCAGAGCAGCGGGGCATTATTTTTGCAGGAGTATACCACAGGCGAGGATTCCGTCACGCTGCGCTTTGGCTATCAGTACGCGGGACTTCCCATCCGTTTCTCGGACGGGGGAGTTGCCGCAGAGGTGACGCTGGAGGGGGCGTCGATTGTCCGGCTGACCCTGCGGGTGCGGCAGTATACTCCCGCCGAAAGCGGAGAGAGCCTGCTGCCGCTGGCGCAGGCGCTGTCCATTGCCCGGGCCTGGCCGGGACGAGAGCTTGCCGTCCGTTATGTGGACGGGGGGAGCGCCGTCACCGCCCAGTGGCTGGCAGAGTAAGAAACAAGGAGAGGGGCGGAGAACATGGAGACGCATCGCCTGAAAAGTATTATTATTCTCACGCTTCTGCTGATGAACGTGTTTCTTCTGGGGACGCTGGGAATACGTCAGGCGCAGCAGGCCGCCGCCCGGCGGCAGGCCACGGAGGAGCTGGTGAAGCTCTTTGCCGCCGAGGGTGTGACCCTCAGTGAATCCGCCGTCACCTTTGACCCGCCCCCTCAGGCGTTGACGCTGGAGCGAGATTCCGGGGCGGAGAAGACCGCCGCCGCCGTTTTCCTGGGAGATGAGCTGACCGCCGCCGACGAGGGCGGCGGTATTCTGACCTATACCTCCGCGCTGGGCCGAGCGGTTTTCCGCGCCTCCGGCGCGTTTGAAATTGTGGGAGAGCTGGGGAAGACCCCTGCCGATTTGGTTCGCCGCTTTTGCCGCAGCTATGAATGCGAGGTGCCCGACGAGTGGCTTGACGCGTCCGGCAGCGGGTCCGTCACCGTGAACCGGCTGTGCAGAGGCTATCCCGTAGAGGGTGGTACCGTCACGTTTTTGTCGGAAAACAACGTTTTGCGCTCCGTCAGCGGCACCTTTTTGCCCCTGCACTCCACGGCGGTGCAGGGAGAGAGCCTGCTGACCGCGTCCACCGCCCTCACCGCGTTTTTGGAGGCGAGGCGGACCTCCGGCGCAGTGGTGAGCGCCGTCACGGGGCTGTCACCCTGTTACGAGCTGCAAAATACAGCCTCCGCCCTGACGCTGACGCCCCTGTGGCGCGTGGACACGGACGCGGTGGATTACTATGTGAACTGTGTCACCGGCGCTGTGGCTCACGCATGAAAAGGAAAGAAAAAAGGCCCTTTTTGTCGAGACAAAAAGCCTCTTGAAAGGCCTGAAAGTTTTGATTGTGTTTCTTGAAATGTGTGGTAAAATGTGTTATGGTAACTGTGCGCGCAGCGCACCGCGCCCGCCTGTGGCCACTTTGTGGCAGCGGCGGGAAAAATCCGCTGAGGCGGGCGGCGCGAACGCGAAAAAATCGACTTGTTTTGGGCCTTGTTTTCGGTATGGAAGTCCCATCTGGGGGTACAATGAACACAGACGGTCCGTTTTGACGTAAAAGAGAGGGTTTTGGGTTTGACAAAATATATCGTTCGGGGCGGCAAGCCCCTGTTTGGCGAGGTGGAGATCAGCGGCGCAAAAAATGCGGCTGTTGCTATTCTTCCCGCCGCGCTTTTGGTGGAGGGAGTCTGCCGCATTGAAAACATCCCTCAAATCTCCGACGTGCATTTGTTTTACACCATTTTGGATGAGCTGGGCGCGTCTGTCCGCGCAATCAATCCCCACACGGTGGAGATTGATTGCACTCATATCCGCTCCACCCGCACCTCCTATGAGATGGCGCGGCGCATCCGGGCGTCCTATTACCTCATCGGCGCGCTGCTGGGCCGCTTTGCCCGGGCCGACGTGGCCATGCCCGGCGGGTGCAATTTCGGCGTGCGGCCCATTGATCAGCACATTAAGGGCTTTAAGGCGCTGGGGGCCGACGTGACGGTAGAGGGCGGCTTTATTCACGCCTCCTGCCGGGAGCCCCGGCTTCACGGAGCCAACATTTATCTGGACGTGGTTTCCGTGGGCGCCACCATGAACATTATGATGGCCGCCGTTCTGGCGGAGGGGAGCACCGTGATTGAAAACGCGGCGAAGGAGCCACATATCGTAGATTTGGCCAACTTTTTAAACTCCATGGGGGCCAATGTCCGGGGCGCGGGTACCGACACCATTAAAATTCAGGGCGTCTCCCGTCTGCGGGGCGGAAGTTACGCCATTATTCCCGATCAGATTGAGGCGGGCACCTACATGGCGGCGGTTGCCGCTACCGGCGGACAGATTTTGGTGAAGAATATTATTCCCAAGCACATGGATTGTATCACCGCCAAGCTGCAGGAGTGCGGCGTGGAGGTGGAGGAGCGGGAGGATACGCTGCTGGTCCGGCGCAGCGAGCCGCTACACCAGACCAACGTGAAAACCATGCCGTATCCCGGCTTCCCCACGGATATGCAGCCCCAGATGACCACGGTGCTCTCTCTTGCAGAGGGCACATCACTGGTGACAGAAAGCGTTTGGAACAACCGCTACCGCTATGTGGACGAGCTCAAGCGCATGGGTGCGTCCATTCAGGTGGACGACAAGACCGCGGTGGTGCAGGGCGTGGACTATCTCACCGGCGCGCCCATTCAGGCCTGCGACCTGCGGGCGGGTGCGGCGCTGGTCATCGCGGCGCTGGCCGCCAAGGGTGAGTCCGAAATTAGTCAGGTGCAATATATCGAGCGGGGCTATGAGCGCATTGTTGATAAGCTCCGCAGCCTGGGGGCCGACATTCGCGTGGTGGAGGAGCCGGGGGAGAACGAGCAGTTGGAAGCCCACATCGGCTGATCTGCCCGGCCAAAAGCACATGACGCATCAGGTGTTTTGTTGAGTTATTACCGCGTCCGCGATGGAGGTCGCCGACTTTCGTCGACACTCTCCATCACGGACGCATTTTTATCACCGGGCGGCCGCCGCCTGAATTCAAAACGCACGGGGGACTTTTTTTGACGATTTTACATACGCTTGCCAGCGGCTCTTCGGGAAATGCCGCCCTGCTGGAAAAGGACGGCGTTTGTCTTCTTTTGGACGCGGGCATTTCCTGCCGCCGGATTACCTCAGCGCTGCGGGAGCTGGGCCGGTCGCTGGAGGACTTGTCCGGCATTTTGATTACCCACACCCACGCGGATCATATTGCTGGGCTGCAAACTCTTTTAAAGCGGTGGGACGGCCCGATATACGCCAGCGAAGCGGCGGGGCGCGACCTGCGGCGGCGATTGGCGGGCATTGAAAACCGCCTGTCACCCTTTGCCATGGGGGAGCGGTTCACCGTGGACGGCTGCGATGTGGACGCATTTCCCACCTCTCACGACGCCCCCGGCTCCGCCGGGTTTCGGGTGGGGGACTTCGGCTTGTTGACTGACACAGGCTTTGTCACCGACGAGGCAGCGGAGGTGCTTTGCGGCGTACCGCTGCTGATGCTGGAGGCCAATCACGACGTAGATATGCTGCGGGGCGGGCCGTACCCTTATTTCTTAAAGCGACGGATTCTTGGCGATGAGGGGCATTTGAGCAACGAAGCGGCGGCCCGGTTTGCCGTCTGCTCGTGTCGGTCCGGGACGGAGGAGTTGGTTCTGGCGCACCTGAGCCGGGACAACAACACGCCGGAGACGGCTCTTTGCGCCGTGTCCGCCGCGCTGGCGGAGGCGGGGGAAGGCCCGGCGCTGTCTGTTGCGGAGCGGGAGTGCACAGGCCCCTGCCATCAGGTGACGGAGGGCGTATGCAAAAGGTGAGCGTTCTGTGCGTAGGCAAGCTGAAGGAGAAGTTCTACGCGGACGCGGCGGCGGAGTATTTGAAGCGCCTGTCGCGGTATTGCAAGGCGGAAATCGTGGAGCTGGCGGAAGCGCGGCTCAGCGAAGCGCCGTCCCCGGCCGAAATTGAGCGGGCGCTTCTTGAGGAAGCGGGCCGGGTGGAGGAGAAACTCCCCAAATCCGGTGCGCTGATTGCCCTGTGCGTTGAGGGGAAAACACTTTCCTCCCCGGCGTTTGCGGAGGCGCTGGGCGGATTTGCCGTGTCCGGTGCGTCCCAGCTTACCTTTTTGATTGGCGGCAGCGTGGGCCTGCATCAAAGCCTGAAAGACAGAGCGGACCTGCGCCTGTCCATGTCGCCCATGACCTTCCCCCACCATCTGGCCCGGGTAATGCTGCTGGAGCAACTATACCGGGCGTATCAGATTCAAACGGGCGGACGATATCATAAGTGAGTTAACTTTTATTTCTAATAAATTTTTGATTTTGCAGAAGGAGGGACCCAATGAAAGACGAGAACAACTGGGGCCTGCGCCAGGGCGACCTGCCGGAGGGCTGGCCCGCAGGGACGGACGGAGAGCCGGAGCGGGCAGAGCTGCTGATTTCCGCCCAGTCGGAGCTGGGGGGCGGCGCAGATGTGCTGTTGTCCATGCTGAATGGCTGCGGCATCCCGGCGTTTAAATCCGGCACGCTTGGCAAGGTGATTTTCGGCTTTGCCGGACGGGGCGTGGACATCTACGTGCCCCAATCCCTGTTGGAGGACGCCAAGGCGATTCTGGATAATCCCGCCCAACCGGGCGGCGAAGAATAAGGAGGAAAATTCCATGGAGTTCATGCGGGAATATGAAAAGTGGCTGAACAGCCCCGCCCTGTCTCAGGCGGAAAAGGATGAGCTGTTCGCCCTGAAAAACGATGCCAAGGAGATCGAAGCCCGGTTTTACGGCCCGCTGGAGTTCGGCACCGCCGGACTGCGGGGAATCATGGCCGTGGGCCTGCACAATATGAACGTCCATGTCATCCGCCATGCCACCCAGGCTTTCGCCCAGGTGATTCTGGCGGAGGGAGGCGACGCGGCGAAGCGGGGCGTCGCCATCTGTATGGACTGCCGGATCGGTTCTATGGACTTTGCCCGGGAGGCGGCGGGGGTCTGCGTTGCAAACGGCGTGGCTGTGCGGATTTTCGACGCGCTGCGTCCCACGCCAGAGCTAAGCTTTGCAGTGCGGGAGTACGGATGCATCGCGGGCATCAACGTCACTGCCAGCCACAACCCCAAGGAGTACAACGGCTACAAGGTCTATTGGGAGGACGGAGCCCAGCTCCCGCCCCACCACGCGGCGGCTGTTGCGAAGAAGATGGAGGAAATCGACATCTTCACCGGCGTGAAGGCGCTGAGGTGGGACGAGGCGCTGGCCACCGGACTTGTCACCGTGATGAGGGAGGAGACGGACCGGCGGTTTATGGAAGAGGTCACCGCCATGATCAACGACCGGGAAACCGTCGCCAAGGTGGCGGACACCTTTAAGCTGGTGTACACCCCGTTCCACGGCTGCGGCTATAAGCTGGTGCCGGAGGCGCTGCGTGCGCTGGGGGTAAAGCACATTCTGTGCGAGCCGAAGCAGATGGTGATTGACGGGACCTTCCCCACCGTGAAGTCCCCCAATCCGGAGAACCCGGAGGGGTTTTATCTGGCGGTTGACCTTGCCCGGGAAAACGACGTGGATTTCATCGTGGGCACCGACCCGGATAGCGACCGGGTGGGTATTATGGTACGGGACAAGGACGGAGAGTACCGTCCCGTCACGGGGAACCAGACCGGCGTGCTGCTGCTGGACTATCTTATCGGCGCGATGCGCCGGGCGGGACGGCTGCCGGAGCGGCCCGTGGCGCTGAAAACCATCGTCACCACGGAGATGGCGCGGAAGGTTGCGGAGTCCAACGGCGTGGCGTGCTTTGACACCTTCACCGGCTTCAAGTTTATGGCGGAGAAGAAGAATGCGCTGGAAGCGGCGGGAGATGGGAAGGTTATCTTTTCCTACGAGGAATCCTACGGCTATATGCTGGGCGATTACGTCCGGGATAAGGACGCGGTGACGGCCTCCATGCTGCTGACGGAGATGGCCGCGTGGTATGCCGCGCAGGGGATGACGCTGTTTGACGCGCTGGAGAAGCTCTATGAAAAGTATGGTCAGTATGGAGAGAAGACCTATAATCTGGTGATGCCGGGACTAGACGGACTGAAGGACATGGCGGAGCTGATGCGGGGTCTGCGGGAAAATCCGCCTGCCGCCATTGGCGGCGTAAAGGTTTCGGTGCGCAAGGACTATGCCGACGGGTCCGTGGTGGACTGCGCAGCCGGGACAAAGAGTGCCATGGAGCTGTCCGGCTCCAACGTGCTGCGCTTTGAACTGGCGGACGGCACCACGATTTTGGTGCGCCCCTCCGGCACGGAGCCGAAAATCAAGGTCTACATCCTGACCCAAGGAGCCGACCGGGCCGCGTGCGACGCAAATATCGAAAAATACGGCGCATGGGCCGCCGGGCTTCAAAAGTAATGGCAGACGGGGAAAAGATAGGCTTCAGGCTGCGGCTGTACGCCTCCGAGTGTCCCCGAAACGACTTTTATCTGGGGCGGGTGGAGCAGATGGCCCGGGAATTGGGCCTTATATGCACCGTGGAGAAAATCATGGACGAGGCGGACATCGCGGCCCGGGGATTTGACAGCGTTTGCCAGCCCTCCTATTGTCCCGGCTGCCGGGCCAACCATATGTCTCTGGCGGACCCGGACGGGCTGTATCTCCCGGTTCTCACGGGGAACGAAAAGCCCCTGTTTTGGAACGTTCCCCCGTCTGACGAGGAACTTCGCGCCGCGCTGGAACAATTTCTGTAAAGCTGAAAAGCCGGGGCCTGCCGCGTTGGCAGGTCCCGGCTTCTTGTATGAAGAGATTAATAAAATCGCGATTTTCGCATAGAGGCTGTGGGAAATATTTTCGGCGGAGAGACTGCCAATTGTCTCTCCGCCCATCAGTGGACAAGAAACAGGGCGGGGACTTTTGTCCCTGC
>DKLF01000009.1 GCA_002455655.1 Oscillibacter sp. UBA6647 | reverse complement strand
GGTGTAACCTTTGCCTTCGATTTGACGCTGGCGGGAATCGGGTTGGTGGGGGCGCTGTCCTATATCTTTTTTACCGGGTAATGTCTGCACGGGAACAGAATAAAAACGGGCGGGAAGCTGATGGCTTCCCGCCCGTTTTTTCATTCATGCGGCGGTGCCGCCCACTCCGCCGAAGGGCGGATATTTTTTGCAAATTTTCAAAGATGTACGCGGACGTGCAAATTTGGGGCAATGGGGGGACTGGTATAGAAGAGCGAGGTGATTGGATGGGAAAGAAACTGACGGGCGCGGAGCGGGATCGGTTTTGCCGGGAATTTCTGATCTCCATGGATCCAAACCGGGCGGCAAAAAGCATTGGGAGGGCTGATGGCTACGCGCTGCTGCGGAAAAGCGAGGTGTCCGAGCGGCTGAAATGGATGCGGCGGATGGAGCTGCCCACCCGGCAGGACATTTTACGGCGGCTGGGGCAGATGGCGTTTGGACGGGTGTCCGACGCGGCAAAGCTGGCAAGCCGGGAGCTGGTGGAGGCAGGAGAACTGGATTTATCCGATGTGGCGGAGCTGAAAATTACGGACAAGGGAGCGGAAATGAAGCTCATCGACCGGGTGCAGGCACTGGAGACGCTATGGGGCCTTTTGGAGGAAGGCGGCGAGGACGGTATGGAGCGGTTTTTGCAGGCCCTGAAGACCGAGGATGAGAAGGAGGGGCCCGGACGTGGAGACGGTGCGGTTCTCTGAGAAGCAGCGGCGGGCGCTGCGGTGGTGGCAGACGGACGGAGGGAAGTACGACGCGGTAATTTGCGACGGAGCGGTTCGCAGCGGGAAGACTTTTTCCATGGGGCTGTCCTTCTTCCTGTGGGCTCAGAGCAGCTTTGATGGGCAGCAATTCGGCGTGTGCGGGAAGACAATTCTCTCACTGAGGAGAAACGTGCTGGGGGAAATTGTGCCGGAGCTGAGGAAGCTTGGGATGCAGTGCACGGAAAAGCGGTCGGAAAATTTGCTGGTGGTGCGCAGCGGGAAGCGGCGGAACAAATTTTACTTATTCGGTGGAAAAGATGAATCCAGCGCGGCACTGATTCAGGGAAGCACCTTTGCCGGAGTATTGCTGGATGAAGTGGCGCTGATGCCCCGCTCTTTTGTGGAGCAGGCCTGCGCCCGGTGTTCCATAGTGGGAAGCAAGCTGTGGATGGATTGCAACCCGGAAGGCCCCGGGCATTGGTTCTATCGGGAGTGGATTTGCAAGGCGGAGGAGAAGCGAGCGTTGTATCTCCACTTTACCATGGAGGACAATCCGGCGCTGTCGGCGGAGGTCAAGCAGCGGTATCGGAGCTGTTACAGCGGAATTTTCTACCGGCGGTTCGTGCTGGGGGAATGGGCCGCGGCCCAAGGGCTGGTATACGACTTCTTTGACCGGGAGAAGTTTTGCCGGAACGCGCCGGAGGAAGAGCCGGAGCGGTGGCGCATATCCGTGGATTACGGGACGGCAAACCCCGCGTCCTTTGGGCTGTGGGGCCTGTGGGACGACGTATGGTTTCGGGTGAAGGAATATTACTACAACTCCCGGGCGGAGGGACGGCAGAAAACCGATGCGGAGTATGTGGAGGATTTACGGAAGCTGGCGGGGGAGCGGCGGATTGAGACGGTGGTGGTTGACCCGTCGGCGGCCAGCTTTATCGCGGCGCTGCGGCAGGCGGGATACGACGTTGAAAAGGCAAATAACGATGTGCTGGACGGCATCCGCACCACAGCGGACGCGCTGAAGAGCGGGAGAATCGTGATTTGCGAAAGCTGTGAGGACTGCTTGCGGGAGATGGAAGCCTATTGCTGGGAACCGGGAGGCAAAGACGCGCCAAAGAAGGAAAACGACCACGCCATGGACGATCTTAGATATTTTGTCATGAGTCTGGCAAAGCCGCGGAGCGGCGGCTTCGCGGCGACGTGGGTGGAGCGGGAAGCGTAAAAATGCGGGAGGAGCGAGGATGAGATTCGGAAAGAGGAAACAAGTGCCGGGAAAGACTGCCACTGCGGTACAACTGCGAAACGCGGAGCGGCATCCCTTTGGCGTGCTGGACGGGTATGTGCCCCTGCGAGGCGGTGAGCTGCGGCTGTATCGAGCGATCCGGGAGGGCGTTCCGGTGGTGGATGCGGCGGTTTACAAGCTGATTCGGATGACCGGAGGCGTGGATGTAAAGTGCGCGGACGCGGCGGCGCAGCGGGCGCTGCGGGAATTTTTGCGGACAGTGCCAACAGGGCGCGGGCAGCGGGGCATCAACGCATTTTTGGAGTGCTATCTGGATTCACTTTTGACCTGCGGGCGGGCCATTGGTGAAATTGTGACAGTGGGAAACGGCCGGGAAATCGGGGCGCTGTTGTGCGGCCGGGCGGAAGACCTGGAAATTTACGAGGGGGACAATCCGCTGGATTTTCAGCTCTGCGGAGCGGATGAGCACGGGAGAATAAGTCCGCTGCCCCGGCAGGAGCTGCTGCTGTTCACCCCCTTTAACCCGGAGACGGAGAACCCTTATGGGGTGTCGCTTTTGCGATCCATGCCATTTCTGACGGATATCCTGATGAAGATTTACCACACTGTGGGAGTCAACTGGGAGCGGTGCGGCAATGTGCGGTTTGCGGTGACCTGTAAGCCCGGAGAGGACGGAAGGGGACAGGCGGAGGAGCGCAGCCGGCAATTGGCGGAGGAGTGGTCTGCCGCTATGCAGGACGCAAAAAGCGGCCGTGTGCGGGATTTTGTGGCGGTGGGCGATGTGGAAATCAAAGCCATCGGCGCGGATGAGCAGATTTTAGACAGCGAGGTGCCGGTGCGGCAGATTTTGGAGCAGATTGTGGCCAAGACGGGGATCCCTCCGTTTATGCTGGGGCTGAGCTGGAATTCTACCGAGCGAATGAGCGCCCAACAGGCAGATATGCTGACCACCGAGGTAGCCGCCATCCGGCGGACGCTGAATCCCGCTGTGGAGAGAATTTGCAGTCTGTGGTTGCGGATGCACGGCTACGGATGCGGATTTGAGACGGTTTGGGAGGATGTCAATTTGCAGGACGAGGTGGAAGACGCCCGGGCGGCACTATATCTGGAGCAGGCACGGAAGCTGAGAATCGAGAACGACGCGGCGGAGAAACAGGCGTGACGCAGTGGGCGATTAGTTTACATAATAGTTAAAAAAGGGGCGAGAAAATGGACGTGCGAAAGGACGCAGGAACGGCGGAGCGGTGGGCGGCCGGAGAGGATGACATGGGTCTGATTAACCGCTTTTCCAAAGGGACACTGACGGCGGAACAGATATACACCTTTGCGGTGCGGCTGTGCGACAACGAGGTGGACCGGGACTTTGAGCGGTTTGACGAGGCAGCGCTGAACGCGCTGGGAGATTTGTTTGTGGGGAAAAGCGGCGTGTTTGACCACCAGTGGTCCGCGCTGGGGCAGACGGCCCGGATTTATCGGACGGAGCTGGTGCGCGAGGCAGGCCGCAGCACGGCGGCGGGAGACGGCTACTGCTATCTCAAGGCGTGGGCCTATCTGATGAAGACCGGGAAAAACGCGGACCTGATTGCGGAGATTGAGGGCGGCATTAAAAAGGAAGTATCTGTTGGGTGCGCGGTGGGGCAGAGTGTTTGCTCCGTATGCGGCGAGGAAAGCGGAAGCTGCCAGCACCAGAAGGGACAGAGCTATGGCGGGAAGCTGTGTTACGTGGAGCTTCGGGAGCCCAAGGACGCCTATGAGTGGTCCTTTGTGGCGGTGCCTGCACAGAGAGAGGCGGGCGTGATGAAGCGCTTCGGCGGTCAGTCGGGCACGGAGTTGGAGCAGTATGTGGGACAACGGAAGGAATTTCAGGAGGCTTGGGACACCCTGCGCAAGCAGGCGGAGCTGGGGCGGAATTACCTTTTGGGGCTGCGCCGGGAGGTGGTGCGGCTGGCGCTGGTGAGCGACGAGGCTTTGGACGGAACGGTGTTTCAGTCCATCGCGGACAAGCTGGAGGAGGCGGAGCTGCTGGAGCTGAAAAAAGTCTATGAGGCACGGGCGGAAAAGGTGTTTTCCGTGCAGCTTCGCCGGGCGGACCGGGGCGCGGAGCGGGGAGACGGCGAACTGTTTCGGGTGTGACGCGATCCCCGCGACATTAGGAAAGGGCCGGAAAGCGATGGCGGCGACGGATATATCAGGCGGCTTTTTGGTGTTTTCAGGGTAGATAAATTTTGAGGAGGAGCACAATGAACATTTCTTTTGAGGGAATCGGACAGTGGGCGGCAACCTTTTCCTGCACTGAGGTGCGGGAAGGCGAAATGGTGAAGGTCAGCGGAAGCGGAGCCGTCGGCTTTTGCGGCGAGGGGGAGGACTTCTGCGGACAGGTGATTTCCATGGGCAAGGGCGGCGACGCCTGTGCGGTGCAGCTTGGCGGGTTTGTCACCGCCGGTTACACGGGAAGCACGCCGGGTTTGGGTTGGTGCGGTCTGAGCGGAGACGGTGACGGCGGCGTAAAGGCGGACGCAGAGGGGCGGCAGTATCTGGTGGCAGAGGTGGACGCGTCGGCGGGCACTGTCACCTTCGCACTTTAAGAAGGAGGAAGAAGTATGGCTTATCATTACGAGAACATCAAGCTGGAAAAAGGTATGTACGGCAGAGCGGGCAGCAGCTTTTCCAAAACGCTGGAGGAGCTGGATCCCAGTGAAAATTACAGAGAAACCCCGGCGGAAGGGCTGGACGCGTTTCAGCGCCAGCTCAAGCGCTTTGACATCAAGGTGAAGGGCGCGGGCAGCGATATGGTGGAGAAATTTTTCAAGACCAGCGATTCCGCCGTGCTGTTCCCGGAGTTTGTCTCCCGCGTGGTGCGTCAGGGCATGGAGGAAGAGAGCATTCTGCCCTCCATCACCGCCACGGTGACTAATTTTGAGGGAATGGACTATCGCTCTATTGCCTCCGTGCCCACGGAGAAGGAAAAAGAGCTCAAGCGCGTGGAGGAGGGCGGCGCGATTCCCGCTACCACCATTCGGACGCAGGAAAATCTGGTGCGGCTGCACAAGCGGGGCAGGATGCTGGTGGCTTCCTACGAGGCAATCCGGTTTCAGCGGTTGGACCTGTTTTCCGTGACGCTGCGCCAGATTGGCGCTTACATCGGCAGAATGCATTTGCAGGACGCCATCCGGGTGCTGTGCGACGGCGACGGGAACAAAAATCCGGCGAAGACTTACAGCATCGGCACGGAGCCCATTTCCGGGACCAAGGGAACGCTGAGCTATGACGCGCTGCTGGAATTCTGGAGCCAGTTCGATCCCTACACCATGAACACCATTCTGGTGGGCGGGGACGTGATGCTGAAGCTTCTGAAGCTGAGCGAGTTCCAAAATCCCCTGACCGGTTTGAATTTTCAGGGGACCGGCACGCTGACCACCCCTCTGGGCGCGACGCTGCTGAGAACCAGCGCCATGCCCGCAGGCAGGCTGATTGGCCTTGACAAGGGCTACGCCTTGGAGCAGATTTGCGCCGGAGACGTGTTGGTGGAGTATGACAAGCTGATTGATCGGCAGATGGAGCGGGCGGCCATTACCTCTATTTCCGGGTTTGCGAAGCTGTTTACCGAAGCGAGCCGGGTGCTGGAGATCTGATAAACTCCATTGCGAAAGCAGCAGAGAAGGGAGACGCGAGAATGCAGGAGGAAATTTTAACGCTGGCGAGGACCCTTGCCAGCGCGGGAGAGGATGAAGAAACGGCGCTGGCGCTGCTGTGCAAGGCGGCTGAGAAGGCGTGGAAAGGAAGACTCCGGGAAGGCGTCGAGCCGGAGGAATGCCGAGAGGCATTCCTCTGTGCGGCGGCACTTTTTGCAGCGGCGGGCCTGTCGGCGAGCCGGAGCGGCATGCAGTTTACGGCGGGGGATGTGTCCGTGACGGAGCCGGAGGGCGGCAAGAACGCGGAGGTCCTGCGCCGGGAGGCGGAGCGGCTGATGGAGCCTTATGTGACGGCGGCGGAGTTCCGCTTTCGGGGGGTGCGGGGATGACGGGACGGTTGGACCGCATCTTCCAAAAATACGGACAGGCGGTGACGGTGAACGGCACAGCGGCACGGGCGTTTTTTCAGCCCGCAAGAAAATCGGAAAAAGACGCGCCGTTTGAGGTCACTTCTCTGGGAACTGTGGATGACCGGCGGTGGACCTATCTTGGCAGAACAAAGGCAGGACTGGGGGACCGAGTGGAATTTCAGGGGAGGACCTATACGGTGCGCAACTGCGAGGAAATACGCCTGAGGGACGAAACCGTTTGCTGGTGGGCCGTTCTGACGGCGCGGAGAAAGGCGGCGGAATGAACGGACTGAATCAGGTGCGGGACGCGGTGATCAACGCTCTGAAGGGTGCGGGAATTGCGGCGATGTCCGCCTATGAAGGCGCGGCAAAGGAGTATGAAGGGCCGGTGGCATCTGTGGACGTGGCAGCGGCGGAGGGAAAATCCGTGGGGCTGAGCGGATATCTCGGTGAAAAGTGGGACGAAAACACGGGAAGCGTTCGAGAGCTGTACGGAATGCAGATGGATGTGACGATTTCCCTCGGCGTGCGGGCGGCGGAGGCGAGTGACTGCGAGACGGCCATGGAAATTGCCGCCGGTGCGCTGATGGAAAAGCTGCCCGCGGGGCTTAAGCTGGAGAAGATGAGCTGGAACGGCATTGCGTGGGACAAAGCAACCGGAATGTTTTTACGGAAGGGGAGCGCGGCTTGCAGGGCTGTGTTCCTGGCGGAGGACTCCGGCGACACGGAGACTTTGCTGGACTTTATTCTGAAAGGGACGATCAAAAAATGAACATGACAAAGCATGAGCGGCCGGGGGTGTATTCCTCTTATGACGCGTCATCCGTGGTATCCGCCGGTGGCGGGACCAAGACCGTGGGCGTGGCCGCGAGAGCGGCCAAGGGCAAGGAGAACTCGGTGGTGACGCTGACGGGGTATTCTGAGGGCATCGGGGCATTCGGTGAGGACACGGGCACAGCCGGAATGAGTGCAATTCTGCGGCTGCTGTTTTTAAATGGCGTGTCCAAGGTGGCGGCGGTCCGGGTGGCGGACGGCGGGACGGTTTCGGACTATACGGCGGGGTTTGAAGCGCTGGGCGGCGTAGAGGACGTGCGCATCATGGTATGCGACAGCACGAACGCTGCGGTACACCAGGCGCTGCGCACCGCGGTGGAAACCTCGTCTGCGGGGCGCAGAGAGCGGATCGCGGTGGTGGGAGCCGGCGGAGAGACTGCAGCGGACCTAGCGGCCCACGCGGCGGAGCTGAACAGTGAGCGGATGGTGCTGACCGGGCCGGAGGGAATGGCGGGTGAGGGTACGCCTTCGAGCGTGCTGTGTGCGGCGGCGATGGCAGGCGCCATGGCCGGGGGAAGCGACCCGGCGGCCCCCCTAAACGGGGCGGCGCTGTATGGGTTGAGCGGACTGAGCGCGGCTTACGGAGATAACGACATTGACGCGTTGGTGCGGGGCGGTGTGACGCCGCTGGAAAGCGTGGCGGGAGTGATTTCCCCGGTGCGGTGCGTGACCACCAGAACCACCACGGACGGAGCGGCAGACGCCACTTGGCGGGAACTGAGCACCATCCGGATTGTGGACGATGTAATTCCGGCGGTACGTTCCTCGCTGCGCAGCAAATTTTCCCGCACCAAAAACACGGCGCAGAATCGGGGGGCCATCCGTTCGCAGGTAATTGTGGAACTGGAAAAAAAGCTGGCGGCGGAGATCATTGACAGCTATGGCGAGGTACGGGTGAGCGTATCTGCGGACGAGCCCACCGTATGTCTGGTGGAATTCAGCTTTGCCGTGGCCCACGGGCTGAACCAGATTTATCTGACGGCCCACATCACGGTGTGAGCGGAAAACAAATATCTGAAAAGGAGCAAAAGCCATGGAGGTTATGGGATTTCCCACCAGCGCGGACATTTATCTGGAGCTGAACGGAAAAAAGGTGGCGGTGGTGCAGAGCTACACCGCCAAGGCCAGCAAGACCAGCAAAAACGTGGAGGCATTTGGAGAGCGGGAGCCGGTGGGGACCATCGGGGGACAAAGCAAGTATACGTTGGAGCTGACCCGCCTGTACGCCACCGACGACGCGATTTCCGACGGAATCAATTTTTACGAGCTCAGCGATTTTTCGCTGGTGATCTGTAAGCCGGACCGGAAGATCATCTACTCGGGCTGTCAGTGGAGCACGATCTCTGAACAGGGCGAGCTGGACGCCATGGTAGCGGAAAAAATTACCGTGGTGGCCTCCCGGCGCATTGAAATAACGGCATGAAAACGGCGCCGGACAGACTGATGCCGCTTTCGGCGGGACGGCTGCTGGGCATTTGGCGGGATGTAGCCGCACAAGAAGAAAACGAGACGGTACGAGGGCTTTTGTGCAATGCCCATGTATTGGCGGAAAGCTGCTTCCTTGGGGAAGAGCGGCTGTTTGAAAGCGCGGAGGCGATTTTAGAGGAGCTGACGGCAGGAGAGATGGAGACGCTTGTGCGGCGGCTGGCAGAGGCGGAAACTGCTATGCCCGCCGGAGTAAACGCCGGGTTTGACCCGGAACGGTTTCGGGCAATGCGGGGAGAGCGGGCATGAATTACATAGAAGAAGCGCTGCGGCGGCAGGCAGCAATATTTGGCCTTTTGCTGGGCGGCGGGCAGCGGCGAAAGGAAGACGAGGAGAAACAGGCCGAGAGAAACGGGGAGACAGAGGCGGAGAGCGGCGGAGACGGCGCTCTCCGGCTCCGCTCCTTCGATGAGGGATCGGAAGAAAGACCGGGCTCGCCGGGAGAAATGGCGGCATGGAATCGGTTGCTGGCACGACGCAGGGAAGGGCGGCTTCATCAGGCGGCGGGGATGCGGGAGATGACAGTTACGGAAATTCCCTCAGCGGGGAGCATGGGAGCGGAGAGCCCGTTTATGGAAAGTGGGCTGGCAGACACTGCGCAGCTGAACGCTGAAAAGAATGCGGTTTGGAAGAGAAACAGCATCGGCGCGGGACAAGGGTTCGGCGGAGCTGAACTGATTTTCCCGGAGGAGTTCTTCGAGGATAGGGGGACTCATGATGGAACTGCGGGGACCGTTCCGGTGGCGGACGGCGGAGTGTCTGCCGGGACCATGCTTGTAGTGGACGGGGGAATGTCCGCCGGAGAGTTGTCCCGGGCGTTTCAGCGGGACGCAAGACGGTATGACGGCGGGTATCCGCTGTATTAAGACAGGAGAGGTGAGATGGCGTGGAACTGACGCCGATGCGGTATAAGGACTATGTATGGCCCCACAACCCGGAGACATATTCCGTCACATGGCAGAGAAAAATTGCGGTGCACAAGGTGCCCTTCGGGAAGTACTGCATGCAGGAGTTGGGACCGGGGCACCGGGTGATGCGGGGACAGGGCGCGTTTATGGGAGCGAACGCCTATCAGGAATTTCAAAAGCTGGCGGCGGTATTTGAGCGGGATGGGCCGGGGCTGCTGGTGCATCCCGTCTGGCAGGCGGCGGAGGCATATTTTGTGTCTTTGCAGCTAACGGAGGAGCCACAGCCGGATTTTGTGGGATATGCATTTGAGTTTTGGGAGGATTGCCGACAGAACGCATCTCTCACGGCGGCGGCCACCGCTGCGGAGAGTACCGGCGCGGGGGAGACGGGAAAGAGCGCGGACTCCGCCGTATGGTACACGGTGAAAAAGGGGGACACGCTGTGGGGAATTGCAAAGCGGTACGGCGTGACGCTTCAGAGCCTGATTACAGCAAATCCCCAGATTAAAAATCCAAATCTCATCTACGCGGGAAATCAGGTGCGGGTGAAATGACGGGAAGGATTACGATGTGCAACCACGGAATGTTTGATTTACCTGCGCTGCTGACCTGGGATGTATGCTATACGGGTACTGTGCCCTGCGACAGCTTTGCAGTGACGTGTCTTTACACGGCGGAAATGGAGCCGGTGCTGCAACAGGCGGCGGGGTTTACGCTGATGGACGGGGAAGCCGTGCTGCTGCGGGGCATTGTGGATGAATACGAGATTCGCCAGACGGAGGAGGGCCTCAGCGCGCTGGTTGCGGGACGGGGGTATGCCGCCCGGTTGCTGGACAACGAGGCCCGGGCCGCAGCCTATCAGGGGGCAACGCTTGAGGAAATCGTCAGAAACCATGTGACGCCCTACGGGATTCCCTGCGACAAAACGGCAAGCCTCAGCAGCGGCGGGGAAATGTACACCGTGGCGGCTGGAAGCAGCCAGTGGAAAGCGCTGGAGGACTTTTGCAGGACCTATGGCTACTTTGCGCCAAGCCTTGACCGGTTTGGACGGCTGTGGGCGGACAAGGAGAAAATGGGAAAGACGTTTGAAATTACGGATTCATCAAACGTTTTATCGCTTGTAAAACGGGAAGATCACTATGGTGTGTTGTCGGAAATATTGGTAATCGACAAGACGAGAAACCAGACGTACAGCGTGCGAAACGAGGAGCGGATTGCCCGGGGAGGGCAGTGCCGCCGGGTTTTGTATACGCCGGGACAGAGCACTTGGGCCAAAATGCGGTATACCGGAGAGTATCAGATTGCAAAGTCCAAAGAGGACGAGATTTCCGTGGAGGTGACGCTGGCGGGGGGCTTTCTGGCGTTTCCCGGCGATGTGGCGGTTTTAAGGCTGGCGCGGATGGGACTGGCGGGGACCTATCGCGTGGTGGAGGCCAGAACCCGGGCCGACGGTGGCGGAGAATCCGTTACACTGACGCTGCGTGAGAAATGACCCGGAGGGAGAGGAGAAAAAAGCGATGTGGTTATCAAAGCAGACAAAGCCGGGGGTATCCGCGTCTGGGGCTGATCTGGGCGTGACAAGTATTTCGGGAGAAAGTGCGGGCGTGGTCACCAGAGGCGAGGTGCGGGCGCTCCCGGTTTACGGGCCGGGAGGATATGCGTGGCGGCCTGCTGCGGGAGAGACGGTGCTGGTCATCAAGGGTGGAACCGGAGGGGAGGAGTCCTGCGTGGCGGGTGCGAAGCAGACGGTCGCACCCGCCGGTCTTCGGCCCGGCGAGGTATACATTCACGCCGAAGGCGGAAGCGTATACCTCAAAAACGACGGGACGGTGGAGCTGCGGGGCAGAATCCTTCTGACGGGGCAGGTGGAGGTAACCGGGGCGCTGCGCATAAACGGCGAGATCTACAAGTCCTGCACATGCGGAGGAGAATCGGAATGACGGAGCTGAAAATCAATGGCGGAGACTATGTGGCCGACGGCGTAGGCGGAACGGTTCGGGTAAAGGGCCGGGACGCGCTGCTGCAAAGAGTGCTGTTCAGGCTGACGGCAAGGCGGGGCAGGTTTCCGTTTTTGGAGGACTTGGGTAGCACATTGTACGCGCTGGGAGGCGAAGCCCCTTCTCACAGGCAAAGTGCCGCGGAAGCGGCGGTGGCACAGGCGCTGGCGGAGGAAAAAAATCTGCGTGTGGAGCAGGTGGGGCTGGAGGGCGAACATCTCACGGTGCGGATAAACTATGAGGGGGAGGAACTGAATCTGCAGCTTACGGTGCGGTGACAGAAAAAACATGAGAACAACGGATGAAATTTATCAGGAGCTGCTCTCGGCGTTTCGGGAGCGGTCTGGTTACGGCGCGGAGGACACCTGTGATCTGGCAGTACGGCTGTATGCGGTGGCGGCGCAGGTGCAGGCGCTGGAATGTCAGGCGGACTGGGTGCTGAATCAAAGTTTTCCACAGACCGCCCAAGGTGCTTATCTGGACGACCACGCGGCCATGCGGGGGATTGCCCGTCAGGCGGCGACGCGGGCGGCGGGGACATTGCGGTTTTCTGTGGAGGAGGCGCCGCTGCAGGATTTGAGCATCCCTATGGGAAGCGTGTGCATGACGGAGGGCGGGATGCGATTTCAGACCACCCGGGCGGCAGTGCTGGCGGCGGGGGCGCTGACGACGGACGTGCCCGCAGAAGCGCTGGAATCTGGAAGCGGCGGCAATGCCGCGGCGTGGAGCATAACGGTGCTGGCGGCATGTCCCATGGGAATTACCGGATGCACAAATCCGGCGGCATTTTCCGGCGGGGCGGACGCAGAAAGCGACGAAGCTCTCCGCACAAGGGTGCTGGACAGCTTTGAGCGGCTGCCAAACGGGGCCAACGCCGCCTTTTACGAGGAACAGGCACTCCGGCATCAGGGCGTAGCCGCGGCGGTAGCGGTGGGCCGGGCGAGAGGTATTGGCACGGTGGATGTGTACGTTGCAAAATCTTCGGGGGCGCCGGACGCGGCGCTGCTGCGAGCGGTGGAAGCCGATTTGCAGGCAAAGAGGGAGATTGCCGTGGATGTACGTGTGCTGGCCCCGGAGGAGAGCCGTTTAAATGTCACGGTGGAACTGGACGTGGGTGAGAATGGGAACTTTGCGGCGGTAAAAAGCGCGGTGGAACAGGCAATTGTCGGATGGCTCACAGGAAAGCTGCTGGGAAAGCCCATTCTGCTGGCAGAGCTTGGTCGGCTGATCTACGCCGTGAGCGGTGTGAAAAACTATCATATTCTGTCTCCTTCCTCGGACAGGCAGGGAAGTGCCACGACCTTGTATATTCTCGGCGAGATGCGCGTGACGGAAATGGGGGCATGACATGGCGGGCTATGAATCGCATTTGAAAAATCTGCTGGCGCCTTTAGGCATATATGACCTTCGGGACGGGACGCTGAGCGAAAGTGAACTGTTTGCCCAAGGCGCGGGTCTGGATGAGTGTTCGGACCGTCTTGAATATATCGAGCGGGAGGCGCTGACGGGCACGGCGCAGGGAGAGGGACTGCTTCGCCGGGAAGAACTGTTTGCAAGGCGGCCTGCGGCAAACACCGTTGCCCTCCGGCGGAACGCCATTGCGGCACTGATGCAGATTGACGCGGACAGCTTTTCACTGGACGCAATCAACCGCACCATCAGCGGCTGCGGGATCAAGGCGCTGGCACAGGAGATGGGGGGAGGCCACATCCGGGTGATTTTCCCGGAGGTGGGGGGAATTCCGGAAGAATTTACGCAGATTCAAAAAATTGTGCTGGACATCATTCCCTGTCATCTGGAGACGGAGTTTTACTTCCGCTATATGCTCTGGTCGGAATGTGAGGACTATGGGTGGACATGGAGTGCGGTGGAGACAGCGGCACACACGTGGCACAGCTTTGAATTGGCGGTGTAATATGGAACAGGAGTGGAGCGGACGAATCACCGCACTGGAGGAGCGTGTATCTTCCAACATTCGACGGATCGGCGCGCTGGAGCAGAGTCAGGAGACGCTGCGGCGGCTGGCTACGGCGGTGGAGGTGCTGGCGACAAAGCAGGAGACGGTGGCCGACAGTGTAGCGCGGCTGGGAGAGAAAATGGATGCGCTGGAGCGGCGGCCGGGAAAACGGTGGGATGGACTGGTGGACAAAGTCCTCTTGATTCTGGCGGGGGCGTTTGTCACCTTCCTGCTGACGAGGGGAGGCTCTATATGAAGGGAAAATTGACGGCATCAAAAGTCATTGCGCTGGGTATTTTGAGCCTGGACGCAATCTGCACATGTGTGGTGCTGTATTTTTGCTATCTGGCGATCCGCAGCCAGTTTGCTGGGACGCTGCCATATCTCACTACGCTGATTGGAGCGCTGCAAGCGTCCACGGCGGTGGTGCTGGCGGCGTATTTTGGGAAGAGCAAGGCGGAGAACACCCGGGGCGGCATCATTTATGATGCGGCGATGGGAATGGACGAGGATTTCTGAGAGGGGAGAATTTTATGAAAGAATTGCTGAGAAAGCTTAGCTCGCGAAAGCTGTGGGCCGCTGTGGCGGGAATTGTCACAGGCCTTGCCATGGTATTTGGGCTGGATGAAAATGTGATTTCCACGGTAGCGGGAGCAGTGGTGGCAATTGCCTCGGTAACGACGTATATCGTTACCGAGGGCAGGGTGGACGCTGAAAGTGTTAAGCAGGCAGTAGACGCAACCCGGAACGCCGCGGACGCGTTGAAGAGCGCGGACAAAACATGACTGGGGCTGAAAAACTGCTGACCGTTGCACGGCGCGAGCTGGGAACGAAGGAATCCCCGGCTGGAAGTAACCAAGTGAAATACAACACGGCCTACTACGGAAGGGAGATGTCCGGAGACAGCTATCCGTGGTGTTGTGTATTTCTTTGGTGGTGCTTCCGGGAAGCGGGACTGAGCGGGCTGTTCTATGGCGGCGGCAAAACCGCCTCCAGCGGCGCTCTGGCAAATTGGGCCCGAAAAAATGGGCGGTTTGCGGAAAAAAACTATCAGCCTGGAGATCTGGTATTTTTCCAATTCAGTGGAACCGTTATTGAGCACATGGGCGTGGTGGAACGGGTAAACACCGACGGGAGTCTTGTGACGATTGAGGGAAATACCGGGACACTCAGTGACGCCAACGGCGGAGAGGTGCAGCGGAGGACACGGGCTGCGCGTTATGCGGTGGGGGCGCTTCGCCCCGAGTATGAGGAGGAAGAAATGACCCAAAACGACTTTGACACGATGATGAACGTATGGCTGCAAAAACGAGGGGAGCTGCCTCCCGGCGATTTCTCGGAGGAGGCCCGTGCATGGGCGGAGAAAAATGGGATTGTACTGGGCGCTGGCGACGGAACCTATCAGTATAAAAGCTGGTGCACCAGAGAGCAGATGCTGGTGTTTTTGCAGAGGTTTTTGAAGACGCTTAAACAGTAAGTTTTTCACCAAAAGCGCCCGCCGCCCATATGGGCGGCGG
>DKLF01000094.1:7814-18767 GCA_002455655.1 Oscillibacter sp. UBA6647 | reverse complement strand
CAGAAAGATATACGTCTCCGCCTGCTGGATATGGGCAATCAGATCGTCAAAAAATTCCATACCGTCGCCAAAATATTTGGCGGAAGTCCTGTTGTAAAGCAGAAAGTCCCGCTTTTGGAGATAGGCCGCCACGCGGCCCATGGCCGCGTCCTTCCGGGTGAGCTTCGCCACGTTGTTTTCGCTTTGGCGGCGGGCGCTCTCCCGCTCGGCAGGCGGCGGAACCTTTTTCAGGCTCAAGGTCTTTGCCTGATGGGTGCCGCCCCACAGAAAGAACAGCAGCATACCGGACACCGGCAGCACCAGCAGCAGGCACAGCCAGCTAAGCTTATAGCTGGGGCTTCCGGAGCGGAGAAACACGCTCACAGCCATCACCACGCCTATCAGCTCCAAAATCGCATAGGCAAGGCTGGCATGCTCCTTCAAAAGCCGCGTCAGCAGCAGCGTCACCACAATCTGCACCAACACCGTGAGCACGCACATGGCAATGCTGGACACGGCGGAAATGCGCCGCTCAATTCTCTGGCTGCGTGCCTGTCTGTCTCCTGTCCGGCGCATAAACCGCTCCCTTCCTGTCAATCCGGCGTCTCGCCTTGGCGGCGTACCGCTGTGCCGATCCCCGTCGGCCTCATCTGCTCTGCTTCAGCAGGTCGTGCTGGATGTCCCATACCTTCCGGGACAGGTCCACATAATATTTATGGGGATAGTCGAACCGCTTCACCTCGTCCCACAGCGTGTCCACCTGCTGGGCACAGTATGCCCGGATATCCCCCAGCTCCGGCTGGCGGTACACCAGCTTTCCTCCCAGATAAATCGGTTCCTGCAACTCCCGGGCAGTAAAATTCGTCAAAGTTTTCCGCTTCCATGTGGCCATCGGGTCAAACAGCTCCAAGGGTTTTGTGTCGTCCAAAACCTCGTCGTGAAGACAGATATAGTCCGCTTCCGCCTTCCCGGTGGCCCGGTCGTACAGCCGATAGGTCTTCTTAAAATGGGGAATCGTAATCTTTGCGATATTCTCGCTGACCTTGATTTTGGGAAGGATGTTCCCCTCCTTGTCCTCCACCGCCGCCAGCTTGTACACCCCGCCGAACACCGGCTCGCTGCGGGCTGTAATCAGCCGCTCGCCCACGCCGAACATGTCGATTTTGGCCCCCTGCTGCACCAAATCCTGAATCAGATACTCGTCCAGCGCGTTGGACACGGAAATCTCGCAGCCCGGCCAGCCCGCGTCGTCCAGCATCTTGCGGGCCTCCCGTGTGAGATACGCCATGTCGCCGGAATCCAGCCGAATGCCGCATTTTTGGATACCCAAGGGCCGCAGCACCTCGTTAAAGGCCCGGATCGCGTCCGGCACGCCGGATTTGAGCGTGTTGTAGGTGTCCACCAGCAGCGTTGCATTATTGGGATAAAGGCGGCAGTAAGTCTGAAACGCCTCATACTGGCTGTCAAACATCTGGACCCATGCATGGGCCATGGTCCCCCCGGCGGGAACGCCGTAAATCTGGTCGGCAATGGCGCAGGCCGTTCCCCCGCAGCCGCCGATATAGGCGGCCCGTGCGCCGGTGATGGCGCCGTCCGTCCCCTGCGCGCGGCGAGAGCCAAACTCCAGCACCGTGCGCCCCTTGGCAGCGCGGACAATGCGGTTTGCCTTGGTGGCAACCAGACTCTGGTGGTTCACAGCCAACAGCAAAAACGTCTCGATGAGCTGGGCCTGAATGGCAGGGGCCCGGACGGTAATCAGCGGCTCCTGCGGAAAAATTGGAGTTCCCTCCGGGATGGCGTACAAATCGCCGGTGAAGCGAAAGTGCTTCAAATAGTTCAGAAAAGACTCAGAAAACAGCTTCCGTCCCCGGAGATAATGAAGGTCCTCCTCTGAAAAATGCAGGTCCTCGATGTATTCGATCACCTGATCCAGTCCCGCCGCCAGAGCAAATCCGCCCTGATCCGGCACGCTACGGAAAAACACATCGAAATAGGTAATCCGGTCCTGAAAGCCCGTTTCAAAGTACCCGTTTCCCATGGTCAGCTCATAGAAGTCACAAAGCATGGACATATTGAGTTTCCCGCGGACGCTCATATCGCACCTCAAACGTACTCCGTCAAAAACGGAGGTAATTGCATAGATTATAGCGCTCCCTGCCGGGGAAAGCAATGTTTTCCGCATTTTTCCTCAAAAGTTTGTCGACTCTTTGAATTGACAATCCCGCGCTTCTCCCCTATGATACAAGCATATTTTATAATGGCGGGCATATGACCGCGCGCCGCGTCCGCATTTGAAAGGAGCCAGAGGCATGGGCCTGATTCTGGGAATCGATATCGGCGGCTCCACCACAAAGGTTGTGGGTCTGGACGAGCAGGGAACCGTAATATCCATGCTCCGCGTCCGGGCAGAGGACCAGCTTACGTCGTTATTCGGAGCGCTGGGAAACTATCTTGTCAGCAACCACATGTGGCTGGACGATGTGCAGCAGATTGTGCTCACCGGCGTGGGCGCTTCCTATGTGCAGGAGGATATCCACGGCATCCCCACCTGCCGGGTGGACGAATTTACCGCCAGCGGCACCGGGGCACTGGCGCTCTCCGGCCAGTCAGAGGGCGTGGTGGCAACCATGGGCACCGGCACGGCCTTTCTCTGGGCAAAGGACGGAAAGGTAGAGCACCTGTGCGGCAGCGGCATCGGCGGCGGCACTTTGGGCGGCCTTTGCCGCAAGCTGGTGGGCGTGGAGCGGTTCGGCCAGATCAAGAAGCTGGCCGTCGGCGGGGACCTCTCCCACGTGGACTTGCGCATCGCGGATATCGTCACAGAGGCCGCCAAAACCCTGCATCCGGACATGACCGCCGCAAACTTCGGAAATCTGGCCGAGGACGCCTCTCCCGCGGACCTTGCCGCCGGGACGGTGAATCTGGTGCTTCAGGCCATCGGCACCATGACGGTGCTGGCCTGCCGCTGCTGCGGGACGGACACCGTCATTCTCACCGGCTCCATGACCACGCTGGATCAGGCGGAGCCTGCCTTTCAGGTATTTGAAAAGCTGTACGGCATCCGCTATATCATTCCCGAAAACGCCACCTTTGCAACCGCCATCGGCGCGGCGCTGTGCAGTATCAAGCAAAAAAGCTTCGGCAGTTTGGACTGACGCTTTTCCTTGGATGTTCCACAATCTTCCTTAATCGTCTCCGGCGCGGAGGCCTTTTGGCCCCCGCGCTTTTTTGCGCTTGAACATGGCCCGGCTCTGCTGTTTTTCACAAATCCGGGCGGCAAATTTAAGTGCATTTTTCACAAGCCGGGGTTTGACAGGTGGGCGGCGTTATGCTACTCTAACCTTACAGAGTTACCGTTTACTAACTCTAGAACCGAATTACGTCGAAGGGACGCGTATAAGATGCAGTTGGATACCTTACCCATCGGCCAAAGGGCCGTCATTACCGCCGTGGGCGGACAGGGCGCGCTGCGGTGCCGCCTGCTGGACATGGGGCTGATTCCGAAAACCGTGGTGCGGATTGAGCGGGTGGCCCCTCTGGGGGACCCTATGGAGCTGTTGGTACGGGGCTACTCCCTGTCCCTGCGCCGGGAGGACGCCCGGAACATCGAAGTGGAGGTCATGCCATGATCTTTGCTTTAGCAGGAAATCAAAACTGCGGTAAAACCACGCTGTTTAATCAACTCACCGGCTCCAACCAGCACGTTGGCAATTTTCCCGGCGTGACGGTGGACCAGAAATCCGGGATTATTCGGGGAGAGAAGGACTGCACGGTGGTGGATTTGCCGGGCATCTATTCCATTCGGCCCTACACGCCGGAGGAGATTGTCACCCGGGACTTCATTCTGGGAGAGCGGCCCGACTGCATCATCAACATCGTGGATGCATCCAATATTGAGCGAAATTTGTACTTAACGCTTCAGCTTATGGAAATGCAGATTCCCATGGTTCTGGCGCTGAACATGATGGACGAGGTGCGCAAAAATGGCGGCACCGTCAATGTGGCAGGCATGTCCAAAGCCTTGGGCATTCCGGTGGTTCCCATTTCCGCCGTGAAAAACGAGGGCGTGAGCGAGCTTGTGGACGCGGCGGTGCAAACCGCCAAGCGCCGTACACTTCCCGCCGTCAAGGATTTTTGTCCTCCCGGCCCCGTCCACCGCTGCATCCACGCGGTGGCCCATCAAATCGAGGACCATGCGCAGGCCGCCCGCATCTCCGTCCGTTTCGCCGCCACCAAGCTGATCGAGGGCGATTCAGACTTCGCCGTGCGGCTGGAGCTGGACCAGAACGAGCTGGAGCTGATTGAGCACAGCATCACGGAAATGGAGACGGAGCGCGGCATGGACCGCAACGCAGCTCTTGCCGACATGCGCTATGAGTTTATTGAGCGGGTCTGCCGCGACACGGTGGTAAAGCCTTCTCAATCTGCCGAGCGGGCAAGAAGCCAGCGAATTGACCGGGTGCTCACCCACCGGATTTGGGCGCTGCCCATCTTTTTCGGCGTGATGCTGTCTATTTTTTATCTCACCTTCAACGTCTTGGGCGCGGTCCTTTCCAACCTTCTGGCAATGGGCATCGACGCGCTGGCCTCCATCGTGGACCGAACGCTGACGCAGTACGACCTGAATCCCGTGGTTCACTCTCTGGTGATCGACGGGGTGTTTGCCGGAGTGGGGAGCGTGCTGTCCTTCCTGCCCATTATCGTGGTGCTGTTTTTCTTTCTCTCCATTCTGGAGGACACAGGGTATATGGCCCGGGTAGCCTTCGTCATGGACCAGCTTCTTCGGAAAATCGGCCTGTCGGGCCGCAGCATCGTGCCCATGCTGGTGGGCTTCGGCTGCTCCGTCCCCGCCATTATGGCCACCCGGACGCTGGCCTCCGAACGGGACAGGCAGATGACAATTCTGCTGACCCCCTTCATGAGCTGCTCTGCGAAAATCCCCATTTACGGCGTGTTTACCGCCGCCTTTTTCCCCGGAAAGGGCGGGCTTGTAATGTCTTCGCTGTATCTGATGGGCATTCTGGCGGGCATTTTGGCGGCAAAGCTTTTGGGCGGCACGGTGTTTCGGGGCAACCCCGTCCCCTTCGTCATGGAGCTTCCCAACTACCGTTTCCCCTCGCTTCAAAGCGTTGGGCGGCTTTGCTGGGACAAGGCAAAGGATTTTTTGGAAAGGGCCTTTACCGTCATTTTTATCGCCACCCTCGTTGTCTGGTTTCTCCAGACCTTTGACGTGCGGTTCAACGTGGTGGACGACAGCGCGGACAGTCTTCTGGCTCTGACGGGGGCGGTGCTCTCTCCCCTGTTTGCCCCGCTGGGCTTTGCGGACTGGCGGGTATCCACCGCGCTGGTCACCGGCTTTATCGCCAAGGAATCTGTTGTGTCCACGTTGGGCGTGCTTACCGGGGCGGCGGGCAATGTTGCCGAGGCCTTGGGCGGACTGTTCACCACCGCTTCCGCGGTCAGCTTTTTAACCTTTACATTGCTTTATACTCCTTGCGTTGCGGCGATTTCTGCCGTTCGACGGGAACTTGGTTCCGGTTGGAAGGCGGCGGAGGTGGCTGTGGGACAGTGCGCCGTGGCGTGGCTGGCGGCCTTTGTGGTTTACCGGCTGGTCCTGCTGCTTTGAAACGCAGCGCTCCGCAAATTTTTCGAGGAGGGCGGTTTATGCTGGAATTTTTGATTCTTCTGGCGCTGGCACTCTGGCTTGCGGCGGCGCTCCGCTTCCGGCATCGGCATAAGGGCGGCTGTGCCGGGTGCGACGGCTGCTGCGACCGCTGTGGCCGCAGCGACAACTGCGACGACTGCAACAACCAAAAGCCCTGACCTTCTGCCGTCCTGCTTGCGCTCATTTTCACCTTATTCGGCCTTCGCAGCCCTGTTTACAAAAAGTTTTATGCAGCACAGTCCCCTTCCTGCGCAGACTTACAAGGTGCTTCGCAGCGTGTGACAGCTAAGACCGACATCGGAAATTTTGCGATTCTCTTTCAAGCTTTCCACGCAAAGTAAGGCTCCCGGGGACGAAACGCCCCCGGGAGCCTTGTGCGCTATTCCCCGCGCAGCGTGGTTTGCAGATATGCCCGCATCTCCGGGCCGGACCGGACGGCCCGGGCACCGTTAATCAGGGACTGCTTTTCCGCCTCGGGTAAGGCAGAGAAGCGCTCCATGGCGGCCACGTCCTGCGCCAGCGCCATCCCCATGCCAAGGGGCAGCTCATTGGTATCCATTCGCATCACCTCTGGAGAAGTTTTCCCGGCAGGAGAAAAATCATGCGCGCCAAAGGCTGTTCTCTAAACACAGCCTGCGGTCGGCTATGTTTTTCCCTGCCCTGTTCCGTCCAAGGGCTTACGGGGTTGGGACAACAGCTCCAGATCTCTGAAAATCCCCGCTTCCAGATGCTCATATTCCGCCGCGTTGCCCACCCGGCGCAGCTTCTTGGCGTATTTGTCTCCATCCTCAAACAGGTTGATGAGGTAAAACCACAGTTCTTTCATCCGCTGGGCCGCGAAGCCGGGATAGCCGTAAGCCGTTCGATACCCCTCGTAGAGCGTCCGGACGTAGGTGCATATCTCCTCCCGATTGGCGGGGGGGCCGCCCCGAAGCTTGCGGGGCAAGGCCGGGTCCGCAATGATTCCCCGCCCAATCATCAGCGTGTTCACGGCGGGAAAACGCCGGGAAAATGCCGCCACATCCTCCTGCGTCACCAGATCGCCGTTATAGGTCACAGGAAGGCGGCTGGCAGCAAGCGCCTCGGCAAACGCGTCAAGATGCACCTCTCCCCTGTAAAACTGCCCACGCAGGCGAGGATGGATCATCAGCTCTTGAATGGGATAGCGGTTAAAAATTTCCAAGAGCCTTCCAAATTCCGCCGGGTCGTGATAGCCGATGCGGGTCTTCACCGAAACCGGCAGACAGACGCTTTTAAACACCTCTTCAAAAAATGCGTCCAGCTCTTCCGGGCGGAGGAGAAACCCCGCACCCTTGCCCTTCGCCGTCACAGTGCCGGAGGGGCAGCCAAGATTCAGGTTTACCTCGTCAAAGCCCAGCTCCCGCGCCTCCTCCGCCGCCCAGAGAAAATCCTCCGCCCGCTTCGCCATGATCTGCGGCACGACGGGAACACCGATATTATTTTCAGGAGAAAGGTCCCGCAGCTCCTTCGTGGTCAGCTTCCGTTCCGGCGTGGGAGAGAAAAAGGGCGTGAAATACCGGTCCGCCCCACCGAACATCTGCTGATGCGTTTTGCGGAACAGCCATGTGGAGATTCCCTCCAGCGGCGCGGACTCAATGCGCAGCATCTCTATCACAGGTGTTCCTTGCAGCTCAGCTCCTCCGCCTCCAGAGCGAACATCCGCACCCGTTTCAGGGCCTCGGGGGGGAGCTCCGGCTTTTCCCCGGTTTTGTCGGTATAGTGGGCCATCAGGCACTGCATGGCGTGCAGCTTGTCTGCATCATCCATAACCTCATAGGTCCGTCCCGTGCCGATCACGCTCTTATACATCGCCGTGTAGTTGCAAGCCTTCTCCCCCGGCACCACCTGATGTCCGCAATCCAGCTCAAAGCCCGCCTTTTCCCCTCTGGCAAGGAGTTCCACCTTACGTCCCTGGCCGGCGGAGTGGAAATAAAAGGTCAGCTTGCCGTCCTTCTCCTCATAGCCGAAGTTCAGAGGAACAATGTAGACCTCTTCCCCGTCGAAAAAGCCTACACGGCACACCTCGCACTCGTCCAGAACCCGATGGATTTCCGCCCGATCCGTCACCTGACGGTCCTTTCTGCGCATCTCATGCATGACAATCCCTCTTTCCCGTCCCGCGTTTTTCGCGGTAAATTTTCGCAGTCTAGTCTATCAGCTTTCCTGACCGCCGTCAAGCGGCGCAAGGGCCATGCTCCGGGGTGTCATGCGGGGCCGATTCCTGTAAAATAATTGATAAATTTTTAAAAAGTTGAAGCATTTTATTCCTTCACGCCGTATTATCATCAGACGCAAGGGAGGTGTCCGCCGGTGTGCATATCATGACAAATCAGGAATTTACCGCGCTGGTGGCGGACTATGAACGGCTGGTCTACACCGTTTGCCACCGTCTGGTGCGGGACGGAGCGGCAGCGGAGGACTTGACGCAGGAAACCTTCCTCTCCGCCTATGCCCACCGGGATCGCTGCCCGGCGGGCTTTGAGCGGCAGTGGCTGGCCAGAATTGCCGTGAATAAGGCGAAAGACCACCTCCAAAACGCCTACGCCCGCCACACCCTTCTCCCCGGCGATGAGTTCATCCCGCCCGGCCTGTCTCCCCCTGCGGAGGAGTTGGCCATCGCAAACAGCGAGCAGGCCGCCATGACACATATTATCGAAAATCTCCGGGAGCCTTACCGTCAGGTGTGCGTTCTCCATCTTTTACAGGAGCGCACGCCCGAGGAAACCGCACAATGCCTGGGCAGGCCGGTGAAAACCGTCCGCACCCAGATTTCCCGGGGAAAGCTGCTGATTCAGGAACAGTGGAACAGGAGGTCGTCCCATGAATACATTTGATTCCGGCGGGCATCTGACGGACGATGCCCTGCAAGCATTTTTGTCCGGCGGACCGCTCACTGAGCTTGATCGGCTGGAAATTGCGGAGCATCTGGACTTCTGCGACACGTGTCTTCTGCGTTCCGTGGAGCGCCTGCCCCGCGATGCACTGCTGGCTCCCGCGCATTCCTGTCAAAATACGCTGTGGCCGCGGATTCGCCGCCGCAGCAACCGGGAGCTTGCCGGTCGGTTTGCCACTGCCGCCGCCGCCATTGCCATCGTCGCCAGTTTGTGGAGCTTCAACGTCTTCGGCGGGCTGGTCACAAGCTCCGCCGCATGGTCGGACTCCGCCCTCTCCGCCCTCCGTCAAGCAGATTTTCCCCAGCAAGCGCAACAGCTTGACAGAACCATAGGCGACAGCCTTTCGCGACTTAACGAGCTGTTCTCCTTTGGCGGAAGAGCCGGAAATTAAATAAACCAATCCCAAATTTAAGGAGGGCTTTTTCATGACCCGTAAAAATCCGTTTCTGCTGTTTTTATCCGCTTGCATCCCCGGCTGCGGGCAGATGTATCAGGGCTACATGAAGCGTGGACTGTCTCTCATGTCCCTGTTCGCTGTGATTATCGGCCTTGCCACCTGGCTGTATTTCGGGCAGCTCGCGCTGGCGCTGCCTGTTTTGTGGCTGTATTCTTTTTTTGACACCTATAACCTCTCCCGCGCTTTGCAAAACGACGAAGCGGAGCCGGACGCCTACCCTCTCGGCATCTCCCTCATGGACGGGGAACAGTTTTCCCGTCTTTTGGCGAAGCGGCACAGTCTGGTGGGCTGGGTGCTGGTGCTTGCGGGGCTATACGGTATGTGGGGGATGGCGGCACGTCCTATCTTCGACTTTTTCTCAGAGCAGTTCGGCATAAATCTACACTGGCTGACTTACCAGATGCCCCAGCTAGTCCTCTTCCTGCTGATTATCGCTCTTGGGGTATGGTTTATCCGGGGCCCGAAGCCACGCCCCGAGGACGACGGCTTCACCGGCTTCACCCCTCCCTGCGACGCGGCGGAGGAAAAAGCGGCGCCAAACCCCGCTGCCGCTTCCGACAGCGCCGAAAGCCGCGCCCCGGAATACCGGGCGGTTTCCGATGAAGTGTCCCGCATTCTCCGCCATGAAAAGGCCGCCGGAGCGGAGGTTGGCAAACCTGCCCCATGGGAGAGCGGTATCGACAAAGAGGAACGCCGCGATTCCATTGAAGAGGAGGACACGCATAATGACGGAAAATAATCTTGCAAATGCCCCTGCGGCAGAATCAGGTCCCATCCCTGCGCCAAAGCCCGTCTCCCCCCGGGAGCGTCGGGTGGGAACGTTCACCTTCGGCGTAACGCTGGTGGCGGCGGGCCTTGCCATGACGGCGGCGCTGTTTTATCCCGCGCTGGATCTGCGGGTTTTCCTGCGGTTCTCCCCGCTCGTGTTGATTCTGCTGGGAACTGAAGTCCTTCTCTCCTCTCGAAAGGCGGGGCGCATCAAATACGACTGGCTGGGGATGCTGCTGAGCTTTTTTCTGGTACTGCTGGCGCTGGGCGTGTTCTTCGCCTCGTGGGCCATGCTTCACTTTCAGGATGAAGTTATCCACTGGTAAGCATTCCGTTCCGACGGCGCTTGAAAAAGCCCTCCGAACCCGTGCGGTCTTTATACAGGCCGCACGGGTTTTTTTCGGCGTTCACCTGCGGATTTTGCCAAGGCAATTTGGGAAAAATGATTGTCACGGCGCTCCAAGCGTGATAAAATTGCTGCATAATGAGTAAACAAGCAGGAGGCAGTCTCATGATTACGATGGCACAGCGCATTCAGCAGCTCCGGGCCGAGCGTGGCGTCAGCGCCCCGGCGCTCTCCGCCGCTCTGGGTCTTCCCCGAACCGCCGTGGAAAAATTTGAAACCGGGCGTCAGACCCCCACACAAGACCAGCAGCAGAAGCTGGCTTCCTATTTCGGCGTCTCCGCCTTTTATCTGCGAGGCGAGAGCGACGACCGCACCCAGATGTCCGACTGGATGGACGGCGCGTTTATGGACGAGCCGGCCCCGGCTCCCGCAGCCGCACCCGTCCGCCCGGCGAAGAAGGCGGCTCCCGCCGAGGACGGCTCGGTGTTCGACGCGTTTTTAAACAGCAAAAAGTTTCAGGAACTTCTCCGTGCCACTGTACTGGACGTTCTCCGCTCAAGCGAGGGGCAGGCGTTGATTGAAAAAGCAGCCCGCAAGGCGGGCGGCAGATAAAAGGAGCGCGGGCGATGCGAAAGCTCTTGCCTCTGGACCGGGTAGACGAAGTCCGGGACCAGATGGACAAAAAGGTGCTGGATTATCTCCGGCAGGGAAAAACGGAGGCATTTGAGGGGTTTGCAGACTTTTACCTGCTGGCCTTCGACTGGTACGACGTGTCTTCCGAAGAGACAGGCACCGAAAAAATCCTGATTTATCTTGATAAAGA
>DKLF01000094.1:0-7670 GCA_002455655.1 Oscillibacter sp. UBA6647 | reverse complement strand
CGCCTGCAAAAAGAGACGATGGAAGGCCCTGACAACGAAACGGTGCTGTATCAGTTTTTCACGGGCCTGCTGAAGTCTGATACCGACGAGCTGGACGCTTTTGAAGCCGCCGTGACGGAGGACGAGGACGGCGCAGTGCTCCACACAAAGCGGCGGGATTATATGTCCCGCATTACGGAATATCGCAAGGAGCTTCTGCGCCGCAAGCGCTATTACGAGCAATTGTCCGCAATTTTTGAAAATCTGGCGGCTGACGACGAAAACCTACTCAGCCGCAGCACTCGGCGGCATTTTTCCAACCTGCTGAACAGGACGCGGCGGTTTCTTTCCACTGTGCTGAGCCTGCGGGATTACGTCACGCAAATGCGGGAAGCATATCAGGCCCAGCTGGACTTGCAGCAAAACGAGCTGATGCGGCTGTTCACGGTTATCACAGCCCTGTTTCTTCCGCTGTCCCTGCTTGCGGGCTGGTATGGAATGAACTTTCAGGGGATGCCTGAGCTTGAGTGGAAATACGGCTATCCCGTCGTTATCGCACTCAGTGGGGTCATTTGCGGGTGCCTGATTCTGTGGTTTAAGAAAAAAGGCTGGTTTTAAGCCCGGCGGAACCGCCCTTGACGCGGCGGCGCTTTTTCCGCAACATCCTGAAAGGCCCATACGGGCGCATATTTTGGCAAAATTCGGGCCGCGCCCCTTTTGGGGCTTGCTTTTTTCGGGCGGCGGGAGTATAGTGCTTGTAAGTGGGGAGTCCGTACAGCGGGCTGAGAGGAAGTCGTTCAACTTCGACCCTGGAAACCTGATGCGGATCATGCCGCCGTAGGGAGTCAGTTTTTGATTCTTGTCGGAGGCGCCGTATCGGCGTCTCCGAATTTTTATAGTTACGAACAGAAAAACCGGGGGAGCTTGCGCAAGCAGGCTGAGAGGAAGGTACTGCCTTCGACCCATGAACCTGATGCGGGTAATGCCGCCGTAGGAAGCCGTTATATACGCTTTCGGAGGCATCGTATCAGATGTCTCCGTTTTTTTGTTCCCTTTGAAAGGATGGTGACAGGCGGCATTCACGGTCAGGCCGTGACGGGCGGAGGGGGAGCTCCCTGCGTCCTGTATTGCAGCGATGGGAAGCCGTGTTCCGGCGTGAGAGGAGGCCAATAAGCCTCGACCGATCTTCCAGGGCAGAGGTCTGCCCGTTCCTGTCAAAAGGGGAAGCGACGCTGTACTTGCCGTTTTCTCCGTTAAATTCAAAAGGAGCATCACAATGAAAAAAATCAACGTCCAAAAGCTGGCTGTGGCCGGACTTTTCTGCGCGGCTGCTGTGGTTGGCAGTCTGTTTTCCTTCCCCGTGTTCGCCAGCAAGTGCGCCCCGGTGCAACACATGGTCAATATCCTCTGCGCGGTGCTGCTGGGCCCGGGCTACGGCGTGGCCGTGGCCTTCGGCGCAAGCCTGATTCGAAACCTCTTGGGCCTTGGAAGCCTGATGGCGTTCCCCGGCAGCATGTTCGGCGCGCTGCTCTGCGGACTTGTCTACCGGAAAAGCCGCCGCCTGCTCCCCACCTTGGCTGCCGAGGTATTTGGAACCGCCGTGCTTGGCGGGCTGTGCGCCTATCCCGTGGCCGTTTTTCTTATGGGAAAATCTGCCGGAGAGCTGGCGTTCTACGCGTATATCCTCCCGTTTTTCATCTCCACCGCAGGCGGCTCCATCCTGTCGGGACTTTTAATCTATTCTCTGGAAAAAGCCGGGGCTCTTTCGGGTATGCAGTCCCGTCTGGATCAATCCGTTTACCATCAGAAAGGAAGTGAAGCAGATGCATGAACTGCTTGAAAATGTCCGCCGTCAGGCTCCCCTGATTCACAACATCACCAACTATGTCACCGTGAACGACTGTGCCAATATTCTTCTGGCCTGCGGCGCGTCGCCCATTATGGCAGACGATCTGGAGGAGGCAGAGGAGATCACCTCCATCTGCGGTGGGTTAAACATCAACATCGGCACTCTAAATCAGCGCACCATCCCCGCCATGCTGGCCGCAGGGAAAAAGGCAAACACGCTGGGCCACCCCGTGATTCTGGACCCCGTGGGGGCGGGTGCGTCCGCTCTTCGCACCGAAACCGCACTGAAGCTGCTGCAAGAGATTCGGTTTGCCGTCATCCGGGGCAACATCTCGGAAATCAAGGCGCTGACACAGGGCAGCGGAACCACGAAGGGCGTGGACGCGGACGTTGCCGACCGAGTGACGGAGGAGAATCTTCCGCAGGCGGCGGCCTTTGCCAAGGCATTTTCCAAAACAACCGGCGCGGTGGTGGCTATTACCGGAGCCATTGATATCGTGGCGGACGAACATACGGCCTACTGCATCCGAAACGGCCACCCGGATATGAGCCGAATCACCGGTACCGGCTGCCAGCTCTCCGCCATGACAGCGGCTTACGTCACCGCCAATCCGGGGCGTACACTGGATGCGGCGGCGGCGGCGGTCTGCGCCATGGGTCTTTGCGGCGAAACGGCCCGGCGGCGCATGACGGAACTGGACGGCAACTCCAGCTATCGGAACTACATCATTGACGCGGTTTACAATCTCACGCCGGAGGCGTTGGAGGAAGGAGCACGGTATGAAGTGCGATAAAAAGGCGATGCTGCTCTACGCGGTGACAGACCGGGCATGGGTGGGAACGCTGAGCCTGTATCAGCAGGTGGAACTGGCATTGAAAAACGGGGCCACCTGCGTTCAGCTCCGGGAAAAGGAGCTGGACGAGGATGCGTTCCTCGCCGAGGCCACGGCGCTTGCAAAGCTCTGCAAGGAGTATAGCGTACCCTTTATCGTCAACGACAACGTGGAGATCGCCATCAAATCCGACGCGGACGGCATTCACGTGGGGCAGGAGGATATGCTTGCCGCCGACGTTCGGGCCCGGGTGGGCGACGGGATGATCGTGGGCGTTTCTGCCCACACCGTGGTTGAGGCGCTGGAGGCAGTAAAAAACGGCGCGGATTATTTGGGCCTTGGGGCCGTGTTTTCCACGTCCACCAAGTCGGACGTGGACCTGATGCCTTTTGAAACCCTCCGCGCCATCTGCTCTGCCGTGGACGTTCCCACTGTGGCCATCGGCGGCATCTCCGGGGAGAACATTCTGCGTCTCTCCGGCAGCGGTGTGGACGGCGTGGCCGTGGTATCGGCGATTTTCGGGGCAGAGGACCTCGGCGCGGCCACCGCCGCGCTGCGGACGCTTGCGGAAAAGCTGGTGGGGGACCTCAAATAGGCCCTGCCCCATTTTGCGGGGCCGGCGCATTGCCGGCCCCACCATTTCATAGATTTCACAGGCCGCAGCGCCTTGAAATAGCGGCAGACCGGGGGCACCACTCTCTGCCGCTCAATAAAAATAGTGCTGACAGTGGAAAGGAGTTTTCATTCATGAAAACAGCATTATCAATCGCCGGAAGTGATTCCAGCGGAGGCGCCGGGATTCAGGCAGACATCAAAACCATGACCGTCAATGGCGTATACGCCATGAGCGCCGTCACGGCCCTGACTGCCCAGAACACAACCGGCGTCCAGGGGATTTTCGAGGTCCCCCCGGAATTTCTCGCCCAGCAGCTTGACTGCGTATTTACCGACATCCCGCCCGACGCCGTGAAAATCGGCATGGTTTCCTCCGCGGGACTGATTCAGGTGATTGCGGAAAAGCTAATACAGTACAAAGCGGTAAACATTGTGGTGGACCCCGTGATGGTGTCCACCAGCGGCGCGAGGCTCATCAGCGCCGACGCGGTGGGCGCACTGAAGCGGCTGCTGCTGCCGCTTGCCACAGTCCTCACCCCCAACATCCCGGAAACGGAGGTTCTTTCGGGGATGACGGTAAAAACCGCCGCCGACATGGAGCGGGCCGCGAAGGCCATTTCGGACGCCTATGGCTGTGCCGTGCTGTGCAAGGGCGGCCACCAGCTTAACGACGCAAACGACCTTTTGTACCGAAGCGGAGAAGCCCGCTGGTTCAACGGCAAACGCATCGACAACCCCAATACCCACGGCACCGGCTGCACCCTCTCCAGCGCCATCGCCGCAAATCTTGCGAAGGGCTACGGGCTGGACGAAGCGGTGGAGCGGGCCAAGGCGTACATCTCCGAAGCGCTGGGCGCGATGCTGAATCTGGGGGCAGGCTCCGGCCCTATGAACCACGCCTTTGACCTTGCAGGCGAATTTGCGAAAGAGGCGGACAAATGAAGCAGAACACAACGCAGCGCCTTTTGGACGCGGCGAAAGACATATGGGCGGACTATCACGCCCACCCCTTTGTCCGGGGAATTGCCGACGGCACTCTGGACCGGGAAAAATTCAAGCATTACATGGTGCAGGACTATCTGTACCTGCTGGACTATGCCCGCGTATTCGCCCTTGGTGTGGCGAAAGCCCGGGACCGTGCTTCAATGGCTCTGTTCGCCGGCTACATAACGCAGATTCTGAACGGGGAAATGGACATTCACCGGGGCTATATGGAACGGCTGGGCATTTCCCTTGACGAAGCGGAGCGCACGCCCATGGCGCAGGATAATCTCTCCTACGTCTCCTACATGCTTCGGATTGCTTACAAGGAAGGTCCGGGGGAAATCGCCGCGGCGATCCTCTCCTGCGCCCTCAGCTATGAGGTCATCGCCAAAGAAATGACAAAACGAAATCCCGCCTGCGCGGAGCATCCCTTTTACGGCGAATGGGTCCGGGGCTATGCAAGCTCTGACTATGCCGCCGCCAATGAAAAGCTGGCCGAGCTGACCAAGCAGTTGACATCAGACTACTCCGAAGCCCGGCTCCGTAGTCTGGAGGAAATTTTCATCGCCTGCTCCCGGTACGAGGGCGCGTTCTGGGATATGGCGTGGGAGTTGAGGACGTAAGACATGCTGACCTTTGAAAATGTGACCTTTCAATATCAGTCGGATAGCTTCCCCACCATCGACCAGCTTTCCTTTCACGTAGACCGGGGGGAGTTTGTATCCGTGGTCGGCCCCTCTGGCTGCGGAAAAAGCACCATTTTCCGTCTGGTGAACGGACTGCTGTCTCCCGAACGCGGCGAAATACTGGTGGACGGAGCAAGCATTGCCGGGCGAAAGCGTTACTGCGGCTATATGCCCCAGCAGGATTTGCTGTTTCCCTGGCGCACCGTGGCAGAGAATCTCCGTCTGCCGCTGGAAATACAGGGCGGGCTTTCCAACGCGGAAATGGATACCCGCGTGGAGAGTGCGCTGGGGGCCGTGGGCCTTGGAGACTGGGGCAAAAAAATGCCCGGAGAGCTTTCCGGCGGAATGCGCCAGCGGGCGGCCTTTGCCCGGACGGTGCTCACCGGTTCCCAGCTTCTTTTGCTGGATGAGCCGTTTTCCGCGCTGGACTATCTGACCCGCCTTTCCATGCGGGAATGGCTGCTGGAGCAGTGGGAGGGGGAGCGCAAAACGGTGCTGTTTATTACCCACGATGTGGAGGAAGCGCTGTTTCTCTCCGGCCGGATTCTGGCCGCGGAGGGCACGCCCATTACCAGTCTGCGCTCCTTCCCAGTCCCCGCCGGGTATCCCCGGTCGCTGGAAACCCTGCGTCAGCCGGAGCTTTTGTCGCTGAAGGAGGAGTTGATTTCCATGCTCAGGAGGAACGCGGGATGAGAAAGGCAAATCGGGGAAATCTCCCCGCCGCCGGGCTGACGCTGGCGCTGGTCATGCTCTGGCAGGCCGCCGCCATGGGTATGGATGCGGCCTATATCCTGCCCAGCCCGTGGCAGGTACTCGTGCGGCTGTGGGAGCTGCGAGGGCCGCTGTTTTCCGCTCATCTGCCCGCCACCATGGCGGTGGTGGGGGTGGGCCTTGGCATCTCCGTCGTTCTGGGGCTGGGACTTGCCATGCTGATGGATGCGTCTCCCGCCGCGGAAAAGGCGCTGTACCCGCTGATCGTCGCGTCCCAGACGATCCCCACCACGGCCCTGGCCCCCCTGTTTGTGCTGTGGTTTGGGTATGGGTTGTGGAGCAAGGTGCTGGTGGCGGTTCTGATTACTTTTTTCCCCATCGCCATCACGGTGTTTGACGGGTTCCGGTCTGTAAAAACGGAGATGACGGAGCTGTTGTTCACCTTCGGGGCCAGCAAACGCCAGATTTTCTGGAAACTGAAGCTTCCTGCCGCCCTTCCCTACTTTTTCTCCGCCATCAAAATGGCGATTCCCCTGTCGGTCATCGGCGCGGCCATTGGAGAATGGCTGGGCGCCCAGAGCGGCCTTGGGTATTTCAGCCGCCGAATGATGACGCAGTTGGACGGGGCCGGAGTTTTTGCGCCCATTTTATTGCTGTCGGTGGCGGCAATGCTGCTGGTGGCAATGGTCAGTATTATAGAAAAGCGCGTCATAACGTGGCGCGGACAATAAGAAACGAGGAATCATTATGAGAAGAATTACTGCTCTGCTTCTGGCTGTAATGCTGGTGCTGACGGTACTTACCGGCTGCGGCAGTCAGGCATCCGCCGGACAGTCGGCCAGCGAAGAGGATGGCAGCCTCCGGGGAATCAACGTGGTGCTGGACTGGTATCCCAACGCCCTGCACACCTTTATTTACACAGCCATCCAGCGAGGCTACTATAAAGACGAGGGGCTGGAGGTAAACATCCGGTTCCCCTCCAACGAAAACGACGCGCTGTCTTTGGTCGCCGCAGGGAAAGCGGAAATCGGCCTGTACTATCAGCAGGACGTGATTCAGGCAGTGGCCGATCAGGGAGTGGGAATCAAGTCCATCGGCGCGGTGGTGCAGTCTCCCCTGAACATCATTTTGTCTCTGGCGGATAAAAACATCCACACCCCCAAGGATTTAGAGGACAAAACCGTTGGCTATGCGGGAACGGCTCTCAGCGAGTCCTTGGTCAAAGCCCTGATGGACGCCAGCGGCGCGGATTTTGGCCGCGTAAATCTGGTGAACGTGGGCTTTGATTTGATGAGCTCCATGACCACCGGCAA
Organism: Oscillibacter sp. UBA6647; assembly: GCA_002455655.1. Classification (GTDB taxonomy): domain Bacteria; phylum Bacillota; class Clostridia; order Oscillospirales; family Oscillospiraceae; genus Oscillibacter. The sequence goes on along the minus strand of DKLF01000094.1, from coordinate 701 downwards.
CGTGGACGCCACCATTGGCTGCCTTGTAAACCACGAGGTTCCCCAGATGGAGGAGGAGGGCTTTGACGTCAACTATTTTATGGTCAATGAATACGGAATTCCCAACTACTACGAAGCCGTATTTCTGGCAAATGACAAGATGATTGAAGCCGAACCGGAGGTGCTGGCAGGATTTCTGCGAGCCTCCGCCAAGGGCTTTGCTGATTTTCAGGCAGACCCGGACGGCTGTCTGCAAATCCTGCTGGATAACCAGAACGCGGAAAACTTCCCCCTGTCCCCCTCCGTGGAAGCCCAGTCCTGCCAGACTCTGCTGCCCCTGATGGAGACAGAGACCACCCCTTTCCTCAGCCAGACCGCCGAAACCTGGCAGTCCAACATTGACTGGATGTACAGCGTGGGGCTGATTCACGAAAAGGTGGACCCGGCGCAGGTGATGGCAAACATCGATTTTTAAAAAACCAGACCAATGTAACGTGGATTTTCGTCCGCGTTTACGGCAGTACGGAACCCTATGAGCCACCGCGATTTCTACATTTTTGAACGGTCTGTTTCATAAAATCACGCCCCGAAGCTGTAAGCTTCGGGGCGTGGCTTTTCTGTTCGGTTTTTCTGGCTCTTCCCTTCAATCGCAAATAAGCCCCGTGGACTTTACACTCCCGTCCCGGCTTTCACCGCTCACCTGTCCCAGTATTTCCAGCGCG
>DKLF01000155.1 GCA_002455655.1 Oscillibacter sp. UBA6647 | reverse complement strand
CTTCCGATCTGGCGGGCGCTTTTTCGACTTCAAAGATAGGGAAATTTCAATCATGGGGGGAGTTCAATTGCGCCGGATCCGCGGCGTGAAAACCTGTGTCACTCCAAAGAGATGACGGAGACGGGACAGCCGTCCCGGGCCTCCTCGGCCGCGCTCTCCGCATCGGTGGGCACGGGATCAGTGTAGACCTCCGCCGGGCCATCGTCGCCCATACGGAAGACCTCGGGACAGGTGGACTCGCACAGTCCACAGGAAATGCAGCCGTTTCTGTCAATTTTTGCGTTCATAATGCCAAATCTCCTTCCTTTCAGTTCCCTCAATCAAATGCGTTTGCAATCAGGCGTTCAAAAACAGATCAATGTCGTCCTCAACTGTTCCGATGCCTGCAATGCCGAATTTTTCCACCAGCACCTTTGCCACGTTGGGAGACAAAAAGCCCGGCAGGGTGGGTCCCAGATGGATATTCTTCACGCCCAGATACAACAGCGCCAGCAGCACAATCACGGCCTTTTGCTCATACCAGGCGATATTGAACGCGATGGGCAGCTTGTTGATGTCGTCCAGCCCAAAGACCTCCTGAAGCTTCATGGCGATGACTGCCAGAGAGTAGGAGTCGTTGCACTGGCCTGCGTCCAGCACTCTGGGAATGCCGCCGATGTCGCCAAGGCCCAGCTTGTTATAGCGGTATTTGGCGCAGCCTGCCGTGAGAATCACGGTGTCCGCCGGAAGCTTTTTCGCAAATTCGGTGTAATACTCCCGGGATTTCATGCGCCCGTCGCATCCGGCCATGACGAAGAATTTCCGGATCGCGCCGGATTTCACGGCTTCCACCACCTTGTCCGCAAGGGCTAACACCTGATTGTGGGCAAAGCCGCCCACGATGCTGCCGGACTCGATCTCCTCGGGAGCGGGCAGGGTCTTGGCCAGGGCAATGACTTCGGAGAAGTCCTTTTTGCCGTTTTCGTCGGGGTCGATATGCCGGCAGCCGGGATAGCCGGAGGAGCCGGTGGTGAAAATTCTGGCGCGGATTTCCTCGCTTCTGGGGGGCACAATGCAGTTGGTGGTAAAGAGAATGGGGCCGTGGAACGGACCGAACTCATCCACCTGCCGCCACCAGGAGCCGCCGTAGTTTCCCACAAAGTTATCATACTTCTTGAAGAAGGGATAGTAGTGGGCGGGCAGCATTTCGCCGTGGGTGTAAACGTCCACGCCGGTGCCCTTCGTCTGCTCCATCAGTTGCTCCAAATCAGCCAGATCGTGGCCAGAGATCAGGATGGCGGGATTTTTCCGAACGCCGATGTTTACCTCGGTAATTTCGGGGCTGCCGTATTTGGAGGTGTTGGCCTCGTCCAGCAGCGCCATGGTCTTCACGCCATACTCGCCGGTTTTCAGGGTCAGAGCCACCAGATCGTCGGCGGTGAGGGTGTCGTCCAGCGTCGCCGCCAGAGCTTCATAGATAAAGGCGCTGATGCTGTCGTCTTTTTTTCCGAGGTTTGCCGCGTGCTCGGCATAGGCGGCCATGCCTTTCACACCGTAAATGATCATTTCCCGCAGGGAGCGCACGTCCTCGTTCTCCGTGGACAGCACGCCAACGTCCGCCGCTTTTTCCAGCATGGAGGCCCGGCCGCCCACCGTAAAGGTGGCCGCGTCGTGCAGGCTTGCCACAGAGGTCTTCAGGCCATCCCGGATGGACAGCATCCGCTTGATCTGCGTCTCGATAGATCCGTCGTCAAAGTTGGCGTTGGTAATGGTCATGAACAGGCTGTTGATTACTTCGCGGTTCGTCCCGGGCATGGCACCGACATCCAGCTTTCCCAGAATGACGCGTTCCGATACGCCCTTGAGAGTGTAAATCAGCAAATCCTGAAGCTTGGCCACCTCCTCGGTTTTGCCGCATACGCCGCGCATGGTGCAGCCTTTTCCTCCGGCGGTTTCCTGACACTGATAGCAGAACATACTCATTTCCTTTTTTCCTCCTTTAGTATTTATGGAACCTGTTGATGGGGGTAATCGGGGAATGGGATGATGCGCTTTTGTTTCCGTTGGCTGATACCTAACATTTATCATCCCAAAGGTCGTTTGTCAATCCAAACCCGCATACTCTGAATTTCAGCAGTCTGCCCGGAATGGGCCGCTGATTTGGCGTGGGGACACTTCTGTATGAGAGTGTGAGACGTTTGAATTGACTTTATGCTTTGAGTGTACTATGATTCAGACAGCAAGTCGGTTGGAATTCCAACAAAAGAGGATTTTATGAAAAAATATTTTAACGTGTTAAAGGCGACGGAGCTGTTTCGGGGAATTGAGGAGGCGGATTTTGAGCCGCTGCTGCGCTGCCTGCAAGTCAGAACGGTTCGCTATGAAAAAGGGCAGGCTGTTTTTTCCGGGGGAGAGCAAATTCGGGAATTTGGCGTGGTGCTGACGGGGCAGGTGCAGGTGATTCAGGACGACTATTACGGAAACCGCAGCATCCTTGCGAATATCGGGCCGGGCAACCTGTTCGGTGAGTCTTTTGCCTGTGCGGGGGCGAAGGCGCTGCCCGTGGGGGTGATGGCGCTGGACGCGTGCGAGCTGCTGTTTATCGATTGCGGCAGGCTGACCGCGCTCTGCACCCGGGCCTGCGATTTCCACAACCGGCTGATTCAAAACATGCTGCGTATCGTCTCCATAAAAAACATTGCGCTGACTCAGAAAATTGAGTTTACCTCCCGACGGACCACGCGGGAAAAGCTGCTGGCCTATCTATCGGCAGAGGCTCGGCGGGCGGGGGGGAGCCGCTTTGCGATTCCTTTCAACCGTCAGGAATTGGCGGATTATCTGTGTGTAGAGCGCAGCGCCATGTCGGCGGAACTTGGAAGGCTACGGGACAGCGGCGCTTTGAACTTCCATAAAAACGAATTCGAGCTGCTGTAATTTAAGGCGGCTCTTTGGTCCTGTGTCCATGGGGAAAATTTTTTTAATAGAAGGAGACGCCAAACCTCGTTTGGCGTCTCCTTGCGCGGGTTGCCGCCGGTTGCGGAGGAGGAGGGAGATTAGTGCTCCTTATGCTCTTCAGAGCTTTGGTCGGTGTGCTTCATCCCGTCCGGAGAGGGTGCACCGGACGGAGAGGACGGGTCGGATGTGGGATTGATTGCGCCCGTAAAGCGAGTGGAACCCGTGGCGCCAAGAGAACCGTAGGCCCCGATGGAGCCGACGGAGCCCATGAAATTTCTGCTCTCCCGGCGAAGCTGGCGAGATATATTTTCATCCTGTCCATAGCCGCTTCCGGAAGAATTTGTGCCGTGCTGCCAGTCCTGCTGAGAGGTGGGATTGGCCTGAGTTGTATCATCGGCGTAGGGGATTCCGGGGTCCCGCTGCTTTTTTTGGCGGTTTTTTTCGTCGGGGAATTCCAAATCGTCTTTATACTGATCGGTGTGTTTATCCATAAAAATACCCCTTTCTGAGTCGAGGACTCGGATTTAGTTTGTGCGAAAGACTGTGTTTTATCAGTAAAAAGGAAAAATTCGGCGGGGATTTCCCCGCCGAAATAAAGAGTCATATTTTGTCTGCCGGAATGTTATCCAAGAGCCACGTCCAGCACCATCATTACGCTGAAGCCAGCCGCAAAAAACACGGTGCCGATGTTGGAATGGCCGCCCTCCGACATTTCGGGAATCAGCTCCTCCACCACCACATAAAGCATGGCTCCGGCGGCAAAGCTCAGAAGATAGGGCAGAGCGGGAACCACCAGTGTGGCGGCCAGAATGGTCGCCACCGCGCCCAGCGGTTCCACAAGGCCGGAAAGCACGCCGCCCGCAAAAGCCTTTCCCTTGCCCATTCCCTCAGAGCGCAGAGGCATGGAAATGATGGCTCCCTCGGGGAAATTCTGAATGGCGATTCCGATGGACAAAGACAGGGCCGCTGCGGCGGTGATAGAGGTTTCGCCGGAGAGAAAGCCCGCGTACACCACGCCCACGGCCATCCCCTCCGGGATGTTGTGAAGCGCCACCGCCAGCACCAGCATGGTGGTTTTTTCAAGATGGCTTTGAGGGCCCTCGGCCTGCTCGCTGCCACGGTGAAGGTGAGGAATGATGTGATCCAGCAGAAGGAGGAACAGCACGCCGATCCAAAAGCCCACAACCGCCGGGACAAAGGACCAATTTCCCATGTCCGCCGACTGATCGATGGCGGGAATCAAAAGACTCCAGATGGAGGCCGCCACCATCACACCGGCGGCAAAACCGGTAAGGGCGCGCTGTACGCGGTCGCCCAGGGAATCCTTCATAAAAAAGACACAGGCTGAGCCTGCCGTCGTGCCGATAAACGGGATTAGAATGCCTTGCAATACATCCATGTTCATAAAACGCATCTCTTCTTTCTAAGTGCCAAATGATGTTAATTTTTAAAACAGCATACTGTATCCGTTTGGCCTTGTCAACACGGGCAGGCGGATTTTGTTTGTCCCGGCTCGTGAAATGGCACAGCAGGGGGCCGATTTCTGCCCCCTGCTGTGTTCTCCCCCGGCGGGGGCGGTTTAATACGGATAAACGTAGTCCGTGATTTCCTCCGCCGGTTCAATGGAAGAGACATGAAGCTGCGGTTCGGGCGCACCCTCGAAGGAACCCACCTGCAAAACGCCGGTGACGGTGACCCACGAATCCGCCGCCAGCCCTGCCACGTCGTCGTATTTGCATACGATACCGCAGGGGGACAAATCCGCCGCGCAGCAGGACATCATCAGCCGGGCGGGAACAAACTCGTCCGCGTTCAAAGACGGAATGTCCTTTAGGACAAAGCCCGTCATGGTAATCTCAAAGCCTTCAAAGCGGTCGGGATGCACGAAAAGCTCACTGCACCAGTTGTAGAACTCGCTGTCAGGAATCGTGACGGTCTTGGCCTCTGCATCGTACCCGTGGAGATAGCCGATCACCTGCCCGCTGGCTCCCTCCATAGTATATACGCCGTCCTCTGCCGCAGTCTCTGGGCTTTCTGAAGAGGAAGAGGGCGCGGTGGACGAAATGGCGGGCGGCTGACTGTCCGCCCCGCCAAAGGCGCTGCCGCCGGTGAGCAGGCCCCCGGAGCTGACAGTGCTGATCTGCTCATGGGGCAGCAACACCAGCAGCACGGGAATGGCCAGCAAAAAGCAGTGGGCGGACCGCCTGCGGTACTGCGGATGGAACAGGCGCGTGGCGGAAAACACGGCGCAGACCAGAAGTGCCCCGGCGGAAAAGAAAAGATACGGCTTTACCCGCGGAGCAACATAAGAGAGGTACGCGCCCGAAAGCGCCAGATAGATAAGGACCCCGGAAAAGGCCAGCAGGCAGACCACCTCCAGAGCGGCCTGAGGGTTCAAAGTGCCGCGCTTCATACCAACACCTCCCCGAGTCCCAGAGAAAAGGCGGCAAAAACCACCGCGCCGCATACGGCAAACATAGTGAAAGCCAGACGGAGCACAAACTTTTTAGAAAAGCTCCCCGAGAGCATCAGTACATTTTTCACGTCCATCATAGGGCCGAATACCAAAAAGCCCATCAAAGCCCCCATGGGAAACTGGGCCGCAAAGCTTCGGGCCACCACCGCGTCGGACGAAGAACACAGGGAAAACAAAAATGCCATCGCCATCATCAGCAGCAGAGGAAGCAGCAGGCCTTCTCCCGCGCCGGTCCGGGACAGGTCCGCGCCCATGGTCTGAAACAGGGCCGAGACAAACGCGCCCAGCAGCAGGTACTTTCCAACGCTGAAAAATTCAGACTGAGCGTGAAGCATAAAGCTTTCCAGCTTTCCCGCCCCCGGGTCCGCCACACAGCCGCAGCCGCACAGCGCGCCAAGCCCGCCGCCGGTGAGAACGTCAGATTTAAACTTGGCCCCTGAGAAGGTCAGCCCGATCAGAACCGCGCAAAAGAGCCCCAGACCCACGCGGCAGGCCACAATTTGCCAGTTTCCGCCGAAGGCGTACCAGGTGCTGAGCATGACCACCGGATTGATGACCGGCGCGGCGGAAAGAAACGTGACCGCCGCGGACAGGGGAACCCCCTTGCGCACAATGCTGCGAAACACCGGAATAGAGGTGCAGTCGCATACCGGCAGACAAAAGCCCGCCAGTAAGGCAAACAAAAAGCCGCCTGCCGGGTGCTTTGGAAATTTTTCCGCAATCAGCTTGTCGGAAATAAACACCTGAATTGCGGAAGAGAGCAGCACACCGATCAGCAAAAAGGGAACCGCCTGCAAGAGGATGCCCAGAAATACGTTCACCACGCCGTCTACACGGGTTCCGCCCAATACCAGCCGCAGCAGGAGGTAGGCGACGCAAAAGTAAACAAGGCTCAGAAGGAAAAAGGTGTTGGGTGCGGGCCGGGGCTTTTGCAGGGCCTTTTCAATGTCACGGAGCCAATCAGACCTCAGCACGGAAACGCCGGGATTCAGTCCCCGCAAAAGCTGGCGCAGACGGCGAAACTCCTTGTCCCGGGCGTTTCGCAGCACGATGAAGTCGCAGCCCGAAATTTGATCGGTCAAGGCGGCCCCTGCGCCGCCCAGCAGACGCTCCAGCGCCTCTCCGTCCCCTACGTGCAGAATTTTCTGGAGACGGCAGAAGTCTCCGGTCGTCATGGTGACTTGTCGGCTTGGAGCGGGGAAGAGGGCCTGCAAATCCCGGATGGGCAGCATCCCGTTCCACTCGACCCAGATTTCGTCGATTTGCTCCGGGTCCTGCTCCAGCAGGTATTGATAGATTTTTTTGGATGCCGCCTCCGGGTTTCGCTGCACCTCCCGGATGGAAAGGCGAAGAGGCTTCAACTCCTCCACATACGAGGCGAGGTCCTCCTCGCCCTCCTCAAAAAAGATACAGCGTGGGTTGATACCCTCCCGCAGGCGGGATTGGATCAGGCTGTTTAAAAGCGTCGTCTTTCCGGCGTCCAGAAAGCCGGTGATGGCGAAAACCGGGATATAGTCTCCTTGCGGGGAGACCGCCTCCCGTCGCCGCACAAACGGCGGAGAAAATGGCTGCTTCACAGTAAAATTGCCTCCTATTTTTTGTTTCAGATACAAAGAGGCAGGAAAAGAGCACCCTTGGCTGGGAAGACGTGTATGTCTTCCAAAGCCGGGGCGAATTCTTCTCCTGCGGGGCAATCAATTGTTCAGCCGAATTTTAAGCCTCAGCAGCGACAAAGGACACAAAAGGGCGGCGCAGCACAAAAGAAGCGCCGCCGCCGGATAAAAAAGAACATTCCCGAAAAAAGTGCCGGAGCCGACGGCCGCGTCTCCCGTTTTTTCCACCGCTTGCAGGCAGACCGTAATCCGCGCGCAGACGGTGCAGTCTTCCCCTGTGCAGCGGTGGCGAAGGTGCGTCGCCGAGTACCACTCCGCAAACCACGCTGTCGCCAGAAGCGTGGCCAGCAGTGCGATTGCCAGTATTCTGATTCGGACTGCTTCGCGGCGCATGGGGGCCTCCTTTCCTGACGGGCAAGGGCGCGGAGCTGCAAAAGCCGTCCTCCCTTGCCAGAACGGTTCTCCCAATGGATTTCCCTCATTTTAAAGGAGACGGTCGGCCTTGTCAAGCGAAGCCCGGCGGACCCAGCCGCCTTTAAAGATGCGCAGATGCGGGAGATTTTCTGTAAAATATGCGCTGAGCGCTGTCCCGGATGGTTTGTGACTTCCGTTGTAAAAGCGCGTTTTCCGGTCATACTAAACGGAGGAAGCTGCCGCCGTCGGCCTGTGTCTCAAGAGAACCGGGTGTGGCTGCGTTTACCGGCTTTACAGCAATTGCGTGGCGCGTATGTGTGACGAAGCTTGAGCCGGTGGCTTTATAATAAAGACGTTTTATGTCCGACAAAGGTTTCGGACCAGACACGGTTCAGAAGACCGGGGACG
>DKLF01000065.1 GCA_002455655.1 Oscillibacter sp. UBA6647 | reverse complement strand
TGCGCTTGCAGCGCAGACAGCTCTTCCACAGTTAAATACCGCCACTTCCCCTCCGGCAGCGCGCCCAGCTCCAAAGCGTGCTCCCGCACCCGCCGCAGCCGGAGGACCGTCAGCCCGCATTGGGCGCACATACGCCGAATCTGGCGGTTTTTTCCTTCGTGAATGACCACACTTAGCCGCGCCCGGTCCCCGTTTTTGAAAAGCACCGCCACCGTGGCCGGAGAAATACGCTCCCCTTCAAGCTCCGTAACAGCCCCAAGAGCCGCGTCCGCCCCAGCCCGGAAACCGGAAACCTCCACCTCATAGGTTTTATCAATCTGAAAGCTGGGGTGAATCATCCGCTGCATCAGCGCCCCATCGTTGGTCAGCAGCAGAAGACCCTCAGAATCCATATCCAGCCGCCCCACAGGGAACACCCGCGTCCCCACATCCTTCACCAGCTCCGCCACCGTGGGACGACCCTTCTCGTCGGAAAGAGTGGTCACATAGCCCCGGGGTTTGTTCAGCAATATGTAGGTTTTGTGTTCTTTCCGCCCAAGCGGAGCGCCGTCCACACACACGTCGTCCCGGTCCGGGTCGGCCCGGTCGCCCAAATAAGCGGTCTGGCCATTCACCGTCACCCGCCCGCCGGTAATCCATTCCTCCGCCGCCCGGCGGGAGCACAGCCCCGCGGCGGACAGCAGCTTTTGCAGACGTTCCTCCATGTCCGCCGCTCCCTTCTGTGTGTCAAAATTGGAAAGGCCGCGCTTGCCGCGCGGCCCCAGACCGTCGGGATGGGTTTCCCGCGCCAAACGGTCTGAATATTTCGAAACTCCGCGCCGCCTGACGGCGCACTCAGCACTTCTTCAGCAATTCACCCATGCGGCGCAGCAGGCTTGAAGGAGGCTGGATGGCGGACAGCGCATCGCCGCCGCATAGCAGATCCACCCGCCCCATCTCCTTGCCGCTCAAGGTAAACACAGCATGTCCGACTTTCGTTCCCGCCGTCACCGGAGCTTTTACACTCTCCGGAAGTTCAAAGCGAACCTCTAGCTTCTCTCCCTGCGCCAGAGGCCAGGAAAAGCTCTCCGCCGCCACCACAGGGATTGCGGTGCCCACTCCCCCCGTCACCGCCAGCGTCCCCACCGTTTCGCCGATGGTCATGGCCCGGTGAGCAGGATATTGAGAAAAACCATAGTCATACAGCGCGGCGTGGTCCGCCCAGTCGTTCCCATCCTGCAGCGTCACCGCCACCAAGCGCTGTCCGTTTCGCCGCGCGCAGGATACCAGCGTACGGCCAGCGGCCTTGGTATAACCGGTTTTCAATCCGATACAGCCGTCCACATAGGAGAGCAGCTTGTTATGGTTGGTCAGCGTCCGCCCGCCCACGGTGACGCTGCGGGTGGAGACGATGCGGGCAAATGATTCGTTGTTCATGGCGGCACAGGCCAGCACCGCCATGTCTCTGGCGGTGGAATAGTGCTTTTCGTCGTCCAGCCCGTTGGGATTTGCAAAGGAAGTGCCGCTCATACCCAATTCCTTCGCCTTTTGGTTCATTAGCTTCACGAATTTGTCAGTGCTGCCGGCCACACCCTGCGCCACGGCCACCGCCGCGTCATTTCCGGAGGAGAGCATCAGCCCGTACAACAGGGTTTCCAGCGTCAGCTTCTCCCCCGCCTTCAGGTACATGGAGGAGCCCTCCGTATTGGCGGCCTCCGCCGTAACCTTCACGGCGCCGCGCAGCTCCCCGTTTTCCAGCGCCACCAGCGCCGTCATAATTTTCGTCGTGCTGGCAATCAGCATTCTTTTATTTTCGTTTTGGGCATACAGCACCCTGCCTGAATCCACGTCCATTAAAATGGCAGACGTAGCAGAAGTGCTGACAGCCGCAACCTTGCAAGGGAAAATACTATACAGACATAAAAGGGCGCAAAGCAGCGCCTTGAAGCGTTTGAAGCGAGTTTTCATCCACGATCACCTTTCCACTGAGGTGACCTTAGTATACCCCCGTCAGAACTCCTCTTTTTCCTTCTTTTTGTCGAAATATTTTTCCACTTTGTCCAGAATATCCGGAGCCATATCCACCAGCCGATCCACGGTGGACACCGGCGGCAGGGAAACCGGCAGAACGCGGGTGGTTCCGTCCTTAATTACAAGAAACGCCACGGGGACAATTTTTACGCCCGCGCCGCTGCCGCCGCCAAAATTTTGGGGCTGGGTCGCGCCATAGTCTCCTCCGCCGCTGCCAAAGCCGAAGCTGACCTTGGAGATGGGGATGAGGGTCACGCCGTCGGGCGTGTTAATCGGCTGGCCCACGATGGTATTGGTGTCCACCATTTCGCGAATTTTTTCCATAGTGGAGCGCATCAGGTCGTTCAGCGGGTGCTTCTTTTCAACAGTATTATCCATAGCAATTTCCTTTCTATGCGGCAGATTTCGGCACTTCTGTCTCGGCCGCTTTTTCCTGCCGCGGTTTGTCGTTTTTATGAGCCCGATAAAATTTTATAAACCAGCGCGCGCTTGGAATCAGCGCGCCAAACCCCATGGACAACAGCGTTCCAACGCGGATGGAAACACCCACATGCCCCCGGATGTAAACATGCTCTAAGTCGTAATCCACGCCCACATGCAAGGACGGCTTGGGAATATCGATCAGTTCTTCCAGCAGCGGCATCACCGTCCACATGGCTGCGCAGACGCGGCCATAGTTTTCCGCCGCCGCCGCGGGGTCCTCCTGCCCCGGAAGTGTTGCTGACAGTGACAAAGGGTGGATGCGGATGCCTCGTCCAATCCGCAGCAAAATTTTTCTCATTGGCCCCCGAAAGATATGATATGCGGATTTTAAGTCCTCCACCGTGGGTATAGGAATTTTCTTCACGGCTTTTGTCAGGTCTTTCGGCTTTTTTTTCTTTTTTTCTTTTTTGGGCTTGGCAATTATTTTTGCCCCGCCCTTGGCGGGCACAACCCGAAAGCGCAGGAAGCCAACGGCCACGTCCGCCGAGACGATCTCGGCAATGTCCACCCGGATGCCCAGCCGCACCCTGCACAGCAGGAGAAATAAAATCGCCAGACCAACCAGAATCTTCAGTAAGAGCAAGGTTCCCCCTCCTTCCGCGGCATTCCCGGGCGGCAAGGCTTATTCGCCTTGTTTCGCCCCGTCGTTCTCCTCGGTCTCCCGCAGTTCGCCCTCCGGGTCCAAAATCTCACCGTTATCTCCCAGGCGCATCTGTCCGGCGCCGCCAAAATCCGGAAGTTCCGGCAAATCCTCCAGCGAGTGGAGATGAAACGAGCGGAGAAAATTTTTCGTGGTCCGGTACAGCCGGGGCCGCCCCGGTACCTGAAGCCGCCCGCAATCCTCAATCAGCTTTCGGTCCAGCAGCAGTCCCACAGTATAGGCGCTGTCCACACCCCGAATCTGGTCCACATATGCCCGGGTCACGGGCTGATAATAGGCGATGACCGTCAGCACCTCCAGCGCGGGCTGGCTGAGCTTGGCGGGCTTTCGGATTTCAAAGGCCCTGCGGATTACCTCCGCATAGTCCGGCGCCGAGCATAGCTGCCACGTATCCTCCACATGGAGCAGCCGTACGCCCCGGCGGTCATAGGCATAGTGATCCATCAGGTTTTGCAGCACCCGCTCCGCCGTGGGGCGGTCCGCCTCCAGCGCGATGCAGATGCGGTCGATATGCACCGGGTCGCCGGAGGCAAACAAAATACCCTCCACGGCGGACTCGATTTCCTTCATGTCCAAATTTTCCATGCCGCTTTCCTTACAGTGTCAGATTTTCGGGCAGCTCCTGCTCCTGCTTCACGGTGCAGTCCGTCTCGGATCCGGCCAGCCGAATGATGCTGGCGCGGCACAGCTCCAGCACCGCCAAAAACGTGGCTACCACCTCGCTGCGGGTCCGGTTTCCCCGGAACAACAGCAAAAATCGGGTAATCCCCTCACTTTTAAGCCGCTGGATAATCTCCCTTGCCTTGCTCTCCACGGGATATGGCTCATGGCGTACGATGTCGGCAAAGGCCGCTCTGGGGGGCGGGAGCGTCCGCTCCGAACGCTCCCGAATGTCCGCCATGGCCAGAATCAGATCCACCGGGTCCTGATCGTATTCAAAAATCTTTCCCCGTTCCACCGGTTCCGGCTGGCGGAGAACAATGCTACGGCCAAACTCCCCCATGGGCTCCAGCCGCTTGGCCGCCGCCTTCACAACACCGTAGCTTTCACTCCGGCGGCGCTCTTCCAACGACTTGATCAGCGCGTCCATTTCACCCCGAGCCTCCTCATCCTCAATGGACAGAAGCATCCGCGTCTTGAGATAGATGAGATGGGAGGCCATGGAGATAAATTCGCTGGCCACCTCCAAATCCATCTGCTTGCGGGCCTCCAGCCAGGAAAGGTACTGGCCGCAAATCAGGGAGATGGCAATGTCCTGAATCTCCAGCTTGTTTTTACCAAGCAAAAATAAAATTAAGTCCAGCGGCCCCTCAAAGTCCTGCATTTCTTCCTGCGCTTTGGCCCGGACCACTTTTTCCAGCTTGAATACGGGACTGTCCAACAATCGTTCACCTCAATAAATCAGGTTCACCATAGCGGTGTACACGCCGTAGATACCTCGGCCAATCAGTCCTCCACCCACATTTGCAAAAGAGAGCAGCAACAAAAGCAGCATTCCGTACCGCTCGTAGCGCATCAGCGTGAAATAAGCCTGATCGGGCAACAGTGCGCCCAAGACCTTTGACCCGTCCAGCGGCGGAATGGGGATCAGGTTAAACAGCCCCAGCCCGATGGAGAGAATGGCGGTGGAATGCAGAAAATTGAAAATGCCGTCCCACGCCGGCGTATACTCCGCGTACATGTAAATCCCACGGCTGGCAAAAAGCAGCGCCAGCGCCAATGCTAAATTGGAGAGCGGCCCCGCCAGCGCCGTCAGCGCCATTCCCCGCTTCGGGTCCTTGAAATAGCGCGGGTCCACCGGAACGGGCTTCGCCCAGCCAAAGCCCACGGTAAACATCATGGCAAGTCCAAACCAGTCGATGTGCCGCAGGGGATTTAAAGACAGCCGGTGCAGTTCCTTTGCGGTTTTGTCCCCTAGGGACAGGGCGGCCAGACCGTGGCACGTCTCGTGCACCGTCAGACACAGAAGGACGGATGCTACCCGCAGCACCGCATCCAGCATGGAGGCAAGGTCAAGCTGCGCAAGCAGCGCCTGAATATAATGCAGCAAAGTAATCTCCTTGTGTTAAACGCATTTTAAAGTCAATGCCCACATTATAGCAGTTTTTTCCTTTCATGACAAGGAGAATCCTTGGAAAAGCGTGCAAAGGAACGGGCGGGGAAAGCATAGCCTTCCCCGCCCATCCGTATCCGACGTTATCTTCCCTTTTGCAGCAGCATATCCAGCACAAGGTCGTCCATTTTGGGCGAACCGTCGTTGCCAAGCTTCACAAAGTTGGCGATGGTCACCTCCGGGTCCTTCTCCACAATGCCGTCGGTGTGCTTCACGGTTTCGTCCCGCAGAGCCATTGCCGCGCAGTGGAAAGAGGTAAACACGCAGGTGGAGATTTTCAGCGCGCAGTCAGCCTTTGCCCCGTCGCACAGCATCCCCGTCACGTCTCCCAGCATATTGTTGACAGCGTAGCCGACCTGTTGTAAACCACCTCCCAGTAAGTACACCAGTCCACAGGCAGCGCCCGTGGCGGCGATGGTGGCACCGCAAAGGCCGGAGAGAAGACCGAAGTCCGCGTGAATGTGGATGGATATGAGATGGCTCAGCGTCACGGCTCGGAACATCCGCTCGTCGTCAATCTTCAGGGACTTCGCCGCAGAGACAATGGGCATCGTTGCGGTAATACCCTGATTCCCGGAGCCGGAATTTGTGACCACCGGCGCGTTGGCCCCCGCCATGCGGGCGTCCGCCGCGCTGGAGGTGACGGCCACCGCTTCCAGCATCACATCACTGCCCATCAGGCCGGATTCCTGACTTTTGCGGATGTGCCGCCCCACGTTCAGGCCGAAGTTGCCCTCCGCGCCCACCTTTGCAATTTCACTGTTGATTTTGATGGCCTGCTCAATCATGTGCAGGTCGTCTTTTTCCCGGTCCAGCGTTTCCACGAATTCATAAATCGTCTGAATGCTCAAGGTATCCTTAATGACCTGCGGCGTGATGGGATCGGCGGCAGCTTCCTGTGCAGCCGTCTCCAGCGCTTTGTGGTCCGCCTCCACCAATGTCACATTGGTGTGGGCTCCCCGGATAATCGCGCGGGACTGATGCGCGTCGTTGGTCAGCTCCACCTCTACATAGAGCTTATCCGGTTCCTTCGTCCGGCCCATCTCCACCTGGCCGCTTTGCACCAGCTCCAAGGCCCTGGCCACATCCTCCGGCGAAGCGCCGTCCACCACCTGTAATCGGCGCTCCACTCGTCCGCACACAGCGCCAAGTGCCGCCGCGTAGTTCATGCCGGTGCACTCCGTTCCCGGTATGCCGGCAGCCATTGCGTTCTTGATGATGTTGACGCTGGCCAGCACCTTTACGTGGGTTGGCTCCCCCACCAAGTGCTCCCGTGCGACAGCAGCGGTCAAGGCAATCGCCGCCGGCTCCGTACACCCGGTGGCCAGCATCATTTCGTGGTTCAGTATCTGACAGATCAAAGTACGATTCATGACAATCCTCCTACAATATAAATTA
>DKLF01000163.1 GCA_002455655.1 Oscillibacter sp. UBA6647 | reverse complement strand
GTCCTCGAGGGAGATATAGAACCGGGTTTCGCCGGGGTCGCCCTGACGGCCGGCGCGGCCGCGGAGCTGATTGTCAATCCGGCGGGAATCGTGGCGCTCGGTGCCGATAATGAACAGGCCACCAGCATCCCGGACCTTTTCCGCTTCATTGGAAATCTCAGACTTGTGGCGGGCGAAGGCTTCGGCGTACCGCTTCCGGGCGTCCAGAATCTCCTCGCTGTCGGTTTCGGCGTAGCCGGTGGCCTCGCCGATCAACTCGTCGGACATACCGGCCTTGCGCAAATCCGCCTGCGCCATATATTCGGCGTTGCCGCCCAGCATGATATCGGTGCCGCGGCCCGCCATGTTGGTGGCCACGGTGACGGCGCCCAGCTTGCCTGCCTGCGCGATGATCTCCGCTTCTTTTTCGTGGTTCTTGGCGTTGAGGATGCTGTGGGGAATTCCCTCGTGGCCCAAAAGCTCGCTTAGAATCTCGTTCTTCTCGATGGACACCGTGCCCACCAGCACCGGCTGGCCCTTTTCGTGGCACTCCTTGATCTGCTGGATGACGGCGCGGTATTTCCCCGCCTCCGTCTTGTACACCACGTCGTGGTTGTCCTTGCGCTGGTTGGGGCGGTTGGTGGGAATCTCGATGATGTCCAGATTATAGATGGTGCCGAACTCCTCCTGCTCGGTCATGGCCGTTCCGGTCATGCCGGAGAGCTTTTCGTACAGGCGGAAATAATTCTGGAAGGTGATGGTGGCCAGCGTCTTGTTCTCGCTGGCAACGGTCACATGCTCTTTGGCTTCGATGGCCTGATGCAGCCCGGCGGAATACCGCCGCCCGAACATCAGACGGCCGGTGAACTCATCCACGATGATGACTTCGCCGTTTTGCACCACATAGTCGATGTCCCGCTTCATCACGCCGTGGGCCTTGATGGCCTGATTGATGTGGTGGGACAGGGTAGAGTTTTCGGGGTCGGACAGGTTTTCGAGGTGGAAGAACTGCTCCGCCTTTTCAATGCCGTTGGCGGTGAGCATGGCGGTTTTACCCTTCTCGTCCACAATGTAGTCGGCGGACTCGTTCTCGTCGTCCTCCTCCTTGCTGTCGACCTCGGCCACAACACGCTTTTTCAGGCGGGAGACAAACATCTCCGCCATGTCGTATAATTGAGTGGATTTTTCACCCTGTCCGGAAATGATCAGGGGGGTGCGGGCCTCGTCGATCAGGATGGAGTCCACCTCGTCCACGATGGCAAAGGCGTGGCCCCGCTGGACCAGCTCCGCGGAGTAAATGCACATATTGTCACGAAGATAGTCAAAGCCCATCTCGTTGTTGGTGCCGTAGGTGATGTCGGCGTTATAGGCCGCCTGCCGCTGGGCGGTGGTAAGTCCGTGGACAATCAGGCCCACCTCCAGGCCGAGGAAACGGTGAACCTTGCCCATCCAGTCGCTGTCGCGCTTGGCAAGATAATCGTTCACCGTGACGATGTGAACGCCTTCGCCGGTCAGTGCGTTGAGATAGGCGGGGAGGGTGGCGACCAAGGTCTTGCCTTCGCCGGTCTTCATCTCCGCGATGCGGCCCTGATGCAGCACCACGCCGCCTACCAGCTGCACGCGGTAGGGCCGCAGGCCCAGCACGCGGTCCGCAGCCTCCCGCACGGTGGCAAATGCCTCCGGCAGGATGGCGTCCAACGTCTCGCCGTTTGCCAGACGCTCTTTAAACTGGGCGGTCTTGCCCCGCAGTGCTTCGTCGCTCAGCGCTTTGTACTCGTCGCTCAGCGCCTCGATTTTATCGACGATGGGATAAATCTGCTTGAGCTCGCGGGAGCTGTAATCTCCGAAAATTTTCTTCATGAAGCTCATAGGTGATTAAAGATCCTTTCTGACCCGGCTTTTTGGGAGAAAAAGTCGGAATGATATTCCTTATATAAATAGGCAGTCGCCAAAAGCAACGATAAGCATACCACACCTTTTTGAAAAATGCAAAGAAAATCAGGTTTATCGAATAAAATTTACATTTAGGCAGTTTCTATGTACGACACTGCAAAAATGGCGAAAAATATTTACAGTTCGCAGCTTCCCCGCTCCGCCAGCGCCACCCGGCCGGTAATGGTCAGGGCAGGGACACGCCCGTTTTCCCATGCTGCCGAAACGGTGATGGTTCCCCCCGGCTGGCGAAGGTCCACGGAGGCGCTTTCTCCCGCCTGAGAAGCGAGATACGACCCCACGGCGGCGCTGCCGCTGCCGCAGCCGGACTCCCACACCGCCGTGTCAGTGGAGCGGACATAGACCAGCGGCGTGATGGAGCCTGCGGCCCCATCATAGAGCATAATACCGCAGGCGTCCGCGTCCAGCGCGGCGCACAGGGGGCGGATGGCGGATTCCGCCGCTTCACGGGAAAGGGTCCCGGCGGGGGCGATGCAGTGGACAATGCCGTCAAACACCACGGCGGGGACGGAAATCCCACCGGGAAGCTCCGCTGTGGTAATCTCCACGGGCAGGGGCATGTTCACGGTGCCCCACAGCCCGTCCTCCCGCCGGTCAAGACGGCAGGTGAGAATGCCCTCGTGGCCGGAGACTTCCAGCGGAACCTCGGGAGCCGTCAGCCCGTCCCTGTCCGCGGCATAGGCCGCGGCGGACATGGAGGCGTTGCCGCAAAATTCGCCGCCCATCATTTGCAGGCGCAGTGCCGCGCCGGGGAGGGTTGCAGGCTCGATAAAGCCCACCTGCTCCACCTGAGGCCGGTCAGCCATCAGTTTTGCCGCCACCTCGGGCTGCATGTCACGGGGAACAGGGGTGGAAACCAGCAGGGTGATATTTTTGGTGGGGTCCCAGATTGTATAATCGAGCTTCATAAACGAATCCCTCCGATTTTCATAAGTTCGGGCAGCCGCAGACTCCCGTATTTTACAGAAGTATTTGTACAGTATAGCACGGACAGAGGTCAAAGCAAACCTTTTCACCCTAAAAATGAATTTTTCAATTCCTTTTTGGAAAAATCGGTGGTATGATATCTTTGTAGAAAAAACTGCGGCGATTTGTGCCGCCGACCTTGCAATTTGGAAAAACAACGGAACGGGAGGCAATCATGTTCAATGGCTTTACGGACGAAACGGTGGATTTTATGTGGGGCATCCGCTTCAACAATGAAAAGCCGTGGTTCGAGGCGCATAAGGAAATTTATTTATCCAGCTTTTACCGCCCGATGAAGGAGCTGGGGGACGAGCTGTACGACTGGTTTTCAGAGCAGAGGCCGGAGCTTCCTCTCCGGGGCCGCGTTTCCCGTATCTATCGGGATGCCCGGCGGCTTCATGGACGCGGCCCCTTCAAGGACCACCTGTGGATCAGCGTGGAGGCCCCGGCGGAAAGCGTGTGGACCGTGCAGC
>DKLF01000025.1 GCA_002455655.1 Oscillibacter sp. UBA6647 | reverse complement strand
AATTTATATTGTAGGAGGACATTTATTATGGCAATTGAAGTTCTGATGCCGAAAATGGGCCTGACGATGACCGAGGGCACCATCGAGGAGTGGAAGAAAAAAGAGGGCGACGCCGTAAAAGCGGGGGACATCCTGTACTCCGTGGCCACGGACAAGCTGACCAACGACGTGGAGTGCGACACCAACGGCACGCTTCTGAAAATTATGGTGGGTGAGGGAGAGACGGTGGCGTGCAAGACCGTGGTGGCCTACATCGGCCAGCCGGGAGAGGCAGTTCCCACCGCGGGTGGAGCAGCCACCGCATCCGCTGCCCCCGCAGCGGAACCCGTCGCTGCCGCACCCGCATCCACTCCGGCGGCAGCCGCGTCAACGGTTGGCGCGAAGACCGTTTTGGTGGTGGGCGGCGGTCCTGGCGGCTATGTTGCCGCGATCCGGGCCGCGCAGCTTGGTGCAAAGGTAACGCTCATTGAGCGGGAGCATTTGGGCGGCACATGCCTGAACATTGGCTGTATTCCCACGAAATGCCTGCTCCACAGCGCGGAGCTGATCTCTCAGATTAAGGAGCAGGGATCGGAAATTGGTGTAAAGGTCGACAGCGTTACAGTGGATTTCCCACAGGTGATTTCCCACAAAAATGATATTTCCAAAAAACTGACCTCCGGTGTGGCGGGTCTTCTGAAACTGAATAAGGTGACAAAGCTTGACGGCGAGGCGGCCTTTACCGCACCCAAGACCCTGCTGGTGAAAAAGGCTGACGGGTCTTCTGAAACCATGACTGCCGACGCGATCATCGTGGCCACCGGTTCCGTCAACTTCGCGCCGCCCATCCCCGGATTGAAGGAAAACCCCAACTGCATCGACTCCACCGGCGCACTCAGCCTTGAGAAGCTGCCGGGGAGCATGGTGGTCATCGGCGGCGGCGTGATCGGACTGGAGCTGGCCTGTGCCTACTCCGCCTTTGGTACGAAAATCACGGTGGTGGAAGCGCTGGACCACATGCTGCCCATGCTGGACAGCGACCTTACGGAAATCGGCGTGGCTCACATGAAGAAGATGGGCATGGAGTTCCATTTGGAGTGCCCCGTGCAGGCCGTAGAGTCCTCTCCCGTGGGCGCAAAGGTCGTCTGCAAAAATAAGGCTGGTGAAACCGTCAGCTTTGAAGCGGAGAAGGTTTTGGTGGCAATCGGCCGCCGCGCCAACACCGCGTCGCTCAATCTGGAGGCCGCCGGGCTGAACAACGACCGGGGCCGCATCATCGTCAATGAGAAAATGGAAACCAGCGTTCCCGGCGTGTATGCCATCGGCGATTGTGTGCTGGGCTATGCCCAGCTTGCCCACACCGCCTCCGCTATGGGCGAGGTGGCTGCGGAAAATATCTGCGGCGTGTCTGCGGTATACGACGAGAAGACCAACCCCACCTGCGTGTATATGGAGCCGGAGGCCGCAGGAGTTGGTCTCACCGAAGAGCAGTGCAAGGCGAAGGGCATTGCTTACAAGGTTGGCAAATTCCCCATGAGTGCCAACGGAAAGGCTCTGATTCTCAATGGAGGCGAGGGTTTGGTGAAGATCATCGCCGACGAGAAATACGGCGAGGTTTTGGGTATGCACATCATCGGGCCCCGGGCCACGGACCTCATCGCCGAGGGTGCGCTGGCGCTGCGGCTGGAGGCCACGGTGGAGGAGCTGATCTCCACGATTCACAGTCATCCCACCGTCACGGAGACGATGCGTGAGGCGGCGCTGAACGTGGAAAAGCGAGCCATTCATACCAAGAATTAAACGCGCATTCCTCTTTGAAAATACTGCCGCCCGCCGTAGTTTTACGGCGGGCGGCGGCATGTTGAATTTTTTTGGCCCGGAGCGGGAAATTTAAAGTGCACTTATTCAGGAAAGTCCAAACCCGCCTGAAAACCATTTGCCCCGGTGACAATGATGTCCCCTGCCGCCGGAAGCCCCTCGCAGAGATACAGATTTACCTGCACGCCATCAGGATGCCCCGGATAATTTAAAACGCTGTATGTATAGCGGGTGACCTGTTGGCCCTTCAGCTCCGCCAAATCAAAGCCCTGCTCCCGTTGAAGATCGTTGTAAGCCTCGTAATCCTCTGTCAGGGGGTCTGGAATGCGGATTTGCAGGGTGGATACCGGGTCGGGGGAAACCTCCCAGCCCAGCTCCTTTAAGTAGCCGTTGCGGGCCTCCTCCGTGTCCAGCCGCGCGGCGCCCTTCTCCGCCGGACTGCGGAAAATACCTCCGAGTACCACCAGCAGAATTGCCAGCGCGGCAAGCAGCACCACTGCCGCAAGCACCCGTTTCTTTCGCAGATGCGCCGTCCAGATGAACATAAACAACCATCCCTTTCTCCCCGCGCGCCGCAGGCTGCCGCGCGCAAAACCATGACGCTTCGGACAAACTCTCCTACCCTTCCGTCATTTCCTTATTCCATTCGCCGCCGGGATATGCTAAAATTAAGGACAATCGCAATGGAAAGGGGGGAGTAAGCCGTGGAAATGCAGAGACTGGACAAGCTGCTTTCCGGAACCGGGAAATGGTCCCGGCGTGAGGTAAAGCTGCTGGTGAAGCAGGGCCGGGTTCTGGCAGACGGTGCACCCGCGCCCTCGCCGGAGACGAAGTACGACCCGAAGACTGCGGTTCTTGCGGTGGATGGGGAGCCTGTTGTGCTGTCTCGATACACATGGGTGATGCTGAACAAGCCTGCGGGCGTTCTCTCCGCAACGGAGGACGGGCGGGGACAAACCGTTCTGGACCTTCTGCCAACCGAGCTGCAAAAGCTGGGGCTGTTTCCAGTGGGGCGGCTGGACAAGGACACCGAGGGGCTGCTTTTGCTGACAAACGACGGACAGACCGCACATCGGCTCCTCTCCCCGAAATACCATGTGGACAAAGTGTATTATGCAAGAACGGCTGGGAGGCTGGAGGAAGAGGACAGCCGTGCGTTCGAGTCGGGCATGACGCTGGAGGACGGACTTGTCTGCCTTCCGGCGGGCCTTGAAATTCTGTCCGCAGGGGGGACGAGCGAGTGCCTTGTGACTCTTCGAGAAGGAAAGTTTCATCAGGTGAAGCGTATGCTGGCGTTTCGGGGGAAGCCTGTGTTGTATCTCAAGCGGCTGTCCATGGGCAAATTGACTCTGGATACGGCGCTGGACTCCGGCGGTTTTCGGCTTCTGGCAGAGGAGGAGCGGCAGATGTTACAAAACGGTGAAAGCGGAATCGGTTGAAAGCTTAATATCACACAAAAAGCCGTCTAAAAATTTGTTGAAAAAAGAAAAAAAGTCTTGCATTTTCACAAAAATGTCGATATAATATGGGCATTGACAGAATGCACAAAGAAAAACGCAGAATGTGCGCTAGGAGGGCCGGCAATGTCGGGAAGAATTTTTCAGAATGTAGTCCTGCAGCTCAAGGAGAACGCGGACCGGACGGTGGGCGTGATCGACGGAGAGGGAATCGTCATCGCGTGCAGCGAGCTTTCCATGATCGGGCAGCGGTGGGCGGAGTTTGTCCCCGCGATCAATACCGCAGGGGGGAGCATGGTGGTTTCCTCCGGAAAGACGTTCAAGGCGCTGAACGGCTGGGGGGCGCAGTTTGACTATGCCGCGTTTGCCTTCGGCGACAACGAAATCAGCAAAACAGTCTGCGCCCTTGCCGCTGTGGCGCTGAATTCCGCCAAGTCCTATTATGAGGAAAAGCACGACCGCGGCTCCTTTATCAAGGATATTATCACCGACAACATCATGCTGGGCGACATTTATATGCGTGCCAAGGAGCTGCGGGTTTCCAGCGACGTGGCCCGGGGCGTGTTTGTCATTCGTTCCCTGAAAAAGACCGAGTCCGTCCCCACGGACGCGATTCAAACCCTGTATCCCGACCGGCAGAACGATTTTGTTCTCTCCGTGGGCGAAGGGAACGTGGTTTTGATCTGCCAGCTTCCAGAAGGGGCCGGCGTCCGCGAACTGAACAAGATTGCAGCTTCCATTGAAGAGGCGCTTCAGGTAAGCGGCGAGCCCGCCGCCGTGGTGGGCATCGGCACCGTGGCAACCCATCTGCGTGATTTGGCCAAGTCCTATAAGGAGGCGCAGATCGCCATTGAGGTGGGCAAGGTTTTTGACACGGAGAAATACGTCATCAATTATGAAAACCTTGGCATTGGCCGCCTGATTTATCAGCTTCCCACCACTCTGTGCGAGATGTTCTTACAGGAAGTATTCAAGAAAAATCCCATCGATGCGCTGGATAAGGAGACACTGTTCACCATCCACAAGTTCTTTGAAAACAACCTCAATGTCTCCGAAACCGCCAGAAAGCTGTTTGTCCACCGCAACACGCTGGTGTACCGGTTGGAGAAAATCAAAAAGCTTACGGGGCTGGACCTTCGGGAATTTGACGACGCCATCACCTTTAAGGTGGCGCTGATGGTCAAGAAATACCTGACCTCCCGGGGCATCGACGCCTGATTGAAATAGTAAAAAGAGCGGACGCAACGTCCGCTCTTTTTTTCTGTGGCGAGGTGCGTTTTGC
Source organism: Oscillibacter sp. UBA6647 (assembly GCA_002455655.1). GTDB lineage: Bacteria > Bacillota > Clostridia > Oscillospirales > Oscillospiraceae > Oscillibacter. Next base: position 1,479 of record DKLF01000025.1, on the reverse strand, counting down.
CCGCTGTCCCTGTGGAGAGCACGGACAAATTCAGGAATTTTTGCGTTGGACAAAGGTCCCCGGATATGATATAATGCAGAGCTGTATGAGTGTGAAAAATGTACGAGGTGTTTCCATGCGGATTGATGTGTTGGGCGTGGGCTTTGACAATTTGACCATGGCGGAGGCCGTGGCGGAGGGGCAGCGCCTTTTGAATACGGAGGGAGCGCATTATGTCGCGACCCCCAACCCCGAAATTATAGAGCTTTGCCGGGAGGACCCGGCGGCTCTAAGCGTCGTGAACGGCGCGGCGCTGGTTTTGCCGGACGGCATCGGCGTCATTAAGGGTGCGGCGATGCTGGGGACCCCCCTAAAGGAAAAAACGCCGGGGATTGAATTTGCAGAGCACTTGATGGGGAAACTGGCGGAGGAGGGGAAGTCTCTCTACCTGCTGGGGGCGAAGCCGGGGGTTGCGGAGGAGGCGGGGACCCGCCTTGCGGCCCGCTATCCCGGTCTGAGAATTGCCGGGACCCACGACGGGTATTTTAAAGAGGACGCACCTGTGGTGGACGCTATCCGCCTTAGTGGTGCGGACTGTGTGTTTGTGTGCCTCGGCGCGCCGAAGCAGGAGATGTGGATGGCGAAAAACGGAGAGGCCACAGGAGCACGTCTGCTGTGCGGTCTGGGAGGAAGTCTGGACGTATTCGCGGGCCGGGTGGAGCGCGCTCCGGAATTTTGGTCCCGCCACGGGCTGGAGTGGTTTTACAGACTGTGCAAAGAGCCCCGCCGCCTTGGGCGGATGATGAAGCTGCCGCTGTTTCTGATTCATGTGCGGGCAGAGGGGAGACGGCGGAAATGAACGGAAAGCTGATTGTGTTCGAGGGAACCGACGGGTCCGGCAAAGCCACGCAGGCCCGGCTGCTGGGAGAGAGACTGAAGAAAATGGGCGTGCCCTTTTTGGAGATTGACTTTCCCCGGTACGGAAACCCCTTTGCCGAGCCTGCCAGATTGTATCTGGATGGGGCGCTTGGGAAAAACCCCGGCGATGTCAGCGCTTACGCTGCCTCCGCGCTGTATGCGGTGGATCGGTACGCCTCCTATAAGCAGGACTGGGGCGCAGCCTACGAGGCAGGGGGACTGATTCTTGCCAACCGGTACACCACCTCCAACGCGGTGCATCAGGCGTCGAAGCTTCCGCCCGCCGAGCGGACAGACTTTTTAAACTGGCTGTTTGATTTGGAGTATTGCCGTATGGGGCTTCCAAAGCCCGATCTGGTGATCTATCTGGATTTGCCCACGGAACTATCGGAACAGATGCTCCGTCAGAGGGAGCGCAGCACCGGGATCAAAGCAGACATCCATGAGCAGGACGACGCATATCTGCAGGAATGCCGGGAGAATGCCCGCAAGATTGCCCGGGACCTTGACTGGACGGTGGTGAACTGCGCCAGAGAGGGACAGATTCGCTCTGTGGAGGACATTCAAGAAGAGGTGTGGAGT
>DKLF01000068.1 GCA_002455655.1 Oscillibacter sp. UBA6647 | reverse complement strand
TACCGGCTTTACAGCAATTGCGTGGCGCGTATGTGTGACGAAGCTTGAGCCGGTGGCTTTATAATAAAGACGTTTTATGTCCGACAAAGGTTTCGGACCAGACACGGTTCAGAAGACCGGGGACGGCCTGTAAAACAGGCCGTCCCCGAATGTGTTCGCCTCAGTGCTGCTCTTTGCTGCGATGCTCCCCACGGCGATGCTCTCCGTGGGAATGCTCACCACCGTGGCGGTGTTCTCCGTGATGTTGCTCACCGCAGCCGTGCTCACCGCAGGTGTGGGCGTGTTCTTCGTCGTGGTGATGGCTGCACGACGCGTTGGGATTATAGGCTAGGCTTCCGGCAAGCAGTGCCGCCGCGGCTTCGTCGGCGCTGCCGGATACGCCGCCGTAAATCTGAATGCCTGCCTCGGACAAGGCCGTTCGTGCACCGCCGCCGATGCCGCCGCAGATCAGGGCGTCCACGCCCAGTCCACCCAGAAAGGCCGCCAGCGCCCCGTGTCCGCTGCCGTTGGTATCCGCCATGGAGGAGCCGGTAATTTTCCCGTCCTCCGCGTCGTAGATTTTAAACTGCTCCGTGTGGCCGAAGTGCTGAAAGACACTTCCATTTTCATAGGTGACCGCAATTTTTTTCATCAAAATTCCTCCTGTTAATTGTGTGTCGGGTTGACCGCAGCAGCGGCGATGTCGGCCACAGCCGCCAAAGCCGCACGAAGCCTCCGTGCCGCTGCACAGACGGTAGTCGCCTCCCTCAATTTTTAGGGGAAGGCCGTCCACCAGCGCGGACGCAATTTTCTTGCGGGCCGACGCGTAAATCAGCTGGGCCGAGGCGCGGGCAATTTCCATGTACGCGCCGCATTCCTCTTGAGAAAGCCCCTCCCTGTCGATGAGACGAACGGTTTCGTATTCGTCCACCGTCAGGATAACCGACTGCTTTTGCGCGCCGCCGTTGACCGGGACAAAGGCGGAGCTGGGCGGAAGGGAGCAGACCCTTCTGCATTTTTTTGGTCTTGGCAAAGTAAGTTCCTCCAAGTGTGCTTTTTGGTATATACCAATTAACTGCATTATACTGCGCTCTTTAAAAATGTCAAGCTTTATTTGGCATATACCATTAACTGCTTTTTAATTAAACTGTTTCTTTAAAAAAATATAATATCACTATACAAACGGCGTTACTTTTTGGGTGCCGCCACCGTCTTAATAAAATGAGAGTAAAAATCGTTCTACTGAAAAGGAGCTGACAGGTTTGAAGCGGCATACGCGTCCGAAAAAAAGGCATGTTTGGAGCAGGTGGGGAATCGCCGCCCTTGTGGCAGCGGCTCTGGTTAGCGGGCTGGGCATATGGAGGGTATCGGCCCACGGGAGGACGCCCCTTCCGGTTTTGATGTATCACCATGTGGTGGCGGACGGGACAGAATGCAACGACATGACCGTCACTGAGAGCCGTTTGGAAAAGGATTTGTGCTGGCTGAGGGACCGTGGATATCAAACGGTTTTGCCCCGGGAGCTGGCGAAAGGAGATCCTCTGCCGGAAAAGCCCGTGTTGATTACCTTTGACGACGGATACCGCAGCAACTATGAGCTGCTGTACCCGCTTTTGCAGAGATATCAGACGAAGGCGGTTATTTCCATCATTGTGGAGATGCCGGAGCTTCCGACCGATAACTTCCTCACTTGGGATATGTGCAGGGAAATGACCGGGTCGGGGCTGGTAGAGATCGGCTCCCACAGCTATGAGCTTCACAATCTGGGAGACTTGGGGGGAAGCTTTGTACCCGGCGGCATCAATGGGATTCAGCGCAGGCCCGGAGAGACTGACGAATTGTTTCAGACCCGGGTTCTGGACGATATCCAAAGGAGCTATGACCTAATTAAGGAGAAAGTGGGGCAGGCCCCCGTCTTTTTTGCGTATCCCTTCGGCCTGAAGGAGCCAGACGCGGAGGAGCTTGTAAACCGGCTGTTTCCCGTCACGGCGGTGACAAAACCGAAAATTGCGGATTTGAAATGGGGGCTTCACGATCTGCCCCGTATCACCGTGACCATGAACCGGGAGCTGTCCACCGTTTTAAAATAGCGGGAGACTTCATTCCAATCAACAACACCCCTCCGACGCTTTTGCATCGGAGGGGTGTTTTTCATATCTTCAGAGTGGGCCGCCTGTGCGAAAAACGCGGCCATTGGACAAATTCACTCCGGGAAGGAGCGTTAGCGCCCCAGCTCCACATATTTGCGCAGCGGCGCTTCGCCCCGCAGGGCTTCCTCGCACTCGGCGATGAGCCGGTCCCGGTCCTGATTCAGGTTTCCTGCCAGTACCAAATAGTTGCTGGCGTGGTTGGAGCGAAACACCGCGCCGGGGCAGTCGATATGCTCCAGAAGAAGCTTTGTCTCCCGGATTAGCTCCATGGGCGTGGGGGTTACCAATTCGCCGCTTGCCACCCAATCGGCCATAGGCGTGCCGGTATAGATGCGCAGGGTCAGCAGGGCGATAAAGTCTGGCCCGATGGCGCTCAGGGCCTTAGCGGTGTCGATGGCATGGGCCTGCCAGTCCCCGTTGGAGCCGGCAAGGCCACTGATGGCGGTGACAGAGAGGGTCAGCCCGGCGGCCTTCAGCTTTTGACCTGCCTCAATTTGTTGGGCAACCGTCACGCCCTTGTTGATTTTTTGAAGCAGCGCTTCGTTCCCCGTCTCAAGGCCAAGGTACGCAAAGTCCAGTCCCCCATCGCGAAGAGCGGACAAATCCTCGGGAGTTTTCCCCAGAATGCTCTTGGGGCTTGCGTAGGTGGAAATGCGGGTGCACTCGGGAAACAGCGTCCGGATATCCCCCAGAATCTCCAGAAGACGGTCTGTCGGGAGAATCAGCGCGTCTCCGTCGGCAAGGAAAAAGCGTTCTACATGGGGATAGTGGGCCCGCGCCCAGCGCAGGTCTTCCAGCACCTGCTCTCTCGGAGTAACGGAGAATTTCTTGTCCTTGTACATGTTGCAAAAGGCGCATTTGTTGTGACTGCAACCCACAGTTACCTGAATGATCAGGCTGTGTGCCTCGCTGGGGGGACGGTACACGGTTCCGGAATAGTGCAGCATAGGATCCTCCTTTTTCGCGTTGCTTCAAAAAATTCGCGTGATCGAATTTTTTGAAAGGGATTGCGGTCTGACTGCGCGCACGGAGGAACCGCCAAAGGCGGCTCCTCCGTACACTTGCAGATCGAGCGGAGTTTTCCCCGACGTACATGCCGTCGGAGAAAACGGATTCCAATTTATTTTTCCGCCCCGGCGGCAAAACTCTGCGAGGCTTTTTAAGCAGTGTCTGTACGGCGGGAGGGACAAATCATGCCTTGGGAACTTTGATGAACGCTTGACCCGGGTCAATCTCCTCCCGGATAATGCGGATGATTTCGGGATCGGGACCCTCCATCAACTGGGCGTGGCTCACGTCGATTTCAAATCCCGTGTTTTCCTGCACCATCTCGGGCGTGGAGAAGGGGTAGTAGTAAGCGAGGTACATCCGCTTGGTTTCCTCGTCAAACTTCATAATGCCAAGGTCCGTGACCACCATCTGGGGGCCCCGGTTGCCGGGAAGACCCGCCCGCTCGCGTCCGCCGGGTCCGTCCATCCAGCCGCAGGAGGTCACATAGTCGATTTGGTCGATGAACCGGCGCTTCTGGTGCTGCATCATGATGACCGTGTTGCAGTAGGTGGCGATGCCGTTGGCTCCGCCGGACCCGGTGAAGCGGGTCTTGGGGTGATGATAGTCGCCGATGCAGGTGGAGTTCACGTTGCCGAAGGGGTCGATCTGTGCGCCGCCGATGAAGGCAATCAGACGGTCCTCGCCGTGAAGCCACTCGTTGGCCTCAAAGCCGATGAAGCGGACGTTGGGCCACTGCACGGCGCAGTGTGCCATAAAGCGGTTGTCGCCCACGCTGCGGGGTACCTCCACGGGGTCGCAGTCCATCAGGCCGCTCTCCACGATGGGGTGGCAGGAGGGACAGATAATCCGCTTGGCGAGGGATGCGCCGATCAGCGGCAGGCCTGTTCCCACAATGACAATCTGGTTCGCCTGAATGTTTTTGGCGATGGCGAAGGCCTGCATTTCCTGCTTTGTGTAATTCGTATAATCAGGCATTTTCAGCACGTCCTTTCCGGAATTTTTCCGGCATAGCCAAGGCCGGGCACATTTTTGGTGGAAATCAGGTGGCTTGCGCCCACCTTATCCAACATCTCTTCATGGGTTTTCACGCTGTATACCCATTTGTTCAGGAAATCCTGGAAGGTTTCGGGAATGGCGGTGCCGTCCTCCGCACCCTTGGCGGCGGCGGCGGCCCGTGCGGCAGCATCGGCGGCCTTTGCGTCGCCGGGAGCCTTTTCAGCGGCTTTCTGGGCCTTCTCGGCGGCTTTGGCAAGCTGGCGCTTGGCGTCGTCCGCGTCCTGATATTTGGATGCCTTGTCATATTCCGTCATGGCCTTGCCGTCCACATCGTAATACCCGTAGCACTGGGCGGGCCATGCGCCGTGGGGCGCGTGAACCACCGCGTCCACGCACATGCCGAAGATGCGGGTCAGCGTGGGGTCACGGCGAATAAACTCGTCGGAAACCAGCTCTTCGCAGGTGACGATGGTCCGCTTGGCGGCGACGGCGATGTCCACGTCGTGGAACTCGTCGCCCTCGATAATGCAGGTCCCGTCGGGGGATGCCTTCTGCACATGGATGACGGCGCAGTCAAGCTTGGGCACCGGCACGGCGATGACCTTTTCACCGGGATTGAAGGGATTGTCCACGTAGACAAACTTGTCGTTGTCCACAGAGTCCATTTTTTCCCGCTCCTCGCGGCTGATGCCCCAGTGCTCCGTCAGTCCGGAGCCGTTCATCAGGCGCACGGGCAGGAAGGGAAGGCCCAGAGACGCGGCGTGGAGCTGAAGCATCAGGACGTCCTGAGAGTAGTCCTCAAAGGTCAGCTTGCCCTCCTCAATGGCAGCGCGAAAGCGGCGGGAGACGTTGGTATAGCCGGAGTTGGCGGTATAGCAGTTGATATACGCCTTCACGCGGCCCTCGCCGATCATCATGTCCCAGTCGCCGCCTGCGGGACCGCCCCATGCAGTGAAATCCTTCTGCCCCTGGCGCAGGATTTCATACACGGCGGCATAAGGCTTGCGGTTGGTGGTAAAACCGCCAAAGCAGATGGTGTCTCCGCTCTTCACGTACCGGGCTACGGCTTCGGAGAGCGTGCAAACTTTTCCCATTACGATTGCCTCCACATCTTGATTGTTTTTCTGTCTGAATAACACAAAAAAGCTTGTGTTTTCATAGGGAATCATATATCATAGTACCATATGTTAAACCTCTGTAAAGGAACATTTGCGCGAAAAAATTAGCGGATATTGTTTTACTGCCTGATTTTGCGCCATTGCAGGCAGAGATGAAAGGAGGGTTCCGGTATGCAGGTGCAGCCGTTTTATTTAAAGATGAGCCGGGATAACTCCTGGTACATGGACCGCCCGCATTTTCATGAGAGCGTTGAATTTTTGATGCCTGTCTCACGGGGCGGAGAAATGTTCGTGGAGAATCAGGTCTATTCTCTGCACCCCGAGGCTCTGTTTATTCTTCCGGACGCCACGCTGCATAAAACTTTGGCTGCCGAGCCGTATGAGCGGTATGTGCTCCATGTGCCCATTCCCACGATTCATGCCATCTCCACGCCCCGGACCGATCTTTACCGCCGGGTGCAGGAAGCAGAGCGGATGGTGGAGACGGGAACCCGGTACAACGAACTGCTGTCGCTTTTAAAGCGGCTGGACTGGGAGCAGGGCCGCAAGAACGCGGGCTTTGGCTCCGATTTGAACCAGATGCTGCTTCTGTCGGAGTTTTTGCTTCAGGCGCTGTCCATGGCGCCGGTCCGCCGGTGGGCGGACGAGCTGTGCCAGATCGAGCGCCCTTCAGACCCCGGCAGCAGGGAAGGGGCGCTGCAAATCAGCGCGGTGCTGGAATATTTGCAGGAGCATCTGGCGGAGAAGCTGACGCTGGAGCGAGTGGCTTCGGAATTTTTTATCAGCAAATACTACCTGAGTCACTGCTTTAAAGAGGCCACGGGCTTCAGCGTGATGGAATATGTCATCAACACCCGCATCCTCCGGGCCCGCCGCCTTTTGCAGGACGGATACCGGGTGCAGACCGCGGGGGAGATGGTGGGCTTTCAGAGCAACGAGCACTTTATCCGCACCTTCACGTCCCTGACAGGACTGCCGCCCAAGCAGTATGCCAAGCGGTTCAGTCAGGGAGAACGGAAGTAAATCCGTGTTTTGTCCACAAGCACAATATATATCATGAATTCTCTGTATTTCCTATATTCGTGGGAAATGCAGAGAATTTTGCTCTACAAAATGACGAAAAGGGGTTTGGAAACCCGTCAAAAATGACGGAAATTATGGAAAATTAAAAATACATTGCAGGAATACTTGCAAAATTAAAAAGAGTAGGCTATGATAATACTACGTGATATATAAAATCGGAAGCGGATAAAACAATCCGCCGCTCCCGAAAAAATGGATTTTTGGAGGAACGCAAGTCATGAAATACAAGGCTTATTACACCAACAAGCTCAGCGATGTGGCGACCCAAATCTTCAACAGCAACGATGTGGAAGTAAAGGTTGCAAGCGGCCTGGATGAGGAGACTTATCTCCGGGAGCTGAAGGAGTATCAGCCCGATGTGATTATGTGCCGCACCGAGCCGGTGACCGCCGCTATGATCGACGCCTGCCCTAATCTGAAGGGCATCGGTAAGCAGGGTGCGGGTCTGGACAATATTGACCTTGACTATGCCACTTCTAAAAAGATTCAGGTGGTATTCGCCCCCTCCGGCAATGCAAACGCAGTGGCAGAACATGCCGTGATGCTGCTGATGATGACCGCGCGCCGCTTCAGCTATGTGGATAAGCAGTTCCGCAACGGCAATTTCTATGTGCGCATGGGCCTTGAAAACACCGTTGAGGTGGAGGGAAAGACCCTGGGCCTGCTGGGCTGCGGCAGAATAGCGAAGATTTTTGCGGGCAAGTGCATCAACGGCCTTGGGATGAAGGTCATCGGCTATGATCCCTATGTCACCAAGGAGCAGTTGGGCGGCCTTCCCATCGAGCTGAAGGACAATGCCGACGAAATCTGGAAGACCGCTGACTTTGTTTCCATCCACCTGCCCCTGATGCCCTCCACGGAGAAAACCGTGGGCATGGAGCAGTTCAAAATGATGAAGCCCCGCGCCATTTTCCTGAACGTGGCCCGCGGCGGCCTGATTTACGAAGAGGAAATGGTGGAGGCCCTGAAGACCGGCGTGCTGTTCGGCGCGGGACTGGACGTGTTTGAGCCGGAGCCGCTCAGCGAAAACAGCCGCCAGATGTTGGATATGGAAAACGTGGTCCTCACGCCCCATACCGCCGCTTCCACGGAGGAATCCGTGATTAACTGTTGTACCTCCTGCGCCACCGATCTTGTGAACCTGTGCTATGGGCGGACCCCGGTCTGCCCCGCCAACAAGATCTGAGGCAATTTCGGGGGGCGCGGCGCCCGAGCTGCGCCGACCCAATTTTCCGGCCGCCCGCTGAAATTGCTTTCGGCTGGCGGCCGGTTTTTACCCGGAGATTGGTTGCGTCCGGTCAATTTATTTGACAATCTGTCAATTTTTTTGGTTTGAACTGGGCAAAATTGTGAGAGCAGACGAAGCAAAAAGCAATATATGCTAATTTTTTAACGCGCGGCAGTATTTACAATTTGCCCCCATATGGTATTCTAAGGCTGTGGAATCATCAAAAAACCACCTGTTTCAAAGGATTTTCGCGGATTCAGGGTGGATGTGTTCCAAAGCGCGGGGGAAAACACGGGGTTGCGTTCCCTACTGCCCCAGAGGAGGCTGCTTTTTATGAGTGAGATTTATACAATGGGCATCGACGTGGGGTCCACCGCCTCCAAATGCGTGATCATGAGAGACGGGAAGGATATTGTGGCCAAGTCGCTTGTAAGCGTGGGCGCGGGGACCAGCGGCCCCAGCCGCGCCATCGCGGAGGTGCTGGATGCTGCGGGGATGAAGAAGGAAGACATGGCCTTCATTCTGGCCACCGGCTATGGCCGCAACTCTCTGGACGACGTGGCGGACCACCAGATGAGCGAACTGAGCTGCCATGCAAAGGGTGCGTTTTTCCTGTTTCCGCAGGTCCGCACCGTCATCGATATCGGCGGGCAGGACGTGAAGGTGCTGGAGATTGAAAACGGCGTGATGGTGAATTTTGCCATGAACGACAAGTGCGCCGCCGGTACAGGCCGGTTTCTGGACGTGATGGCCCGCGTGCTGGAGGTAAAGGTGGAGGATCTTGCGACACTAGGCGCACAGTCTACCAAAAACGTGGAAATCAGCTCCACCTGCACCGTGTTCGCAGAGAGCGAGGTCATCAGCCAGCTTGCCAAGGGCAGCGACAAGAAGGACATCATCAACGGCATCCACAAGTCCGTGGCTTCCCGGGTGGTGGGGCTTGCCAAGCGCATCGGCGTGCGGGACGCGGTGGTGATGACCGGCGGCGTTGCGCAGAACGGCGGGATCGTTTCCGCCTTGCAGGAGGTGCTGGGCCATCCCATTCTCACCTCGCCATTGACACAGTACAACGGCGCGCTGGGCGCGGCGCTTTATGCCTTTCAAAAGGCCGCAAAATAATCAGCAAGTGATCCCGAAAGGGGAACCACGCGCCCATCCCGACCGGAATGCGGCGCAATATCAGGAAAAGAAACGCAAGCTTATGAGAAACGGAGGATATATTCATGGCTGAAAACGAAAAGAACACCGCAGCCGCCACAGAGGCGGCTCCCGTAAAGAAGGCCCCCAAGCCGGCCAGCCCCGGTACGCAGGCCCTTCGGGACGTGGTGAGCAAGGTGTACGCCGCCGCATGGGAGGCGAAGGAGGCAGGCCGCCCTGTGGGCTGGTCCTCGTCCAAGTTCCCCTGCGAGATTGCCGAGGCCCTGGGTCTGGCGGTTGTCTACCCGGAGAATCAGGCCGCCGGCATCGGCGCCCAGCACGACGGGCAGCGGATGTGCGAGGCGGCGGAGTCTTTGGGCTATGACCCGGACATCTGCGGCTATGCCCGAATTTCCCTTGCCTATTCCGCCGGAGTGGAGACCACCAACGAGTCCCGCCGCGTTCCCATGCCGGACTTTGTGCTCTGCTGCAACAACATCTGCAACTGCATGACCAAGTGGTACGAGAACATTGCCCGGATGCACAACATCCCCCTCATCATGATCGACGTGCCCTACAACAACGAGGTCACCGTCAGCGATTCTCAGGTGGCCTATATCCGCGGCCAGTTTGATGATGCGATTCACCAGATGGAGAAAATCGCCGGAACAAAGTTCGACGAGAAGAAGTTCGAGCAGGCCTGCGCCAACGCAAACCGCACTGCCAAGGCATGGCTGAAGGTGTGTGACTATTTGCAGTATAAGCCCTCTCCCATGAGCGGCTTTGACCTGTTCAACCACATGGCGGACGTGGTGACCGCCCGCGGCAAGGTGGAGACGGCCGAGGCCTTTGAGCTGCTGGCCACCGAGCTGGAGGAGCACGTGAAAAACGGCACCACCACCGCGCCCTTCCCCGAGAAGTATCGCATTATGTTCGAGGGTATCCCATGCTGGCCCAACCTGAAGACCCTGTTTAAGCCCCTGAAGGCCAACGGCGTCAACGTCACCGCCGTGGTGTATGCCCCCGCTTTCGGCTTTGTGTACGACGGTCTGGACGACATGGCGAGAGCCTACTGCAAGGCGCCCAACAGCGTGTGCATTGAGCAGGGCGTGGATTGGCGCGAGGGCATCTGCCGAGACAACAAGGTGGACGGCGTGCTGGTTCATTACAACCGCTCCTGCAAGCCCTGGTCCGGCTACATGGCCGAGATGCAGCGCCGCTTCACAAAGGATCTGGGCGTGCCCTGCGCCGGGTTCGACGGCGATCAGGCCGATCCCCGCAACTTCAACGAGGCCCAGTATGAAACCCGGGTACAGGGTCTGGTGGAGGCCATGGAGGAGAACATGAAGCAGAAGGAGGCCAGGGCATGAGCATCGAAGGAATTGTAAAGGAGTTTGCCGCCGTGGCGGAAAGCCCCAAGGAGCAGCTCAAGAAGTATAAGGCGGAGGGCAAAAAGTGCATTGGCGTGATGCCCTATTACGCACCCGAGGAGCTGGTGGCCGCCGCCGGAATGATGCCCTTCGGTTTGTGGGGCAGCAACAACAAGACCATCTCTCAGGCCAAGGAATACTGCGCCACGTTTTACTGCACCATCGCCCAGCTAGACCTTGAGATGCTGCTGGACGGCACGCTGGACCTGCTAGACGGCGTGATTACCCCCACCATCTGCGACACCCTGCGCCCCATGAGCCAGAATATCCGCGTGGCCATGAGCGAGAAGCTGCCCTGCATTTTCCTGGCGCATCCCCAGAACCGCAAACCTGCCTACGGCAAGAAGTTCTGCATGGACCAGTATACCCACATCAAGACAGAGCTTGAGAAAATCTCCGGCGCACCGATTACCGACGAGGCCCTGCGGGAGGCCATTAAGGTCTATAACCGCAGCCGCGCCGCCCGCCGGGAGTTCGTGAAGCTTGCAAGCGACCACTGCGACGTGATTACCCCCGTGATGCGCAGCGCGGTGCTGAGGGCCGCGTGGTTTATGCCCAAGGCGGAGCATGCCGAAAAGCTGGAAGCCCTCAATGCGGAGCTGAAGGCCCTGCCCGAGTGCAATTGGAAGGGCGTAAAAGTGGTCACCTCCGGCATCATCTGCGACAATCCCAAGCTGTTGGAGATTTTTGAAGAGAACAAGGTGGCCATCGCCGCCGACGACGTGGCCCACGAGTCCCGGGCCTTCCGGGTGGACGCGCCGGAAACGGGCGATCCCATGGAAGCGCTGGCTCAGCAGTTTGCCGATCAGGATTTTGACGTGCTGCTCTACGATGAAAGCTCCAGCGAAAACCGCCGGGGCGAGCATGTGGTGAGACTGGTGAAGGAGAGCGGGGCCAAGGGTCTGGTGCTGTTTATGCAGCAGTTCTGCGACCCGGAGGAGATGGAGTATCCCTCTTTGAAAAAGGCGCTGGACGAGGCCGGAATTCCCCATATCAAGCTGGGCGTGGACCAGCAGATGCGGGACTTCGGTCAGGCCCGCACCGCCATTCAGGCGTTTGCGGATGTGCTTTCCCTCTGAGAAAAAGATAAAAGCTTGAATTGCGCGGGACGGCCGATTGGCCGGGCTGCCGTCCCGCTTTTCCAGCCACGGCTAAATTACATGATAAGGTGGTACGATATGAGCGCATTTGGCTATTCCATGCCTTCCTATTTCCAGAACATGCCTCAACTGGGAACGCCGCTTCAAGCGGCGAATGAGGAAAACGAGAAGACCCTGCGGGAAGTCGAAGCCGCATATAACGCTGAGGTGGAGGCCACTTTGGCCGCAGGCCGCAGCGATGAGTCCCTCAATCAGGCCGGGCAGATGACAGCCCAACAGCGGGTGAATCTTCTGGTGGACGAGGGCACCTGGTGCCCGCTGGACAGCCTGTATAATCCCGAGAACAACAAGGACGGCTCCACCGGCGTACTGATCGGCATGGGCAAGATTCAGGACAAGTGGGCCGTGGTCATCGCTTCCGACAACAAGAAGCTGGCGGGCGCATGGGTTCCCGGTCAGGCCCTGAAGCTGACCCGGGCCACAGACATTGCCAAGATGCTCCGCATTCCTCTGGTGTACGTGCTCAACTGCTCCGGCGTGAAGCTGGATGAGCAGGAGAAGGTCTTCGCGGGCCGTGTCACCGGCGGCACACCTTTCTACCGTCATGCCGAGCTGGAGCAGATGGGCATTCCCGTGCTGGTGGGCATTTACGGAACCAACCCCGCGGGCGGCGGCTATCACGCCGTCAGCCCCACCATCCTCATCGCCCATGAGAAGGCCAACATGGCCGTGGGCGGCGCGGGCATCGTGGGAGGCATGAATCCCAAGGGCTATGTGGACGAGGAGGCCGCCGAGGCTTTGATCGATGCCACCGTCAAGGCCGGAAAGATCGATCCTCCCGGCGCGGTGCACATCCACTTTGGCGAAACCGGTTTCTTCCGCGAGGTTTACTCCGGCGAAGAGGGCGTTTTGACTGCCATCAAGAAGTATATGGACGCCATCCCCGGCTACAACGAGAACTTCTTCCGGGTGGCGGATCCCATGGAGCCTGCACATCAGGGTGAGGAGCTTTATACCCGCGTGCCCGCCAACCAGAAGCGTGCCTATGACATCCGGGAAGTGCTGGCCTGCCTGTTCGACAACAGCGAGTTTATGGAGTTCAAGAAGGGCTACGGCCCCGAAATCGTCTGCGGCCTTGCCAGAATCAACGGTCTTCTCACCGGTGTGGTGGCAAACTATCAGGGTTTGATTCCCGGCTATCCAGAGTATCGCGAGGCCGGTTCCGTGGGCGTTGGCGGCAAGCTGTATCGTCAGGGCCTGATTAAGATGAGTGAGTTTGTCACCATGTGCGGACGGGACCGCCTGCCCATCGTGTGGATGCAGGATACCACCGGCATCGACGTGGGTGACCCCGCCGAGAAGGCGGAGCTGCTGGGCCTTGGCCAGTCGTTGATTTACTCCATCCACAACGCGAAGGTCCCCCAGATGGAGATTACCCTGCGCAAGGGTACCGCCGCCGCTCACTATGTCATGGGCGGACCGCAGGGCAATGCGCGCAACGTCTTCAGCATCGGCACCGCCGCCACTGAAATCTACGTGATGCACGGCGAAACCGCCGCCGCCGCCATGTATTCCCGCCGTCTTGTCAAGGACAAGAAGGAGGGGAAAGATATTCAGCCTACCATCGACAAGATGAACGAGCTGATTCAGGAGTATACCGATAAGTCCCGTCCTGCTTCCTGCGCCAAGACCGGTCTGGTGGACGAGATTGTGGAGATGACCAAGCTGCGCAACTATATCTGTGCGTTCGTGGGCGCGGCCTATCAGAATCCCGAGTCCATCTGCCCCTTCCACCACATGATGACGCCCAGAATCATCCGCGACTGGGACCGTCTGATGAACAAATAAGAAAGAGAAGCGGATGCTTCTTGAGGTGAATGTATGATTCACGGTAGTATGGGCTTGGGCGTGGCAGGCATCGTCAGTCTTGTCAGTATGGCGGTGGTGTTCGTTGTGCTGCTGTCGCTTTACGCGATTATCACCGGGTTTGGAAAGGTCTTCTCCCGAAAAGAAGACAAATGATTGAAGAAAGGAAAGCGTTTGCTTCTTAGGGTGAATGTATGATCCATGGTAGTATGAGCCTGGGCGTGGCGGGCATCGTCAGCCTTGTCAGTATGGCAGTGGTATTTGTTGTTCTGCTGTTGCTCTTTGTGATTATCACCGCATTCGGCAAATTCTTTGCCGCCAAAAAAGAAAAAACGGCTTCCTCGGCACCTGCTGCTCCCGCTGCCACCCCTGCGGCAGCGCCGAGACAGGACGACGCGGAACTGATTGCCGTTCTCTCCGCGGCCATTGCGGAATACGAGCGCGGACGCCGCAACCCCTTCATCCGCAATCGGCGGGATTTGGACTGAACGTCTTTTGATCCCCAGATAAAATAAAATTCATATAGTTTTAAGGAGAAATTGACATGAGAGCTTACACGATTACCGTCAATGGCAAGGCTTATGACGTTCAGGTGGCTGAGAATGACGCTTCCGCTTCCGCCGCTGCTCCCCGCATCCAGAGCGTGACTCCTGCCGCCGCTCCCGCGCCCACCGCTGCTCCTGCCCCCGTTGCGGCACCTGCGGCCGCTCCCGCCGCTCCCGTTGCCGCCGGAGAGGGAACCGTTACCGCCCCCATGGCGGGCAAGGTGCTGTCCGTTCCCGTCAAGGCGGGCGACGCCGTCGCTGCCGGTCAGGTTCTTTTGACCTTCGAGGCCATGAAGATGGAAAATGAGATTATGGCTCCCTGCGCGGGTACGGTGGCACAGGTGTTTATTAAGATCGGTGAGCAGTTTGACGCCGGCGCTCAGCTAGTTCAGCTGGGTTAATCGGAAAGGAGCTTTAACCGATGGATTTAGTCACTGGAGTTATCACCGGCCTTGCCGGAACCTCCGGCTTTGCGATGATGGAGTGGCAGCAACTGCTGATGATTGTTATTTCCTGCGTGCTGCTGTACCTTGGCATCGTGAAGGGGTTCGAGCCGCTGCTGCTGGTGGGCATTGCTTTTGGCATGCTGCTGACGAACCTGCCCGGCGCGGGGATGTATCATCCGGAATTCTGGGGTGTGGACGTGAACTATGGAACCGTCCTTCATGACGGAGGTCTGCTTGATCTTTTGTATATCGGCGTGAAGACCGGAATCTACCCCTCCCTGATTTTCATGGGCGTGGGCGCCATGACGGACTTTGGCCCACTGATTGCCCGTCCCTCCTCTTTGTTCATGGGCGCGGCCGCCCAAGGCGGCATTTTCGTGGCGCTGATTCTGGCCAACATTCTGGGCTTTGCGCCCAACGTGGCTGCCTCCATCGCCATCATCGGCGGCGCGGACGGCCCCACCGCCATCTGGCTGACCAAGATTCTGGCTCCGGAATATCTGGGGGCCATTGCCATCGCGGCGTATTCCTACATGGCTCTGATTCCCCTGATTCAGCCGCCCATTATGAAGCTGCTGACCACGGAGAAGGAGCGTAAGGTCAAGATGGACACCATGCGTCCCGTCTCCAAGGCGGAGAAGGTGGTTTTCCCCATCATGGTCACCATTGTCACCTGCCTGGTGCTGCCCTCTGTGGCTCCCCTGATCGGCTGCCTGATGCTGGGCAACCTGTTTAAGGAGTGCGGTGTGACCGAGCGCCTGAGCGATACCGTGCAGAACAACCTGATGAACATTGTCACCATCTTCCTCAGCACCTCTGTGGGCGCCACCGCCGTGGCCGAGCGCTTCCTCAGCGCGGATACGCTGAAGATCATCTTCCTGGGCCTGATGGCGTTCTGCTTCGCCACTGCCTGCGGCGTGCTGTTTGGCAAGGTGATGTATGTGGTCTCCGGCGGCAAAATCAATCCCCTCATCGGCTCTGCCGGTGTGTCCGCTGTTCCCATGGCGGCCCGCGTGTCTCAGGTGGTGGGTCAGAAATACAATCCCTCCAACTTCCTGCTGATGCACGCCATGGGCCCCAACGTGGCCGGCGTGATTGGCTCCGCGGTGGCGGCTGGCTGCCTGCTGAAGCTCTTCGGCTAAGCGGCGTCGGAGCAAAGTCCGCTGCGCTGTGTTTCCGCCTGTGGCGAAAACCGCGCTTCGCTTCCTTGCTCCTCCTTGTTCCGCCGCAAACGCTTCGCTTATTTTGCGGCAGAAGGAGACTGGGAGGGACGAAAAGTCAAGAAGAAGATCGGAAGAGCG
>DKLF01000152.1:3566-8925 GCA_002455655.1 Oscillibacter sp. UBA6647 | reverse complement strand
ACAAGATGGTAAAAGACATGGATGGTTGCCATGTCTTCCACCAAATATATTGTAACAGGAGGCAACTGTGTGAAAAACGCCAAGCAAAAACTTATTCTGGCGTTAAAAAAAGGGTCAGTTCGGGGATTTGTGCTTATTGTGCTGGTGTTTACGATGTCTATTGGCCTGCTTTTACTGTGGGAGAAGCAAAAGCTGGACGCGGAGTTTGAGAGAATTGTCACTGCCAGTCTGAATACCAATACCCAACACACCGCCGTGGGCATCAAACGGGATATTGCGGGGGCGCTGAAGTCCCTGAAAACGGCGGAAGCCATGCTTTTAAGCTCCGAAGCCGGGCTTGCGGGAGATATTCAAGAGCGATTGGATCGGCACAGCGGCTTTGTGACCGGTGATTTTGTGACCTATCTTTCCACGGAGGAAATTGAAGAGGGGAAGCTGCTGATTAGCGAGGAGGACACGGGGCGGCTTCAAAAGGGCGTTACCGTCATCAGCGCGGTGGTTGGCGAGGAGGAAAAAAAGGATATTGTGATCATCAGGCCGCTGATTGGCGATTCCGGCATGATCGGTGCGCTCTGCGTCCGCCTGAAGGAGAAAAATTTGCTTTCCAGCGCTTCCGACGGCGGCGTGTATCAGAATCCGTATAGCTGCGTCGTCACCGGCAGTGGAGAGATTGTCTATAACACCTATCAGCCGGAGCACGGGGAAAATCTGTTTGACGATCTGCGCGGATACGGCCTGTCGGAACCGGAGGTCGGCAAAATAGTCGTGGGCGTGATGAATGGAGGGTCCTCCGGCGCAAAAATTTTTGGCAAGGGAGATACTTATTTTCTTTCCTCCGCACATCTGGAGTATAACGGCTGGTATCTGGTGACCGTTGTGCGGGGGCCCGATGTTCTGCTGCGCTCTGCCGTGTTGTTTCGGGATGTGGTGACTACCAGCATCACCACCATTCTGATTACCGTGTCGGCTGCGGGGGTTGTTTTGTATCAGCTTCTTTCCAACAAGGAAAAGCTGGACGCGGCCCAACGGAGCAACCGGGCGTTTGCATCGCGGCTTCAGGCGATGTTTGAGCAGCACAGCGCGCTGAAACTGGTGATAGACGCGGACACGGGAGAAATTATGGACGCAAACCCCGCCCTGCTGCGCTATTTCGGCTTTGAAAAGCAGGAGATGCTGGGAAAGAACGTGCAGGAGTTTAACCTTCTGCCCGGAGACATTCAGCTTCAAAAAATACATGGTGAAATGGCCGCGGGCGCGCTTTTTGAGGCCGCTCCCCACCGCCTGAGAAACGGGGAGACAAGGCTGCTGGACGTATACGCCTCCGAGATTTGGGACAAAGACCGCAGGCTGCTTTACGCGATTTTGTTCGACGTGACGGAGAGGGAGTGCTATCGGGAGGAACTACTCCGGGAGAAGGAGCTGCTGCGCACCACGCTCCAGTCCATCGGCGACGGCGTGGTCACCACAAACCGGGAGGGAATCATCACGGGAATGAACGCCGTTTCCGAGCGGCTGACGGGCTGGGGGGACGGACAGGCTTTGGGCAGGCCCTTTTCAGAGGTGTTTGTTCTGCGCAACGAGGAGACGGGACGACCAGCGGAGAATCCGGTGCAAAAGGTGCTGGAGACGGGGCTGGTAATGGGCCTTGCCAATCACACGGAGCTGGTGGACCGGCAGGGCAGACCTACCCCGATTGCCGACAACGCCGCTCCTATCCGTGGGGATGAGCGCCAGGATACCATGGGCGTTGTGATGGTGTTCCGGGATGTCAGCAGCGAAAAGGCCCACAGCAGGGAAATTGAGTTTTTGAGCTATCACGACTCTTTGACAGGATTGTATAACCGCCGGTACATTGAAGAGACGATGAGCCGCATGGACGCGGCGGGAGAGGCTCCGGTCTCGGTGATTATGGCAGATGTAAACGGCCTCAAGATCACCAACGACGTGTTTGGTCACAGCGCAGGGGACGCGCTGCTTAAAAGCGTGGCCAAGATGATGGAGGAGTGCAGCGGCAGGGGCGATTTTGTCGCCCGGCTGGGCGGAGACGAATTTGTGATTCTCATGCCGGGGAAGGGGCTGGAAGAAGCGGAGGCGGTCATCCGGTGCATCAGAAATATTCAGGTTGAAATCAAAGGGAGCAGTCTGGCGCTCAGCCTGTCGCTGGGGTGTGCGTGCAAGGACAACGCCGACACCGCCGTGCAGACCGCGCTGCAGCGGGCGGAGGAATACATGTATCAGCAGAAGCTGCTGGACGGCAAGAGCTATCGCAACGCCATCATCAGCACGCTGCTTGCAACGCTCTACGAAAAGAGCAACGAAACGGAGGAGCACTCTAAACGGCTGGAAAAATATTGCCACGCCGTGGGTAAAAAGCTTCAGCTCTCCTCTAAGGAGATGGACGAGCTGTCCCTCCTTGCCCTGCTGCACGACGTGGGGAAGGTGGGCGTTAATCCTGATGTTTTGAGAAAGCCGGGGCCGCTCACTGAGGCGGAATGGGATGAGATGAAGCGGCATCCCGAGATCGGCTTCCGCATCGCGCAGGCGACGCCGGAGCTTTCCAGCGTGGCGGAGATGATACTTTCCCACCATGAGCGCTGGGACGGCGGGGGGTACCCCCGGGGGCTGAAAGGGACGGAAATTCCTATGGCCTGCCGGATTCTCGCGGTGGCGGACGCCTATGACGCCATGACCAGCAAGCGCGTGTATCGGCCGGCTGTCACTGTAAAGCAGGCCACAGCCGAAATTCGGGAAAATATGGGCACGCAGTTTGACCCGCAGATGGCGGGCTTGATGCTGGAAGTGCTGCAAGAGGAATACGGGGATCTATTTTACGGGCCGCAGGCTTAGGGGAATTTTGATGAACACGGAGAAACAACCGCCTACTCATAATTGTTTCAAGTGGGAGAATCTGGGCGACGTCAAGAGCGGACGGGGAGACTTGGGCATGGATATGCCGGTGCTGGTCTATCGCCTGATGCAGTATACCATGCTGGATGTGCTGAGCCGGGAGTGCGGCAACCAGCAGGCCAACGCCTACTTTCGTCAGGCGGGCTATCTGGCGGGCGCGGAATTTGCAAAGCATGCGCTGGACCTGACAGTGGAGTTCGGCGGCTTTGTGGCGGACCTGCAAAAGGCGCTCAAAGAGCTGAAAATCGGCATCTTGCGGATGGAAAGCTATGTGGAGGATACCGGGGAGATTGTGCTGACGGTAGCGGAGGATTTAGATTGCAGCGGCATTCCCGTCACCAACGGAACCGTATGCTACTACGACGAGGGCTTTATCGAGGGGATTCTGGAGGCGTACACCGGTGAAAAGTACACCGTGCGGGAAATCGACTGCTGGGCCAATGGCGACCGGGTGTGCCGCTTCCGGGGAACGCCGGTTTAAGCCGGGGCGGCATGGAAAGTGATGTGAGTAATGTATGAACGCGGCGGCGGAGATTTTGCAGGGCTATCTGAAACAGGTGATGCACGACCCCGAGAGCGCCGTTTTAAACGTGGGGGAGTTGCCGGAGGAATTTCAGGAACTTGGAAACAGTATGGTTGCTTTCTGTAAATGTCTGGCGGACAACGCGAGACTTGCCAAGGCCATTTCCAAGGGGAATCTGAACGTAAAGCTGCCCCGACCCGACAATGAGCTGGCCGCTCCCCTGAAAGCGCTCCACGCCTCCCTCAGGCATTTGACGTGGCAGACCCAGCAGGTGGCCATGGGCGATTACCGTCAGCGCGTGGACTTTATGGGGGACTTTTCCGACGCCTTTAACACCATGATCGAACAGCTTGACCGGCGGAGGACGGTTCTCCTGGAGCAGATCCGCACCATGATGCAGAGCAGAAGTCTTTACGAAATGCTGGCCAAGCAGATTGAACAGCAGATCATTGTGACCGATGCGGACACCTCGGATATTCTGTTTGTCAGCAGCGCGTCGAACGACCTTCCCGTCAGCGATGACGGCGCGACAGAGTTGCTTGCGTGGCTGAAGCGACAGACAGACGCCATGCGCGGGAAGAGCGACATTTATGTGACGGAGCTGGAACTCCCGGCGGACGGCGGCAAGACACAGAATTTTTCCGTGTCGGTGCATCCCCTGCGCTGGGACCAGTACAATGCCATGGCGTTTGTGCTGGCCGACATCAGCGCGGAGCGGGAGCAAATGCGGAAGCTTCAGAATATTGCAAATTTTGACACGCTGACCCAACTGAACAACCGACGTTATGGAATGGAGACGCTGGAGAAGTGGATTGCGGAGAAGCGGAGCTTTGCCCTTTGCTTCATCGACATGGACGATTTGAAGCAGGTCAATGACCGGTACGGCCACGAGGAGGGCGACCGGTATATCATGGCCATGTCTGGGGCCATGCTGAATTTCTCTCCGAATGCGGTGGTCTGCCGCATCGGCGGGGACGAGTTTATGCTGCTTGTGGAAAACTGGGATGCGGAGTCAGCGGCGCAGCGCATGGAGCAGCTTCGCGGCAGTCTTGTGACGGCAGGCGCGGACTATGACCGCAGCATGAGCTACGGCGTGATTTCGGTGGGACCGGATAACACCATGCAGGCGGGAGACCTGCTGGCTGCCGCCGACGAAAAAATGTACGAATACAAGCGGGACTATAAGCTGCGGCAGAGGAAGCGGAAGAAATAAATTTCGGCTTTGCGGCGGAGCACGGGCGTATTCCGCTCTAAAAAATTTTACATACTATTTATTGCAGGATGAAATTCCAAACAAAACCTGTAACCATTACTGTAACCTCCTGATGCTATAATATAGCAAGTTTTAAAAAGTCCAAGAGGAAGGGACGTGGCACAAAAATGGAGGACAAGCGGTGGGACAGCCGGTACTGCGACACTGTGGTCTGCGTGGACGAGTGCGCAGACGGCGCGTGGAGGGGGCGGCTGATCAATCCGGGGCTTGAGGAGCCCGTTGCGTTTCGCGGCGTGATGCAATTTCTTCTGGAGATGGAGAGATTGCTGGACGATACAAAATTTCCGGAGCCTTTTGCGTGCACGCGCACCTTCGCTTCGGTGGAGCCGCCTATGGCGGGCACGGCTTCGGGCCCGGAGCAGGGCCGCGCGGCTACGTTCAGTCTGCGAATTTTATTTCGCCAAAACGCAAGTTGGCAGGGCTCCGTCCGGTGGCTGGAGGGCCGCAGGGAAGAGAGTTTCCGCAGTGTGTTGGAGCTGTTGCTGATGATGAACAGCGCATTAAGTCAGGAAAGGCCCGGCGGGGAGTAAAGCTGCCCTCATAAGCGGGAGGTACTGTGATTTTTGCCGTCGCTCCCACCCGCCTGACCGTTCCGGAGAAGCGAGACGGTAAAACCCACAGAACCCATTAACGGAGGTCCGGGCGTACGCCCGGAC
>DKLF01000152.1:0-3459 GCA_002455655.1 Oscillibacter sp. UBA6647 | reverse complement strand
CAGCCGTTTCGGAGCTATTTGAAGTTCATCCGGCTGCAAAACGCGCCCGTTTTAAGGAAAATATTTTGCCTAAGAAAACGGAATCATCGGTTTGTTCATAGTTTGTTCATGAATGGATTCGCATTTTCCGCTATCCTAAAAGACAAGTATGGTGAAAAAGTATGCAATGCGTGCGATGGAGGGAAAACATGAAAGCGTTTTGGAAAAAGAAGCTGCCTGCGTTTTTGCTGGCGGCACTGATGCTGGCGGG
This sequence comes from Oscillibacter sp. UBA6647, assembly GCA_002455655.1. GTDB lineage: Bacteria > Bacillota > Clostridia > Oscillospirales > Oscillospiraceae > Oscillibacter. Next base: position 3,209 of record DKLF01000152.1, on the reverse strand, counting down.
AACCGTCATCCCCGCCGCGGCAGACGATCCTCCGGGGCATAATTTCAGTAGCTTATGGTCGAAAAATGAAGCCGAGCACTGGCACGACTGTACGGACCCCAACTGCACTGAGAAAATCGCCGTTGCCCCCCATGGGGAAAGCAAATGGAAGGACGCGGGAAACGGGACCCATCACAAGGTTTGCGAAGTCTGCGGCTATGAGATTGAAAGTCAGGTGCACCATCTGTCGCAGACGGTGACCTCCTCTATCCCGGCGACCTGCGCGCAGGCAGGGAAAAATTATTACGCCTGTACGGACAAATGCGGCTATCAGCGGGAGGAAATTGTTCCCGCGCTGCCCCATACCCTGTCCGGAGAATGGAAGTACAGCGACACGGAGCACTGGCATCCCTGCGCGGTGTGCGGACAAGAGTATCCCGGCAGCAGGGCCGCCCACACCTACGAGGCAAGCTACACCTCGGATGCCACGTATCACTGGCAAAGATGCACAACCTGCAACGGTACCTCCGCCAAGGTGGCCCATGTGGACGCGAATAACGACGGGATATGCGATGTGTGTGTGCGGGGCGGACTGCCCGTTTCCGCGAAATACACCGTGACGTTTATCAACGCCGGCAGTACCTACGGTACGCCCCAGAGCGTCAATAAGGACGGGTTGGCCACCGTACCCGGAACGCCCTCCAAGAGCGCGTCCAACTGCACGTATAGCTTCAAGGGCTGGACCACGTCCAACCCCGGCAATGCTGCCTCCTACATTGGTCAGGCCGTCTACACCTCCGCCCAGGTGGCCGCAACGAAGGTGACGGCCAACATTGCATGGTACGCGGTCTATACCCTGAGTGCCACAAATCAGAGTGCGGCGCTGGACCTTACGGGGACGGGAGAGTCCTCCGTGGGCTCCTCGATCCAGAGCAAGCTCAACGACGTGTTTACGGGTTTGACGGGCCGGAATTTTGTGAACGTGTCGCTCTCCGGCATGTCCACCTACTCCTATGGAACGCTGTATGCCAACAGCTCCAGAACCGACCTTGCCCGGACCTATACATATAGCGGAGGGAGCTATCCCATCGCCAGCGTGTACTTTGTGCCCTCTGGCACGAGGGGGACCAGCTCCGTGACCTATACCGCGACAGACGGATACAGCACCGTTCAGGGGACTCTTTCCATCACCAGCAACGGCAGCACCGGCTACGGCACCACCATCAACTATACGGTGCAGCCCGGAGAGCGGGTGTCCATGGATCGGGCGGACTTTAACAAGGCGTATCAGTCCCGCTATTCCGATACAGTCCGCTGGGTGGAATTCACCTCCGTCACAGCCTCCTCCTCCGGCGGCGGAACCTTCTACTACAATTACGGACGGTCCGACCAGAAGGAGCTGTCCCTTTCCGCCGTGGATGATTATTCCTACTATTACAGCAGCTCCAGCTACGGGTCCTATCCCATCGACGACCTCAGCTTTTTAGCTGTGTCCGGTACCTCTAAGGGAAGCGTCACCGTCAATTTCCGGGCGTATTATTCCAGCAGCCGGTATGTGGACGGGGTGATGGAAATTCAAATCAGCGGCGCCGGCTCGGGAGAGACAATTACCTATAAGGCAAGCCCGGGAGAGGCAGTCTCGCTGGATATCAGTGATTTCAGGCGCGTATTTCAGAATGGCCAGTCGGGCTATGAATTTCGGTTTGTCACCTTCCTGACCACCTCCGCCTATGACCAGACGGACGGACTGCTGTACTACAATTACGGCGGGAGAAGCGAAACCGCCTTCAACAAGAATAATTACAATACCTATATCTATTATGTGGATAATTCCAAATACGGGGACTATCCTCTCAGCGAAATGAGTTTTGTGACCTCCTCCAGCTTCAGCGACAACGTACGGCTGCCCTTCCGGGCCTATTACGACGCGGGCCGCTATGTGGACGGGGTTCTGGAGATTCAGGCGGAGGACGCCGCGGTCCGGGGAGATATTCGGTATAACACCACCGGCGGGACCAATGTGCAGATTAACCCCAACGACATCGCCCGGTTTATGAATCAGGCGTATTCCGGCTCCGTGCTCCAATCTGTGAAGCTTGGGGGCGTGCCGGACACCGGGACGCTATACTACAACTACTACGGCGTCAGCAGTTACGGGACAACGGGCCTAAAGCTTACCACCGGCAACTGCGGCAGCCAGCTTTTGTATTTCAGCCCCTCCGGGGCAAGCCAGTATGCGTTGAGTGAGCTGACATATGTGCCCACCGGAAACAACTACTGCACCACGATTCCCTTCACTGCCTACGGAAGCGGGAACCGCACCGCGCAAGGCACCATTCTCATCAGCGTCAACAGTGCGATTGTGCAGGACGTGTATGGGGCCACACCCATGAACACCTCCGTCACCTTCCCGGCGGACGCGATTTATAAAGCGGTTTCTTCGTCGGCTTCCGGCGCTTCCATGTCCAGTCTCCAGCTTCTGGAGCTACCCGCCTCCCGGCAGGGGACGGTTTACGTGGGCACCGGCTCCGTCAGGGCCGCGACTGGCAGCCGCTATGTCTATTCCGGCAGCTCCGGCAGCGGGCGAATCGGGGATTTGCGCTTTATGCCCGCCTCGGGCTTCACCGGCTCGGTGGAGATGCCCTACGTGGCGTACAACAGCGCGGGCAAGGCCATTACCAGCGGCAGATTCTGCCTGGGGATTGTCAGTGGACTCAAGAGCTATGGGGACGTTGGTTCCTCCGTGTGGTGCTATAAATATGTGGCGGAGCTGAGCGATGCGAAGGTCATCGACGGTTATCCCGACGGCTATTTCAAGCCGGACAAAACCGTGACCTATGGGCAGGCGCTGAAGCTGATTATGCTGGCTGCGGACTACAAGACCCAGTCTCCCACCGGCAAGCATCCCTTCAGCGGCTATCTCTCCCGCGCCAAGTCCGACGGGCTGCTTACCGGCGTGAAGGAAAGCGATTTGGACCGGCCCATCAGCCGTCTGGCGGTGGCGCAGATTACCGCCAAGTCCATGAAGCTGAACCTGAGCAGTCTTTCCAGCGTAAAGCCCTTTACGGACACCGGCGACGTCTACGTGCAGGCGCTGAGCGCTGCCGGAATTGTGGAGGGGTATTTCTCCAACGGAACCAGCACCTTTAAGCCCGCAAATACCATGACCCGGGGCCAGATTTCTGCTGTTGTATGGCGGATGAACCGGGCGGGGTAAAGGGCAGGCCAAA
>DKLF01000150.1 GCA_002455655.1 Oscillibacter sp. UBA6647 | reverse complement strand
AACTTACTTCAGCTCGACCTTCGCGCCGGCTTCCTCCAGCTTGGCCTTCATGGCCTCGGCGTCGTCCTTGGACAAGCCTTCCTTCAGAGTGGCGGGAGCGCCCTCGACGGTCGCCTTGGCCTCGGCCAGACCCTGATCGGTGATCTCGCGGACAGCCTTGATGACCTTGATCTTGGCAGCGGCGTCAAAGCCGGTCAGGACCACGTCGAAGGAGGTCTTCTCCTCGGCGGCGGGAGCGGCAGCAGCGGCGGGAGCAGCCATAGCGGCGGCAGAAACGCCGAACGTCTCCTCCAGAGCGTGCACCAGCTCGCTAAGTTCCAGAACGGTCAGACCCTTGATCTCTTCGATCATAGCGGTAACTTTTTCAGACATAGTAGTAGCCTCCTAAATAAAAGTTTGGTTTAAATTTGGGTTCCGCTTATTCAGCGGCGGGAGCGGATTCCTCCGCTGCGGGAGCCTCGACAGCAGCCTCGGCGGCGGGAGCGGCTTCGCCGCCCTTCTCCGCGATCTGCTTGAGGACCACGGCCAGACCCGTGATGGGGGCCAGCATGGTGCCCAGAACCTGCGCCTGCAGGATGGGCAGAGCGGGAATTGCAGCCAGAGACTGGATGGTGGCCAGATCGACCACCTTGCCGTCCATAAAGCCGCCCTTGATCTCGAACTTGCCTTCCATCTTCTTGGCGCAGTTGCTCATGATGCGGGCGGGGGCTACCACGTCTTCAGACAGTGCCAGAGAAGTGGTTCCGTTCAGCAGACCGTCCAGCTCACCGTAGCCGACGTTGTTGAACGCGAAGCGCAACATGGTGTTCTTCACAACAGAGTACTCCACGCCGTTCTCGCGGCACTCCCGGCGGAGAACAGTGTCCTCCTCAACGGTGATACCCTTGTAGTCCACCAGGACGCCTGCGGTGGCCTTCTGAACCTTCTCGGTCAGCTCTGCCACAATCGCTTGCTTTGCACTCAGGACTTTTGCGTTAGGCATTCTTGTTTCACCTCCAGAGATTTTTGCGGAACGTCTCTGCTCTTCGGCGTGGGCCGTCAGGCAGAGGAATTCCGGGGGGGTGCGTTCTAAAAAGGAAACCGTCCCTGTGCCCAAAAGACACAAGGACGGAATAGCTTCATCAAAAGCCGTCCTCGGCAGGATTTCCGGAGTTTCCTCCCACCTGCTGTCTTTGGAACGCACGTTGTATTATATCAAACCGTCGGAATTTGTCAAGTGGCAAATTCCCGGTCGGATATCGGTTTTTTTGCTCAGACCAGCTTGGCGGCGTTCATCTTCACGCCGGGGCCCATGGTGGAAGCCACCACGCAGCTACGGATATACTGGCCCTTGGCGGCGGCGGGCTTCGCCTTGACGATGGCGCCCATCAGCGCATTGTAGTTTTCTGCCAGCTTCTCGGGGCCGAAAGAGGCCTTTCCGATGGGGCAGTGGATGATGTTGGTCTTGTCCAGACGATATTCGATCTTACCGGCCTTGACTTCCTTCACGGCCTTGGCCACGTCGGGAGTGACGGTGCCCGCCTTGGGGGAGGGCATCAGACCCTTGGGACCCAGCACCTTGCCCAGACGACCCACAAGGCCCATCATGTCGGGGCTGGCGACAACCACGTCAAAGTCAAACCAGTTTTCCTTCTGAATCTTCTCCACCAAATCCATGTCGCCCACATAGTCGGCGCCGGCTTCTCTGGCGGCGGCAGCCTTGTCGTCCTTCGCGAAAACCAGCACGCGGACGGTCTTTCCGGTGCCGTGGGGCAGAACGATGGCGCCGCGGACCTGCTGGTCTGCGTGCCGGGAGTCCACGCCCAGCTTCACGTGCAGCTCGACGGTTTCGTCAAACTTGGCGACGGCGCACTTGCACACCAGGCCCATGCCCTCCGCCGTCTCATAAAAGGTACCCTTATCGATCAGCTTTGCGCTGTCGGTATACTTCTTGCCTCTAAACAATGTTATTTCCTCCTCATAGTGGTTCTTCGGAATTCATCCTCCCACTGTATGCGGCCCTTGCGCCGCGCAAACGGGGACGAGTGGCGGCTCAGTCGCCCACCACAACGCCCATGGAACGGGCGGTGCCGGCGATCATGCTCATGGCGCTCTCCAGGCTGGAGGCGTTCAGATCGCGCATTTTCAGCTCTGCGATCTTCTGGATGGACGCCTTGGTAATGGTGGCCACCTTGGTCTTGTTGGGCACGCCGGAGCCGGACTCGATGTTGCATTCCTTCTTGATGAGAACCGCCGCGGGGGGGGTCTTGGTAATGAAGGAGAAGGAGCGGTCGCCGTACACCGTGATGACCACGGGGATAATCATACCCATGTCGTTCTTGGTGCGCTCGTTGAACTCCTTGGTAAACGCGGCGATGTTCACGCCGTGCTGGCCCAGCGCGGGGCCCACGGGGGGAGCGGGTGTCGCTTTGCCCGCGGGAATCTGCAGTTTTACGTATCCTGTAATTTTCTGTGCCACTTTAGTAGCACCTCCTGTTTAAAATGTGGTGGCGGCCTTCCGGCCCCCTTTGGCGGGACAACGGTCCCTCCCACTTGCAGCGGACGCGTGTCCGCTCTGTCAGTCCACGACCTCTAGCTGATCCAGCTCCAGTTCCACGGGCGTTTCCCGTCCGAACATGGAAACCATCACGCTGACGCGGTTTTTCTCGGGCTCAATCTCCTCCACCACACCGGTAAAGGTGGACAGAGGGCCGTCCACAGATCG
>DKLF01000056.1:14449-14888 GCA_002455655.1 Oscillibacter sp. UBA6647 | reverse complement strand
TGCGCTGGCGGCGGCTTTTAATCCCACGGGCGCCCCGCTGGAGCATATGTTTGTAGGCACCGTGTTTACCGCCACCTCCGTTTCCATTACCGTGGAGACGCTGAAGGAAATGGGCAAGCTTTCCACCCGCTCCGGCAACGCGATTTTAGGCGCGGCGCTGATTGACGACATTCTGGGCCTGATTCTGCTGACGCTGATTACCGGCGCCTCCACCGGCGGCGTGAGCCTGTGGATCGTGCTGATTAAAATTGCGGCGTTTTTTGCGGTGTCGCTGGTTTTGGGTTTCTTCCTGCACAAGGCCATTCAAAAGTGGATGGCGTCCGCCCGTTGGAATCGCAAGCGGTTTGCCGTGATTTCCGTGGCCTTCTGCTTTTTATACGCCTATGTCGCCGAAGAAGTTTTCGGCGTAGCGGACATCATCGGCGCGTTCTGCGCGGGA
>DKLF01000056.1:0-14247 GCA_002455655.1 Oscillibacter sp. UBA6647 | reverse complement strand
CGGCGCGTTCTGCGCGGGACTGATTATCGCCAAAACCGTTCGGGCCATTTATGTGCAGTCTCAATGCGAAACTCTGTCTTATATGTTCCTCTCTCCCATTTTCTTTGCAAGCGTGGGACTGAAGGTGATGCTCTCCACCATGGACGCAAATGTGGTTCTGCTGTCGGTGATCGCCATTCTGATCGCCATTGTTACCAAGGTGGTGGGCTGCGGTCTGGGTGCAAAAATGTTCCACTATACCAACGCGGAGAGTCTGCGCATCGGCGTGGGCATGATTTCCCGCGGCGAGGTGGCGCTGATTGTGGCAAACAAGGGAATTGCCAGCGGCATTATGCCCGACGTATTTCTGGCCCCTATGGTGCTGATGGTGGTGGTTTCCACGATCGTGACGCCCATTATGCTTCGGGCCGTTTATCCCAAGAATGCGAAAACGGATTACAGCGATCTGGTGCACAGCGATCTGGTGGAGAATTTCCAGGAGGTCCGCCAATTTGATCAGGCCGCCGAAACCATGCTGAAAATACACGACAAGCTTCGGCGGGGCAGTCCTGCCCCTGCCAGACAGGACCCGCCCGCGCCTTCCTCCGAGGGAAGCTCCGACGAAAACGACGCGGGTACGCCCTAAGCGAATCTTTCCCGGATTCAACTTTTAAAAAAGCGCCGGTCCCGAATTATCCGGGACTGGCGCTTTACGTTTTAGAAAACCGAAAGTCTTGCCTTGTTACTTTTACGGGCACGACAGGCTTATGCCGCCGTGTCGGGGGAAGGCTCCACCCGCATGGCCCGCATGGCGTTGAGAACCGCAAGAACGGAAACGCCCACGTCGGCAAACACCGCCGCCCACATACCAGCCATGCCCAAAGCACCCAACACCAGTACCAGCGCCTTTACGCCCAGCGCAAACACAATGTTCTGGCGGACAATGCGCAGGGTCTTGCGGGAAATGCGCATGGCGGTGGCAAGCTTTCCGGGGCGGTCATCCATCAGGACGATATCCGCCGCCTCAATGGCCGCGTCAGACCCCATGGCCCCCATAGCCACGCCGATATCCGCCCGGGTGAGAACCGGCGCATCGTTGATGCCGTCTCCCACAAACGCCAGCTTCCCGTTTCCGGCTGCAAGCAGCCGCTCCGTCAGCTCCACCTTGTCGGCAGGCAGCAGCTCCGCGTGGAATTCGTCCACGCCCAGCTCCGCCGCCACCGCAGCAGCCACGGCCTGCGCGTCTCCCGTGAGCATCACGGTTTTTTCAACGCCGCTGGCTTTCAGGTCTGCAATTGCCGCCTTCGCGTCGGGCTTTACTTGATCGGAAATCACGATATGCCCCGCGTAAAACCCGTCGGCAGTCACATGAACGATGGTTCCGGGCAGCTCACAGGGAAGCCAGCTTGCGCTTTCCCGCTCCATCATCCGGGCGTTTCCTACGCAGATTCTGTGTCCGTCAATGCTGGCGCAGACCCCGTGTCCGGAAATTTCCTCCACGTCCTTTGCACGGGAGGGGTCCATCTGTGCGGCACAGGCCGCCCGAAGGGAACCGGCAATGGGGTGGTCGGAGAACTGCTCCGCCAACGCGGCCCACTCCAAGATCTGCTCCTTGGTATACCCCTCTTCGGGATGGACAGCAGAAACGGAAAACACGCCCTTTGTCAAAGTGCCCGTCTTGTCGAACACCACAGTTTTTGTCTCTGCCAGAGCCTCCAGATAGTTTCCGCCCTTCATCAGAATGCCGCTGCGGGACGCGCCGCCGATTCCGCCGAAGAAGCTCAGCGGAACGGAAATCACCAGTGCGCAGGGGCAGGAGATGACCAGAAATACCAGCGCCCGATTGAGCCAGTCGTTCCATACTGTTCCCACCAGAAATGCGGGGGGCGCGGGAAGCACCGCCAGCGCCAGCGTGGGCAGCAGAAACAGCAGCGTGGCCGCAAGCACCACCCCCGGAGTATAATACCGGGCAAAGCGGGTGATAAAGCTTTCGCTGCGGGACTTTCGCTCTCCGGCATTTTCCACCATTTCAAGAATCTTCGAGACGGTGGATTCCTCCGCCAGCTTTGTCACCTTTACCCGGAGCACACCCCGCAGGTTTACGCAGCCGCTGAGAATCGCGTCTCCCGGCCCCACGTCCCGGGGGACCGCCTCGCCGGTGAGGGCGGCGGTATCCAAAACGGAGTTTCCCTCCGTCACCACGCCGTCCAGCGGCACCTGCTCGCCGGGCTTAATGACCACGGTTTCACCCACGGCAACGTCCTGGGGATCTTCCTCAGTAATCACGCCCTCCCGCTCCACGTTGGCGGTGTCGGGCCGAATGTCCATGAGAGAGGCGATGGATTTTCGGGACTTGCCCACCGCATAGTCCTGAAACAGTTCACCCACCTGATAAAACAGCATGACAAACACCGCTTCGGCATATTCCCCGGTGCCAAACGCGCCCACGGTGGCAACCGACATCAGGAAATTTTCATCGAACACCTGCCCGTTTGCAATGTTGCGCACGGCGCGCCACAAAACGTCCCACCCGATGATGCCATAGGGCACCAGATAGCAAAGCGCCAGCGCCAGTCCCGTCAAGGGCAAAAAATGAACCGTGATCAGCAGCACCGCCGCAGCCAGAATGCGAAACAGAACTTTTTTCTGTTTTTTACTCATACAAACATCTTCTCCTCCGGCCCGCCGTGTTTTTTAGCGGCGGAATTTATTTCGCGGCGTGCAGCCCCTGAGCGCGTCCGCCGCTTTCCCGGACTCAGCGGTTAATCACGCAGTCCGGCTCCACCTTATGGCAGACGCGGACCACTTCATCCAGAATTGCGTCAAACCGCGCATCCTCCGCGTCCAGAGTGAGCTTTTGAGCCATAAAGCTGACGGTGGCGCCGTTTACGCCGTCAATCTTTTTAATGGCGTCCTCCATTTTTGCGGCGCAGGCAGCGCAGTCCAGATCGGTCAATTCAAAACGCTTTTTCATACAAACATCCTCCTGAAGATTATTTATTTGTTCGTCATCCCCTCGGGCGGCGCGGAATACGAGTTTATTCAGAAACGTGCTCCATGCCCTGATCGATGATGGTGCGCACATGGCTGTCCGCCAGCGCGTAAAACACCGTTTTTCCCTCCCGGCGGGACTTGATCAGCCGCGTGTTCTTCAGGGCCCGAAGCTGGTGAGAGATGGCGGACTGGGTCATTCCCAGCAGCGCCGCAATGTCGCACACACACATCTCCGACGCGCTGAGCACATACAGAATGCGGATACGGGTAGAATCCCCGAAAATACGGAACAGCTCCGTCAAATCGTAAAGCGCGTCCTCGTCGGGCATTTCACTGCGAACCTTCTTCACCACGTCCTCGTGAACGCAGAGCAGATCGCAGGCGTCGACGTTATAGCGGTCTTCCATGGCGTGCTCTCCTTTCGTCTGAACAATTGAACGATTGTTCATATGTTCATTATATGCAGGTTTTGCGGTTTGTCAACCACTTTTACGAAAGTGTGGAAAATTTCCTTTAACTGTGGTAGACTAGTCCTATTATTTTAGAAAAAGACGAGGAGAACATCCATGTCCACACTGGAAGAGATTAAAAACAACCGCATTATGCAGAATCATTTTATGACCTATAACTTTATTGAGCTGAGCATGCTGGAGCAGGACCGGGCAGAGTGCCGCCTGACGCTGCGCGAGGAATGCACCAATCCCTACGGGATGCTGCACGGCGGCGCGCTGTACACGATGGCGGACTGTGCCACCGGCTCCGCCGCCCATTCCGACGGACGGACCTACGTCACCCAGAACAGCTCCATGAGCTTTCTTGCAAACATCAAGGAGGGAACGGCGGTGGCTTCGGCCAGCGTGGTTCACCGGGGAAGAAAAACCTGCCTTGTCAATGTAAATATTACCAGCGAGGCCACTGGCAAGCTGCTGGCCACCGGCTCCTTTACCTTCTTCTGCACCTCCAAGGAATAATCGGGCAGGATAAAACGCAGTGCCCGCGGGCAAGGGACCTGCGGGCACGTTTTGCGGAGAATTTTCGATAGGGAAGACGGGCCTTGCCGCGCCCTGTCGGGACGCTTTTAACATCATACCATCACTGTCGGTAGGCGCCGTGCGCCGCCAAAGGAGGCCGCCTTGAAAGAGGAACGAAAAAGTCTGGGGCTATATGTCCACATCCCTTTTTGCGCCAAAAAATGCGATTACTGTGATTTTTACTCTCTTCCCGGCGAAGAGGACCGCATGGACGCATACACGCAGGCGCTGGAGGCACAGCTTCTGGAGCTGGCTCCCCGAGCCGGTCTTCACACGGTGGACAGCGTGTATTTTGGAGGAGGCACGCCCACCCTTCTTGGCACGAAGCGGCTTGTCCGCCTTTTGAAGGACATTCAGAAAAAATATTGCGTGGCAAAGGACGCGGAGATCACGCTGGAGGCCAATCCCGAGTCCGCCGGGGATTTTCGGGAGCTGAAGGCCCTGCGCAGCGCGGGCTTTAACCGGCTAAGCCTTGGGATGCAGTCCGCCGACGATGAAGAGCTGCGCGCCATCGGACGCATCCACACCGCCGATCAGGTAAAAACGGCTGTGGAGGCCGCCCGCAAAGCCAAGTTTTTAAACCTCTCTCTGGATTTGATTTACGGGCTGCCGGGGCAAAGCATGGACGTATGGAAGAAAAACCTGACCGCCGCCGTGGATTTGGCGCCCCAGCACCTGTCCTGCTACGGGCTGAAAGTAGAAGAGGGAACTCCGCTTTTTACCAGGCGGGAAACCGCGGGCCTTCCCGGCGACGAGGCCCAGGCGGAGATGTATCTCTGGACAGTGGACTATCTCCGGCGACACGGGTTTTTCCAGTACGAGATTTCCAACTTTGCGCGGACAGGCTTTGAATCCCGGCACAACCTGAAATATTGGACCTTGGGGGAGTATGCGGGCTTTGGCCCCGGCGCCCACTCGGACTTTGGCAGCGTGCGATATGCTTATGAGCGGGATTTGGAGGGGTATATCTCCGGGATGAAAACCGGCGGGCCTTTGCTTTCGGAAAACGAACGCATTCCTCCTCTGGACCGGGACACAGAATGGGTGATGATGGGTCTGCGCACTGTCCGGGGGCTGGACCCCAAGGTGTTTGAAAACCTCTTTCGCCGCCGGTTTGACTGCTTTCTTCCTTTTTTGGAGGAGTGCCGCAGGGCGGGCTATGCGCTGGAGGAGGACGGGCGGTGGCGTCTGACACCGGAGGGCTTTCTCGTCTCCAACCAAATCATCGGCGGGATGCTGGACGCGCTGGGCGCGGACAAAAAGCGCCGGGAGGATGCCCGGGCGAGGGGAGACTTCCGGGTGGATTTGGGATAAGGTTTGCGGGCGTCCTACGGAGCCGCTCCACAATGCGGATGCCCTTACTTTCCCCCGAAGTGGAAAACTTCTGCAAACATGTTACAGCCGGCCCCGGTTAGTTTGACCGGGGCCGGCTGTTCTATCCTGTTTTTGGTCTTAATCACTTGCTTCTTGCCAGCAAATACTCCCCCATTTCCCGGGCAAACAGTTCTCCCGCCAGAGCGGCTTCCTCCGGAGAGTTTCCGGCCGCCCCCATTTCCAGCAAAAGAGAGCCGGTGGTGGCGTGCTGATTGTAGCGGGAGTTTCTAAGAAGAATAGGGCGCATCAGCGTGGGATAGCGCTGGGAGATGTTTTGCTGCAAGGCCGTGGCCAGTTTCAGATTTTCCATCCACTTGGGGTGGACCAGACCGCTGCCGTCGCTGCCCACCACCATACTGATCTGCGCAATGTTTCCCACTCCCTCCACAGGGGAAATTACCTTGTATTCGTTGCCCTCCGTGTCCTCGATGGCGTCCCGGTGAATGTCCAGAATGAAGTGAATGGACGGGTACTGCGCAAGGTAGCTCTGGATGGCTTTCAGCGAACGGTCGTAAGAGCCGGAGTAGGAGGGGTAATCATACAGCGTCCGGTCGTGAAGCACGGAGATGCCAAGCTCACCAAAGGTCTGGGCCATCACGTCTCCCACCCCCACCACATTGTACCGGGTTTCAAGACACCGGCGATTTCCGCAATAGTCCACGTTCTCGCCGGGGGCGGGCGTATACGCCTCGCTGCCGTGGGTGTGGATAATCAAAATCTGAGGCTCCTCGTCGGTAAGTCCCGCGTCAAAGGAAGCTGTCAGGTCCTGAATGGACAGCTTGTGGTCGGTGCTGTTTGAGATATAGACCTTGCCGCTGACGGTATAGCCCTCCGGCGTGGTGGGCACCAGCGTTTTGGCAGTGATTCCGTTTTCCGGGATTTCCTCCGTGGGAAGGGGAGCGGTATCCACGGGCGTCTCCTCCACTGGGATTTGCTCCACCGGATCTTGCGGCTTCTCCGGCGTTTCTGTGGACAAAAGCTTTGCCACGCTTTGCCTTGCGGACAGCAGCAGGGGAGACTCCGACAGCGTCAACACGGCGGCGGCGGACAGTCCGTCCTCCGGCCCAAAGTCCCCCAACTCCCATTGCAGGGCCGACAGCGGGGCAGAGGCCCCCTGCCGCAGGGCGGTGACCGCCGACATGACGGTGTCGCTCCCGGCGGTGACCGCCACACCCCACAGCGTACACCCCGCCAAAACCATCGCTCCCAGTCGCCGGGGGACGGTTCGCTTTTTTACGGCCGTTTTCATTTGCATCACCTCATGGGACAACCTTATGCGCGAGGACATCAAAAAAGAAGCCCGGAGGTATTCTCCGGGCTTCCGCTGTGGCAGAAACTTTTCGCCATTCCCGCGGGAAACGGCGCGAAATGTCCCGCTCAGTCCTCGATATACTCCCGCACCCGGTAGGTGGCCCCTACCTCATCCTCGCAGATGCGGCGGCAGTTTTCGATTTCCTCCTTGGGAATAGTGTCCACCACGGTCATCATCACCTTCGGCACGTACTTGCACAGCTCCTTGGCAAAGTCCTTCATGGCCTGATAGGCCCCCTTTTGCTGGGGGTGGCATAGTGCGTCGTACTTTTCCGCCGTGTCAGTGTTCAACGAGACGGACACCATGTCAAACCGCCCGGCAAAGTCCGGGGCGATATCCCGGCCATGAATCAGGCTGCCGGTGCCGTTGGTGTCCATCCGCGTAAACATCTTCGTCCCGTGCTCCTTCATCCGGTCGATGACCCAGCAGATGTCCTCAATGCGGTAGCTGGGCTCGCCAAACCCGCAGAACACCAACTGACCGTATTTGCTCAAATCCCACTTCTCAATGTCCGCCAGAATTTCCTCCCGGGTGGGCTCCCGGGTAAGCCACAGGTTGTGGGTATAAATGCTGCCGCCGCTGCCGTTGTGGCGCAGGCAGAATTCGCAGTTGAAATTGCAGCGGTTGGTCGTATTTACATACAGGTTTCCGCCGTATTCATAGGTAATGGTAAAGCCTTTCTTTTCTTCCATGGCGCTTAAACCTCGATTCCAAACAGTCGTTTCCCGTTTTCTGCGGCGATGCGCGCAAGCTCAACCGGGTCCATATTTTTCCACGCCGCCAGCGTCTCCGCGATGTAGCGGAGATTTCGGCTGTCGTTCCGCTTTCCCCGGTTGGGGACCGGGGTGAGATAGGGTGAATCCGTCTCCAGCAGCATCCGCTCCGGCGGGGTGATCTCCGCCACTTCACGGCCCCGGCGGTTATTCTTATAAGTGACCGGCCCGTCAAAGCCCAGATACCAGCCCCGCTTCAAAAGCACCTCCGCCAGCTCCGCGCTGCCGGAATAGCAGTGAAACACGCCCCGGACAGCGGGAAATTCCGAGACGACGGCAAGACAGTCTCCGTGGGCCTCCCGGTCGTGGACAATCACGGGCAAATCAAGCTCCACCGCCAGAGCAAGCTGGGCGCGGAAAATCTCCTTCTGGAACTCTTTGGTCGGGTTGTCCTCCCAATGGTAATCTAGTCCGATTTCCCCGATGGCAACAGCCTTGGGGTGGGCCGCCAGCGCCCGGATGGCGGCAAGCTCACCCTCGCCGCAGCCCGCGCAGTCTCCCGGGTGAATGCCCACGGCGGCGTAAACATGAGGAAATTTTTCCGCCAACGCCACCGCCCGGCGGGAGGAAGCAACATCGCAGCCGGGGTCCACCACCAGCTCTATCCCGGCCTCCGGCAGAGATGAGAGCAGCGCGTCCCGGTCCTCGTCAAAGGCTGTGTCGTCATAATGGGCATGGGTGTCAAAATACATGGGCAGTCCTCTTTTCGGATCGCTTTAAAACAGGGCGAGGCGGAAAACCGCCCCGCCCTCTTCGGTGTCGTTTAGCAGAGCTTTGCGCCGGCGGGGATCGCGTCATCCACCATCAAAAGGTTCAGCTTTTCCTCGCCCTTTTCCGTGTGGACGGCGGAAATCAGCATGCCGTTGGACTCCTGCCCCATCATCTTCCGGGGCGGCAGGTTCACAATGGCCACCAGCGTCTTGCCCACCAGCTCCTCCGGCTCGTAAAACTTATGAATACCGGAGAGAATCTGCCGGTCTGTGCCGGTGCCGTCGTCCAGAATAAATTTCAGCAGCTTGTCGGACTTTTTCACCGCCTCGCAGGATTTCACCTTCACCACCCGGAAATCGGACTTACAGAAGGTGTCAAAGTCCACCTTTTCTTCAAGCTGGGGCTCCAGCTCCAGCGCGGGCTGGGATGCTTTGCGGGCGGCTTCCTGCACCGCGTCCAGCTCCTGAAGCTCTTTTTCCACATCAATGCGGGGGAAGATATTCTCCCCCTTGTGGACCCGCGCGTCTGCGGGGAGTACGCCCCATTTCCCGGCGCTGTCCCAGTTCGTCTCGTCGCCGGAGGCGCCGATCTGGCTGAAAATTTCGGTGCAGCTATCGGGGATAAAGGGCAAAAGCAGCACGGCGCAGACGCGCAGCGTTTCCAGCAGGTTATACATCACCCGGGCAAGACGGGGCTTTTTCGCCTCATCTTTGGCCAGAATCCAGGGAGCCGTTTCGTCAATATACTTGTTGGCCCGGGAGACGACCTTGAAAATCTCCTCCAGACCATTCTGCATCTGGAATTTCTCCATCTGGACCTCGTACCGATCCCGCAAGGCGGTGGTCAGCGTGATCAGCTCCTCATCCAGTCCGTCGGCTTCCTGCTCCGCGGGGAGCTGTCCGCCGAAATACTTCTCCACCATGGCGGTGGTGCGGGAGAGGAGGTTGCCCAGGTCGTTGGCAAGGTCGGTGTTGATGCACTGAATCAACAGCTCGTTGGAGAAGTTGCCGTCCTGCCCGAAGGGGAAGGAACGCAGCAGGAAAAAGCGCAGCGCGTCCGTTCCGTACCGCTCGGCCAGCAGATAGGGGTCCACCACGTTGCCCTTGGACTTGCTCATTTTTCCGCCGTCCAGCATCAGCCAGCCGTGGCCGTAAACCTGCTTTGGCAGCGGCTCGCCAAGGCTCATCAGCATGGCGGGCCAGATGATGGAGTGGAACCGGACAATCTCCTTGCCCACGATGTTCACGCCGGGCCACCACTTTTCATAGTCGTCATACCGGTCGTTGCCATAGCCCAAAGCGGTGATATAATTGCTCAGCGCGTCCACCCAGACGTACACCACATGTCCCGGATCAAAGTCCACGGGAATGCCCCAGGTAAAAGACGTGCGGGAGACGCACAAGTCCTCAAGACCCGGCTCGATAAAGTTTTTCACCATTTCGTTCACCCGGGAACGGGGCTGAAGAAAGTCCGTGTCCTCCAGCAGTGTGCGGATGCGGTCTGCATACTTGCTCAGGCGGAAGAAATAGGCCTCCTCCTCTGCGTCCGTCACGGGGCGGCCGCAGTCGGGACAGCAACCGTCCTTAAGCTGGCTCTCCGTCCAGAAGGACTCGCAGGGGGTGCAGTATTTACCCTTATAGGCGCCCTTGTAAATATCCCCGTTTTCGTACATCTTGCGGAAAATATACTGGGTGGACTTCACATGGTAGTCGTCCGTGGTGCGGATGAAGCGGTCGTTGGAAATATTCATCAGCTTCCACAAATCCTTCACGCCCCGGGGGCCTTCCACGATGCGGTCCACAAATTCCTTGGGGGAAACATCGGCCTCCTTGGCCTTTGTCTCGATTTTCTGGCCGTGCTCGTCCGTACCGGTAAGGAACATCACATCGAAGCCGTGAAGCCGCTTATAGCGGGCGATGGCGTCGGTTGCGACGGTGCAGTAGGTGTGCCCGATGTGCAGCTTGTCCGAGGGGTAGTAGATCGGCGTTGTGATATAAAATTTCTCTTTTTCCATGGGATTTCTCCTCCTTTTCCGTCCCCCGAATGAAAGGGGACGGGCATTGAACTCTGTAAATGTACAGTATATTCCAAATTACGAAAAATAACAACCCGTTCAGGGATTTTCCTCCGCAAGGCTTCCTCTGCGCTTCCACCTACCTGATAAATAATAAAGCACGCAGAAAAGAAAGCCACCCACCCAGCCGATGCCGAAGCCCTGAAACATCCGCTCCGGACCGAAGTGGTTTGCCAGATAGTAGACCGCGGGAACCCGCAGGACAATCATAGAGAGGATGGTCGCCAGCATGGGGACCACGCTGTCTCCTGCGCCCCGCATGGCTCCGTTGAGAATATACATCACGCCGAAGGTCACGTAAGGGGGCATGATGGCAAACATATAGTGTCTTCCTGCCTCCGCCACCTCCGCCTCGGGAGAGAACAGGCGAAACAGCGCGTCAGACGCGGGCAGAAGCGCCGCCGTCATCACAAGGCACCAGAGCACCGTATAGATCACAGCGATGCGCACCCCGGCCTGCACCCGCTCCGGCTTTTTTGCCCCGGTATTCTGGCCCACAAAGGCCGTGATGGAGTTGGTCAGCGCCTGCACGGGGAGAAAGGCCACGCCGTCCAGCTTGTTGCCCACGTTATAGGCGGCGGTATACGCCGTGCCAAACGTGTTGACCTTGCTCATCACGGCCATGATGCCAAGGGACACCAGAGACATCTGAAGCCCCGTGGGGATGCCCAGTGCCATCACCTGACGGAACAGTGTTTTGTCAAAGCGGAAGCAGAAGGGGTGAACAGCGATTTCCGGATAGTGCCGGTTGATATAAAAAATGCCCAGCAGCCACGAAACAAGCTGGGAGACGACCGTCCCCAAAGCCACCCCCGCAACGCCCATCCCGGCATTCAGCACCAGAACAAAATCTAGAATAATGTTCAAAACCGCAGCCACGGACAAAAACAACAGCGTTGCCCGGCTGTTGCCGATGCCGTTTAAAATGCCCGCGTTGGTGTTATAGCCGATGGTGCCCACCAATCCCGCGCACACAATCATCATGTAAATCCACGCGCCGGGGTAAACCGCCTCATCCACCCGCAGCAAAAAGAGCAATGGCTTCACCGCAAACAAAGCCAGCACCGTCACCGGAACTACGGAGACGATGAAGGTGGTATAAATGGTGTCCACCGCGTCCCGCACCCGGTCGGGCTTGCCCGCGCCGTGATACTGGGCGATAACCACCGTGCCGCCGTTGGAAATTCCCATGAACAGGGAGATAAACATAAACATCACGGGAAAGCCCACGCCCACGGCGGCCAGCGCCGCGTCGCCCACGTAGTTGCCCACCACCCAGGAGTCCACCATGTTGTAAAGCTGCTGCAAAAAGCTTCCCAGCAGCAGGGGGAGGGCAAACAGAAAAATATGTCCTGCGGGGCTACCGGAAGTCATGTCCCGCAGGCCCCGGTCCTCTCTGTCCATAAAAACTCCCGTCCTTGTTTTATTTCAGTCTTGTAAAATTGTTGCGCTGGTTCTACTCTACTCCTTTTTTCCACTTCCGGCAACGGCCTGATGCAAAAAACCTTGTGTTTTTCCACGGGAGCGGATAAACTGTGGAAAACGAAACAGAAGGAGGAGTTCTTTATGAAGCTGATCTCGTGGAATGTCAACGGTCTGCGGGCGTGCCTTGGAAAGGGCTTTCTTGATTTTTGCGCCAGCGCCGACGCAGACGTTATTTGTTTGCAGGAGACAAAAATGAAGCCGGAGCAGGCGGATTTTGACCTGCCCGGATATGAAAAATTCTGGAACAGCGCGGACAAGCCCGGCTATTCCGGCACGGCGGTGTTTACTCGGGTCCCGCCCGTGGGCGTGACCTATGACTTCGGCGGCGACGAGCACCGCCACGAGGGCCGGGTCATCACCGCCGAATTTGAGCAGTTCTATCTGGTGTGCTGCTATACGCCCAACGCGCAGGACGGGCTGAAGCGCATCGACTACCGGATGCAGTGGGAGGACGACTTCCGGGCATATCTTCTAGATCTGGACCGGGTGAAGCCCGTGGTCCTGTGCGGCGATTTAAACGTGGCCCATCAGGAAATGGATCTGAAAAATCCCAAGTCCAACCGGAACAATCCCGGCTTTTCCGATCAGGAGCGGGAAAAGATGACCACGCTTTTGGACGCTGGCTTTTCCGACACGTTCCGGACCCTTTATCCCGAGCGAATCGCCTATTCCTGGTGGAGCTATCGCTTCCACGCCCGGGAGAAAAACGCAGGCTGGCGCATCGACTATTTTCTGGTCTCCCAGCGGCTTCAGGAAAGCGTGGAGGACGCCGTGATTTACGATCAGGTCTTCGGCAGCGACCACTGCCCCGTGGGTCTGGAGTTGACAGTTTAACAAAGGCGCATTGCTTTTCTCTCACTGCGTTTTTGGGGATCTCTTTTATAGCTTTTTGCCTTTTCCCGTTTTTATCCCAAGAGGGCAGCCATATCCTCAATTTCCAACTCCTGAAGCGCCCAGTTCACGCCATAGCCCATCACACGGGCCAGTTCCCGCACCTGCGCGTCAATGTCCCGGGGGGTGACGGTCATGGGCTGCTTGCGGCTGCGCAGGCGCTTTTCGTCAAACTCCGTTATGCCGGACTCCTCCAGAAGGTCCGCCGCCAGCGTGGCCGCGTCCACCACTGTGGGAACGCCCACGGCGAATACCGGCACGCCCAGAGAGTCCTTGTTCAGCGCGGCGCGGTGATTCCCTACGCCGGAGCCGGGAATGATGCCACTGTCGCTGAGCTGGACAGCGGCGCAGACCCGTCCCGTCCGGCGGGAGGCCAGCGCATCAATGGCGATGACAAAATCCGGTTCCACTTCCTTCACAAGGCCCCGCACCGCCTCGGCAGACTCTACGCCGGTGGTGCCCAGCACGCCCACGGAAAACGCGGACACGGGCCGAAAGCCCCCGAACTGCTTGGGCATGGCCGCCCGCAGATGCCGGGTGATGAGCACGCTTTCCAAGGTCAGCGGACCCACCGCGTCCGGCGTCATGGCCCGGTTACCAAGGCCGATGACTAGTGCCGCCCCGTCTCCGGGGAGCATGGCCTTCAGCTCCGCGCCTAGCGCCCGGACCGCCCGCTGAAAATAGTCTTCCTTTCTCTGCCAATAGGCGGTGAAATCCAGCGTGAGATAGGTTCCCACCGGCTTTCCAAGGGTTTTTGCGCCGCCCGCATCCAAAATTTCCACCCGCGTCACGGGATAACCCTCCCGGCGGGACTTGCCCGCCTTGACTCCCGAGAGCTTTGCGGTTTTCTCCGCGCCCTCCTGCCACAGCTCCTGCGCCTCCAGCGCCAAGTCTGTCCGTTTTGTATACATTGATTGCATGCCGCCTTCCACTAAATGTAGTGTCTTTTCCGTAGGTTTTCCGGAAGTGGACACACTATGCAAAAAATTAAGGTTTTTTTGGAAAAGGGCTTGCTTTTTACGCGCAGAACTGCTAAAATATCATTCTGCACGGTGAGATTTTAAATCTCTCCAGATTTTTAATTTGCCAAAGGAGGTGTTTGGTTTGCCGAATATCAAGTCTGCCAAGAAGCGCGTTTTGGTCTCCGCAGCGAAAAACGCTCGCAACAAGGCCGAAAAATCCGAGCTGAAGACCGCCATCAAGAAGTTCGAGGCCGTTGCCGCAGAAGGCAATCGCACCGAGGCCGATGGCGTATACAAAGTCGCGGTGAAGAAAGTCGATCAGGCTGTTGCCAGCGGCGTTCTGCACAAGAACACGGCTGCGCACCGCAAGAGCGCAATGACCTTGAAGCTGAATAAGCTGGGCTAAGAATGAGGCGTCCGCTTTTGCGGGCGCCTTTTTGCGTCTGGATTTATTTTTTGTTTGGACATTTCAGCACCTTTGGTTTCGTTTCCGGCTGTCAAACAGGCTTCTTCTTTTACAGTGGCATGGGGCGAAAAGTGACCCCCGTACAATTTCTGTAAGCAGGGCGGACAGTTAAAACTGTCCGCCCTGCTTTTTACATAAAGAGTTGCAGTCTGTAAAGCGCGAGTCAGCCAACAATCAAAGCATCGGCAACACCTG
>DKLF01000053.1 GCA_002455655.1 Oscillibacter sp. UBA6647 | reverse complement strand
TTCCCATAGTTTGTCAAGTACTTTTTTCAAGTCCTTAACCATTCTTTTCAAGTCCCTCGCCATCCTCCCGGACAGCTTTGTTAGACTACCATACCCCACTTAGTTTGTCAATACGGTTTTTACATGTTTTCCACTTTTTTTATACCAGCCATTATCTTGCCTCATACCGCGCCTTTTTAAACGCAATTCTCAAAATGTCTCTGGGTTTTTCTAATTGTATATGGTATGATGTGGTTGTTTGAATTTTACGAAACAGAGGTGATCTACCTGCGCATTCATCGTATGAGCGCCACCTTCGGAAAACTGAGCCAGCGGACTCTTCATCTTTCCGACGGGCTGAACATTATACAGGCTCCCAATGAAACCGGCAAATCCACCTGGTGCGCGTTTCTGCTCTCTATGTTATATGGTATCAACAGCCGGGAGCGGGACCGCGTGGGCTTTATTGCCGACAAAAACCGTTACGCTCCCTGGAGCGGCGCGGCCATGGCGGGCCGGCTGGACTGCCGCGTCGGCGGTAACGAGCTGACGCTGCTCCGGGAGACGAAACGCCAGACCGCCCCTCTCGGGGACTTTAAGGCGGTCCGCGCGGGAACCATGGACGATTATCCCGGCCTAACCGGGCAAAACTGTGGAGAGACCCTTCTGGGCGTCAGCCGGGAGGTATACGAGCGCAGCGCCTTTATCCGTCAGGCAGGGTTGCCTGTGACACAGGACGCGGGACTTGAAAAACGCATTGCCGCCCTCATCACAACCGGCGAAGAGGACACCTCTTACTCCGAGGCCGCCGCGGCTCTGAATAAGCAGCTAAACCGCCGCCGCCACAATAAAACCGGACGGCTTCCCGCGCTGGAACTGGAGCTGGCGGACACCGTCCGTCAGTTGGAGGCTCTGACGGGGGCGGAAGCCCAATTGGCCGAACAGCATCGGGAGCTCTTCCGTCTGGCGGAGCAGGAAACAGAGCTATCCCGGCTTTTAAAGCTTCACGCCCTCTGGGACGCATCTAAGGAGCGCCGCCTTTTATCTGAGGCCGAGGATGCCGCCGAAGCCGCGGAGCAAACCGCCGTCAATCTCCGCCACAGGGCGGAGGAGGCACGTCTTCCGGAAAACGAAACCATCGGCCGTCTCCGGGGGGCCATTGTCAATCTGGAAACCGTGCGCAAAAGCGTGAATGCCGCCATGGCGGAAAAGGACGCAGCCATGAAGGCGGGCGTGAAAGCCGAAACCGCCGTCAGCGAAAGCCCCTTCGCGGGAAAACCCGCGGAGGAGGCACAAAGAGCCGCCGCGAATATACCCGAGCGGCGGAAAAACACGTGGCTGTTCCCGGTAGTCCTGTTGGTCGGCGGACTGGCGCTGGGCGTTTTGCTCCATGAGCTTCTAACCGCCCCCCTTCCGATGTGGCAAATTGCCGCTCCCGCCTGCGGGCTGGGGTTGATCTGCGGGCTGATCGTGGGCTTCGCCCTGAAAAAAGCCGATGAGAAACGTCGTTCCGCCTACCTCTCCGCCTACGGCGCATCCTCTGCCGAGGAACTTGCCGCTCTGGCGGACGACTACGCCGCCGCCTGCCGCCGCCGGGACGAGGCCCAAAACGCGGTGGTGAAGGCCACCGCCACTTATGACGCGCTGTACGCCTCCCTCACCTCCAACGAACAGGGAATCTTGCTGGAGGTCCGCCGTTTTTCCCCCGCCGCCTTTGACATTCCGGCCGCCGACGCGGCGCTGCGAGAATGCGCCGTTCGACGCAGAGAGCTGTCCGCCGCCGAAAGTGCGGCGGAAGCCGCCCGACTGCGGTACGAAACCATGTGCCGCCAGATTCCCGACCGGAACCCTTCTGCGGAAGAGCCCTCCGCGCCCCCCTCCCAAAGCCGGGAAGCGCTGAATACCGAGCTTCTTTCTGTGAAAGCCGCTCTCTCCGCCGCCCAATCCGCCGCCGACCGCCTTACCGGCCAGATCGCCGCCCTTGGCGGGCGGGAAGCGCTGGAGGCGCAGACAGAGCAGCTTCGCTTGCAAATAGATGTGTTGGAAGGCGAATATCAGTCCATCGCTTTGGCGATGGAGACGCTGGACGGCGCCAATGCCGCACTGCAAAACCGCTTCTCTCCCTTGCTGGGCCGCCGGACGGCGGAGCTTTTTTCCGCGCTTACCAGCGGGGCTTATTCCGGCGTGGTTCTGGACCGGTCGTTCCACCTCTCCGCCGAGCCGACGGGAGACACGGTGTGGCGGGACGCGGGGCTGCTCTCGGCGGGGGCGGGGGACCAACTGTATCTGGCGGCGCGGCTGGCCATCTGCGAGCTGGTTCTGCCGGATATGGACCCCCCGCCTTTGGTGTTGGACGACGCGCTGGCAAATTTCGACGACGCCCGCTGCGCGTCCGCTCTGCGGCTTTTAAAGGAGGAGGGAAAAAAGCGCCAGCTTCTTCTTTTCACCTGCCACAGCCGGGAAGCCGCCTTTTTCGCAGACGATCCGGAGGTTTCCGTTCAAAGGTTGACGAACGACCCGTCTGAGGTATAAGATAACGGTTGCATTGATAGAGGCGGGCCTCACTTTCCCGCCGACACCTTATAATATGGCAAAAGGAGTTTTGACATGAGTGAATGCACCCACGAGTGTTCCGCCTGCGGCGAAAGCTGCGCGGAGCGTCAGGGACCCCAGTCCCTTCTGAAGGAGGCCAATCCCGAAAGCCGCATCGGGAAGGTTTTTGGCGTTGTCTCTGGTAAGGGCGGCGTCGGAAAATCCATGGTGACCAGCCAGTTGGCGGTGACTATGCGTCGGCGGGGCTTCAAGGTCGGCGTGCTGGACGCCGATATCACCGGTCCTTCCATCCCCAAGGCCTTCGGTATCCATGAAAAGGCCCGGAGCGACGGACACTCCCTCCTCCCTGCCGTGACCAAAACCGGCATTGAGATTATGTCCGTCAACCTGCTGCTGGATAACGAGACAGACCCGGTTATCTGGCGCGGCCCGGTGATCTCCGGCGTGGTTCAACAGTTCTGGACGGACGTAATCTGGGACGTGGACTATCTGTTTGTGGATATGCCCCCGGGAACCGGCGACGTGTCCCTCTCCGTGTTCCAGTCCATTCCGCTGGACGGCATCCTTGTGGTGGCCTCTCCGCAGGAGCTGGTGAGCATGGTGGTGGAAAAGGCCGTGAAGATGGCGGAGATGATGGAAGTTCCCATTCTGGGCGTGGTGGAGAACATGAGCTATGTGGCCTGCCCGGACTGCGGAAAGAAAATCTATCTTTTTGGCGAGGGGAAAACCTCCGAAGCCGCCGCGCGGCACAACCTGAAGCTTCTTTCTCAGATGCCCGTCGATCCGGCCCTCGCGGCCCTGACCGACGCGGGCAGCATCGAGGATTTTCAGGGCGATTGGCTCAGCCCCGCCGCCGACGCCGCCGAGGGCAAATAATTGCACACAGGGCAGGGACGTCTTCTGATGTCCCTGCCTTTTTTACGCTTCCTTTTTTAGTGCCACGCAGAAAACCGAATCTCAGCCCTCCCCACAAACCGCGATTTGCCGCGTAAAGACAAAATCCACAAGCATTGTCTCTGCAACATCCATATTTTGTTCTGTAAAAACAGTTGCAAATTTGCTGTCTATCTATAATAATAGAGTGATAATAGAATCGGTCGAAAACCGCCCGTCTCCCCATGGGGGACAAATTGAAAGAGGGGGATATCATCACATGCAGGAATTGAAGGACCGCATCGTCAGGGAGGGCAAAGTTCTCCCCGGTAACATCATCAAGGTGGACGGCTTTTTGAACCACCGGGTGGACCCCACCATCATGGTCCACATCGCCGAGGAATTTGGCCGTCACTTTGACATGGATCAGGTCAGCGTGATTCTCACAGCCGAGGCCAGCGGCATCGCGCTGGCCGCCATCTGCGCCCAGCGCTTCAACAAGCCCATGATTTTCGCAAAAAAGGCAAAGAGCGACAACATCGAGGGCGGACTTTACCAGAGCGATATTTTTTCTTATACCTATAAGAAAAAGGTGACCCTGCTGGTAAATAAGGAATGGCTCAACGCCGACGATAAGGTTTTGATTGTGGACGATTTCATGGCCAACGGAGAAGCCATGCGGGGCCTGTGCGACATTGTCACCAGCGCCGGGGCCACTCTGGTTGGCATCGGCTGCGCCGTGGAGAAGGGCTTTCAGGGCGGCGGCGACCGACTGCGCGCTGCGGGGATGAACCTGAAGTCCCTTGCCATCATTGAATCCGCCGAGCCGGGCAACATCGTATTCCGGGAGGACGACTGATATGCAGAAGGTCATTGTTTTGGACTTTGGCGGGCAGTATAACCAGCTCATCGCCCGCCGCGTCCGGGAGTGCAATGTATACTGCGAGGTAAAGTCCTATACCACCCCCCTTTCCCAGCTTGCATCCGAAAAGCCCATCGGCATCATCTTTACGGGCGGGCCCAGCAGCGTGTATGACCCCGCCTCCCCGCAGGTGGACCCGGCCATTTTTGAACTGGGTATTCCTATTTTGGGCATTTGCTACGGCTGCCAGCTCATGGCCCATCATCTGGGCGGACGCGTCACCGCCGGCACCGAGGACACCGCCCGGGAATACGGCAAGACCGACACATTTTTCGAGACGGACTGCAAGCTTTTCAAGGGCCTTGACAAAGAGGGCGTCACATGGATGAGCCATGGGGACTATATGGAAAAAGTCCCCGATGGATTTTCCCTCGTGGCTCACTCCGCCGCCTGCCCCACCGTTGCCATCTGCGACGAAAGCCGGGGCTTTTACGGCGTCCAGTTCCACCCCGAGGTGAACCACACACAGCACGGCACCGATATGATCCGCAACTTCCTCTATGAGGTCTGCGGCGCGACGGGCGACTGGACCATGGGAGACTACCGGGATACCGCCGTGGCCCAGATCCGGGAGAAGGTTGGCGACGGCAAGGTGCTGCTGGCTCTCTCCGGCGGAGTGGACTCCTCTGTGGCTGCGGCGCTGATTGCCGAAGCCGTGGGCAAGCAGCTCACCTGCGTATTTGTGGACCACGGCCTCATGCGCCTGAACGAGGGCGACGAGGTGGAAGCTGCCTTTAAAAAGTGGGATATCAACTTTATCCGTGCCGATGCCGAGGAATTGTTTTTAGGAAAGCTTGCAGGGGAAACCGAACCGGAGCGCAAGCGGAAGATCATCGGCGAGGAGTTCATCCGCGTTTTCGAGGCCGAGGCCAAGAAAATCGGCAAGGTGGACTATCTGGCGCAGGGCACCATTTATCCTGATGTGATCGAGTCCGGTCTGGGCGCCTCCGCCACCATCAAGAGCCACCACAATGTCGGCGGCCTGCCCGACTACGTGGACTTCAAGGAGATTATCGAGCCGCTGCGGATGCTGTTCAAGGACGAGGTCCGCGGCCTTGGCCGGGAGCTGGGCCTGCCGGAATATCTGGTGATGCGCCAGCCCTTCCCCGGTCCCGGGCTTGCCATCCGGGTGATTGGAGAAATCACGAAGGAAAAGCTGGACACTCTGCGCCTTGCGGATTTCATCTTCCGGGACGAGGTGGCAAAGGCCAAGCTGGAAGATTCCATGAACCAGTATTTCGCGGTGCTCACCAATATGCGCTCTGTGGGCGTGATGGGCGACGGACGGACCTATGATTACACGCTGGCTCTGCGCAGCGTGACCACCACGGACTTCATGACGGCCGACTGGACCCGCATTCCCTACGATGTATTGGATCGCGTCTCCACCCGCATTGTTAACGAGGTCCCCCACATCAACCGCATTGTCTACGATATTACCTCCAAACCCCCCGCCACCATCGAATGGGAATAAGCTTTTAGACAAAAACCAAGACCACAAACCCAAGTGTAATGCGGGTTTGTGGTCTTTTGCTTTGTGCGGTGATAACATTTTGATAACAAAATTATTTTTGCGGGATAGTGGAAACACTGTCCTCTTTTTTATTTTCTACAATGGATAGCTCAATAATTTGCTCCTCACCGCTTATGTATATTTCCTCTGTCTGCCGCTGTATGGATTCTAGTTCACCAATAACGTCTGTGATTTTATTGAATAATACATGGTACATCTTTTGATAGTCTGGCATACTCCTCACCTCATTGCACATTATAACGTAAATACCGTTAAAAATCGATAACGGTATTACCGTTATGTTTTAATTGTGTTGGGGTGATAAAATGCATCAGCATATGAGAGATTTGCGTGAAGATAAAGACTTAAACCAAAAACAAATTGCGTAAATATTGAACATAGCACAAACGACATATTCTGATTATGAGTTAGGGAAAATCAATATTCCAATTGAAGTTCTCAAGAAAATGTCTGTCTTTTTTAATACTAGTATCGATTATCTATTGGACATGACAGACGTAAAAAAACCGTATCTGCGTAAACAGAAATAGGATTATTCTGCCTTCCAATTCATCTTCCACTCATAATATTCTTCCTGCATAAGCTCTCCTTTTTGGAGGGCTTTTTGTTTTCGTACCACTAGCAATTTTCGTCGTGGCCATCTTCTGGTATTTAATTTGCTTCTTGTTAAGCACGCCGAGGGAAACAATCATTTTCAGGAGCGATGTGCCAGGCCGGTGCAGTGGCGCAGCGCCGAAAACCCGCATGATTGCTGGGTTTCCGGCGCTTTATTCTGCACTTTGCGCACTCAGCGGGAAGCACCCGCCTCATACTTCAATTTATCCGCCATCTGTTCGCTTTGGAAGCAGGCCTGGCACTGCTTTGCGCAGGGCGCCGCATTGATGCCGCAGTGCAGCATGCTCTCAGAGGTGTTTTTCCGATTTTCCTCAATGGCCAAAAGCACCTCATGGTAAGGGATTAGGGGATCAATTCCCGAAAGCGCAAGGTCCGCATACAGGGGAGCCGTTACCGCAGCACGGATTGTGCGCGTGATGCACGGAAACTCCTTGCCGCCGGGAATCGGATCGCAGGGGATTCCAAGGTTCGCCTGCAAGGCCATTGAAGCCGCATGCTCCACCTGACGCCCGTCTCCGCCCGCCATCCAGGTAATGGCTCCGCTGCCCATGGCGCAGCAAATTCCGGATTCTCCGACGCAGCCGGAATTACCGCTGGCCTGCGCATTGGTGAACGCGATTGCCCCCAGTCCGGCGGCGACAATCAAGCCCTCAATCACCTTTTCATGGCTGAACCCATGCGCTTCCCGAACGGCATCAATCGCACTGTACAAGTAGCCGCCGCCGGTTCCCATGGGTCCCGGAACAATCTTTGTGCCCGGAAGCTTTGCATTGGTGGACATGGCATGCGTGATGATATGCCGGGTGATGGGGTCTTCCAGTGCTTTTCCGGATTGGAGATACCGATTCCACGCGCGGCCGTAAATCGGAAGATTTGGCGTGTCCTTTGCCCGGTCGTATCCGACCGTCTCCAGCGAGTGAATCTGGTTAAAAAGAATGTCGTTGATTTTCTCAAAATAGTCCCAGACCTTCTGGTCCGTCCATCCGGAAAACCCTTTTTCGTACTCAATTGCCGCCTGAACGAAGCTAATGCCTCGTTCCTCCGAAACCTGCCGCCATTCCTGAACATTTTTAAATAGCTGCGGCTTGCGATTTTTCGTGGTAACGACGGGGAGCAGCGCGGGCAAAAGCCTCCATTCTGCCCTGTCCGCAAAAATCTCGTCAAATGCGTTTTCATCAGGCAATGATGAGAATTCCACGAAGAGTGCGGACCGCCCCTGACCGTCCTCATAGTAGGCGGCTCCAAGAATATCGTGAAGACGCTCCCGCAGTCTTTGCTCCGTTTCATGCAAAAACGCATGCTCACCGCCCCATGCAAGCAGGGCAAACGTATCGGCCTGCCACGCAACGGGAAAGCCATGAATTGAGTAGGTGCTGACCATGCCCCCGCCGATTGAGCGGGCCGTGAGCACGGCCGTGTCCCCCTCGGCGCCCACAAGCTCAAAGGTGGTGCTTCCGGGCCAACTGTTGTCTGACGAAAGCTCGCCGAATTCATAAGAGATTCCCGCCTGACGGGCCAGCTCATGCGCATCAAACAATCGGATATCGTCGGTGGAAAAATTCTGAAGTCCACCCAAATAGCCGCGATCATCCATCATGTTGCCGAGGGAGTTCATGTGATGGTCACCGGGGTTGAACAGGATGCGCACCCGCTTTGGCTCACTCTTCAAAGTATATCTGGCGATGCGGCCCACCCGGCTGGTTCCGGCAAAGCTGCCGCTGGAGCCGGGCTGCATGATGGGGCCAAACACATCATTAAAAAAGTCGGGGTAAAATAATTTAGGCATCTCTATCCCTCCTTATCATCAGCAATCGTCTCCACGGCAATCCGGGCCATCAGCCGGGCGGCGGGCGCCAGCGCCGACAGATCGGCGGAAAAGCCCGCATTGTGCAGGGGGAAGGTATCCCCGATTCCCACATGGAAAAGCGCGCCGGGAATCAACTCCTGATAGCAGGAAAAATCCTCTCCTCCCATCTCGGGGTGCTGCGGAACGACTGTAAATCCATTGTTCAGGGCCGTTTGCGCAATCAATTCCGCCAAGTCTCCATCATTATTGGTGGCGGGACAGCCGGGCAGCCATTGAAACTCCGTTTGATATCCTTCAGCTTGCAGCCCATTCAGCTTTTTTTCCATGCTCTCCACAATCGTCTGCCGAACTGCCGGAGCAAAGCTGCGCACGGTGCCCTCTAATTCAGCACTTTCAGGAATAATGTTCCAGCTTGTGCCGGAAGTAACCCGGGTAACGCTGACCACAGCGGATTCGCGTGGACTGATTCCACGGCTGACAATTTCCTGAAGTGAGCCAATCAACCGCGCGGCGGCGGGAATAGGGTCAAGCCCATCCTGCGGCGCGCTGCCGTGGCATCCCTTGCCGCTAATCTTTATAACAAACCGGTCCACGGCGGCGGAAAAAGGCCCGCCGGAGATTCCGATGGTGCCCACCGGCATTCCGCTGCGAACGTGCAGGGCAAGAATCCGCTGAATCCCGTAGGTCTTAAATATTCCGGTCTGCACCACCTTTTCTCCGCCATGCTTCGCCTCCTCCGCCGGCTGGAACAGCAGCATCACCGTTCCGGAAAGGGATTCCCGCTGCGCTGCCAAAAGCGCCGCCGCGCCCAATAGGGCGGTGGTGTGAAAATCATGTCCGCAGGCATGCATGCGTCCCGCGTTTTCAGAGCTGTGGGCAAGCTCACTGGCCTCTGTAATCGGAAGTGCGTCAATATCCGCGCGGATGGCAATCACGGGTCCCGGTGCGTTTCCAACAATTCTTGCCAGCGCCCCCGTCGGAAGGCCCAGTTCCAGCAACTCGACTCCTTCAATTTCGGACAGCATTTCTTTAATTTTCCGCGTTGTTTCACGCTCCTCCATCGCCAGCTCCGGGTGGCGATGGAACCACTTAAAGTGCTCTTTCAGGTTTTCCTTAAACTCCAAATCCGCCGGTTTCATTTCGTTTACATTCATCATATCACTCTCCTGCGGCTATTCCCAGATGCGCCTGACGGAGAAACAGTCT
Source organism: Oscillibacter sp. UBA6647 (assembly GCA_002455655.1). GTDB lineage: Bacteria > Bacillota > Clostridia > Oscillospirales > Oscillospiraceae > Oscillibacter. Next base: position 7,395 of record DKLF01000053.1, on the reverse strand, counting down.
GGTCCGCTCGTGCTGGGGGCGGCAAAACAGTTGTTCCGGTGTGCCATCCTCTAAAATAACGCCCTCGTCCAGTAAAATCACTCTGGTGGAAACGCTGCGCACAAACCGCATCTCATGGGATACGACAATCATGGTCATGCCGTCCTTTGCGATTTCGTTCATCACCGTCAGCACCTCGCCCACCCACTCAGGGTCCAGCGCGCTTGTCGGCTCGTCGAATAAAATCACGTCGGGGTCCACGGCAAGCGCCCGGGCAATTCCAACCCGCTGCTGCTGTCCGCCGGATAAAAAGTCAGGGTAGGCATCCGCTTTGTTCAAAAGGCCCACCCTGTCCAGAAGCTGTCTGCCCCGGAGAATGGCGTCCTGTTTGTTCATTTTTTTCACGCACAGCAGGCTCTGCGTCACATTTTCCAAGGCAGTTTTGTTGCGGAACAGATTATAGTGCTGGAACACCATGGCCGATTTGCCGCGCAAACCGGAAATCTGCTTTTTGGTGGCGGTTTTTGCGTCTATTGCAGCGCCGTTGAGTTCGATTTGCCCCTCGTCGGGCGCATCCAGCCAGTTGATTGCCCGCAGAAGCGTGGTTTTCCCTGCGCCGGACGGGCCGATCATCGTGACAATCTCGCCTTGCCGGATATCCAAATCAATTCCCCGTAAAATCACGTTTTCGCCAAACTGCTTTTTAAGATTTCTAATGTGAATCACTTCGCGGCCCTCCTCTCGTACCTGCGCACTCTCTTTTCCCAACAGCCAAACAGATACTCCAACACGATGCAGCAGCCCCAGTAAATCAGAGCGACCACAATGTATACCTCGAAAAAGCGGAAGGAACGCGACCCCACGATTTTGGCGGCGGCCATCATTTCAATTACAGAAATATTAAAAATCAGGCTGGTTTCCTTCAGCAGGGAGATAAAAGAGTTTCCAAGCGGCGGCAGCGCAACTGTAAACGCCTGAGGGAGAACCACACGGAACAGCGCCTGCCGCGTCGTCATATTGACGCTGTAACAGGCTTCAAGCTGCCCGGCGTCAACGGAGAGCATCGCGCTGCGAATGGTTTCCGACATGAACGCGCCGCTGTTCAGGGACAGAGCCACCACGGCAAAAACAGAGGCGGGAATCCCGTTGACTGACAAATTGCTTCCAAGCTGTTCGTTCAGGCTGCGCAAAAAAACCGGAATCCCGTAATAGGCCACCAAAAGCTGTACCATGGCCGGTGTCCCCCGGGCAAAGGATAAGTAAAGCTTGCACAAGGGCGAGAGGATACGGATATTAAAATACCGGACAAACGCCACGCCAAATCCCAGTATAAGAGCTATAATTCCCGAGCAGGCCGCAATCTTCAGCGTAACAGGCAGATATGAGATGATTTCAGGTACGGTTGAAACCATGAATTGAAGGTCAAACACTTTTCCCATAGAGATAGTCCTTTCTGATCGCGGTGAAAGACATCTGCTTCCATACGCCCAAATGCCGCGCTGAGACTGTGGCCGCCCGCTTCATTATGCAGAAATCACTGAAATTCCAAGGTAATCCGTGCGCAGCTAAACAAGTCCACGCACCCCCAAAACTCAGTTAATACGGGCTTGCACCGCTTCCTGCGTGGAATAATCCTCGCCAAGATAGGTGTTGCTCAACTCCGCAAGAGTTCCGTTATCCAGCAGAGTTTGCAGCGCTTTGTCCACCAGAGGCTTCAGATATTCGCCATCCTCATTCTGATTGAACAGCCAGTAAACCGGCTTCACCGTGTCGTCGTTGCGAAGCGCAAACTCCACGTCAAGTCCCTGCTCCTTCACAATCAGTCCGGCCGTCACCGGGCTGACCAGCGTCGCATCCACCCGGCCCTCCTGCACATCCAGCAGCGCCTTCGAGATATCGCCATCGCCGTAAGTGACATTCACGACATTTCCGTGCGCCGCATTCCAAGTTTCAATGATGTTGGCGTTGGAGCTGCCCACGCCCACCGTAACGGTTTTCCCCGCCAAATCGTCCATGCTCTTGATATCGGTGCGTCCGGTTTTATATGCGATCGCGCCGATGCCCCAGGTATAGGCCGTGTCGCCAAAGAGATACTTTTCCTCCCGCTCAGGGGTCTTCGCCGCCTGACTGACAATCAGGTCGTACTTCTCGGCCTCCAGCCCCGCAAAAATGGAGGACCACTCCACCGCCTGATACTCAAACTGGATTTCTGGAATCAGCTCATCCACAGCCTTTGCCACCGCGATATCGTAGCCATCGGGGCTTCCGTCAGCCCCCACATAGTTAAATGGGGCATACGCGCCTTCGGTTGCAACGCGGTATGTCACTACATCCGCTTCTTTGCTTTGGGACCCCTGTGCGCTTTGCGCCGCAGAGGAGCTTTGTGCGCCGCCTTGATTTGCGCATCCGGTCAATGCCAGCGTGAGCGCCGAGGACAGGGCAAGAAAACGGATGGTATTTAGCTTATTCATAATAAAAATCTCCTTATAAATGAAATCATTTTCTAATTTTGACAACAAAAATGCCCGGGGCCTCATTTTAGCTCCCGGACAGCGCATGGCAGAAAAATTCGCCTATCAACAGCGAACAAAGGGCGCACTAAAACACCCAGCCATATCACCAGCCCGGGAGCATAGCATTCGTCCACATCGAAAATTACTGCGAAGCAAGTCTTGAAATACCTGATGCATCGTGTGTGCCCTCCTTTTGTAATTAACCTACTTAGTAAATAGGTTGAATGAAGTATAACAGTGACTACCCGTTTTGTCAATAGATTTTTTGTCGCCGGATTGCAATTTACGGGTCGTCTCTAACTTACCGTATTACGTATTTATCGAGGCTCCCGCTTTTCCTCCCGCCCATAACGCCGGTTATTTTCTCCGCTCCCTTTATTCTACCAATTAACCTATTGACAAAATAGGTTAATTGGTGGTATTTTTATAATACCTTATCAAAATCGGATTTTGCGAGGTGTAGTTATGATGATACTGAACCACATTGAAAAAGCTTGCCGCTGTTGTCTCCGTCAACGGAATACAGCGGTGCATTTCTGCGCTCCTTAATCGAAATTCATTTGGAAACCCAAATGATTTCAAAGCGGATGCATCTAAAAGATGCGTCCGCTTTTTACCTGCTTATGAAAGAAAGGATTGTGAACAATGTCTATGCAGCTTGATTCCCTTTTAATCCACGGCGGAATTGACGGAGACGCCGCAACCGGGGCCGTCAATGTCCCCATTTATCAAACCTCTACCTATCGTCAAACAGGGCTGGGGGAAACCCCGATCTGGGAATACTCCCGCACGGGCAACCCCACCCGCGCCGCGCTTGAACAGCTTCTGGCCGATTTGGAGGAAGGCTCCCACGGGTTGGCCTTTGCCTCCGGCATGGCGGCGGTCACCGCGGTTTTAAGCCTTTTTCAGCAGGGGGATAAACTTCTTTTGTCCAGCAATGTCTACGGCGGAACCTTCCGGGTTCTGGACAAGGTTTTTAAAAACTTCGGCATTACCTATGAAATCATCGACACCACGGACCTGTCCGCTCTCCCCGAAAAGCTGACGCCCGACGTAAAAGCCGTCTTGATCGAAAGCCCGGCAAACCCGCTTTTGACCGTGACCGACATCGCCGCAGTCTCCAAGCTTTTCCACGAGCATGGGAAGCTGGTGATTGTGGATAACACCTTTATGACGCCCTATTTGCAAAGGCCGCTTTCCCTTGGCGCGGATATTGTGATTCACAGCGGCACGAAGTATCTCGGGGGGCACAGCGACGTAATTTCCGGCTTTGTGGTTGTCAAAGACCCGGCACTGGCCGACCGGCTTTACTTTTTGCAAAACTCCACCGGCGGAGTCTTGGGTCCGTTCGACTCCTTCCTCATGCTGCGCGGCATCAAAACGCTGGGCGTGCGCATGGATCGGCATACTGCCAACGCGCAGACCATCGCCCGCTGGCTGGAGACCTATCCCGCAGTAAAGCACGTTTACTACCCGGGGCTGGAGCGTGCCCCCGGCTATGCCATCCAACAAACGCAGGCGTCCGGAGCAGGCGGCATGATCTCCTTTGAGCTGCATGCAGACTATGACGTCCGTGTGTTTTTTCGTAGCCTTCGTCTGGTCACGCTTGCGGAAAGTCTCGGTGGCGTGGAATCCCTCGTGTGCCACCCCGCCACCATGACCCATGCCGCCATTCCAGAGGAAATACGGAAAAAGGTGGGCATCACGGACGGACTAATTCGACTGTCGGTTGGAATTGAAAGCGTACAGGACATCCAGGCGGATTTGGAGCAGGCAATTCAGGCGGCGGGAAAGGTGCAAGCATGAACTTTGCGGACAGCATTCAGGCTTTTATCGGCAAAACGCCGATGCTCAAGCTGAACCATCTGGACGTTCCGGAGGGAGTGGGCCTCTTTGCCAAGCTGGAGCTTTTCAATCCGGCGGGAAGCGTGAAGGACCGCGTCGGACAATACATGGTGGCAGAAGCGGAAAGAAGCGGTCGTCTGCTCCCCGGCGGCACGATTGTTGAAGCAACCGCGGGCAACACGGGCATCGGCATTGCCGTTGCGGCGCTGAATAAGGGCTATCGGGTTATTTTTGTGGTGCCGGGCAAGTTTTCCATGGAAAAGCAGGCTGTTATGAAGGCACTGGGCGCAGAAGTTGTTTCCACGCCCAGGGAAGGCGGCATGCAGCAGGCGGCGCAAACAGCGGAAGCAATGCTGACCACCATTCCCGGTGCCATCTCGCTCAGGCAGTTTGAAAATCCGGCCAACCCGCTGGCTCATTACGAGACAACAGGCCCGGAAATCTACCGCCAGTTGGACGGGAACATCGATTACTTCGTGGCAGGCGCGGGCAGCGGAGGTACCTTCAGTGGAGTCATGCGCTATTTGAAGGAGCAAAATCCCCACATTCAGGGCATTCTGGCGGACCCCATCGGCTCTACTATTGGCGGCGGAGAACACCGCGACTATGACATCGAAGGCATTGGAAACGACTTCATTCCAAAAACCATGGACAGTTCTCTGGTGGACCGGGTGATGAAAGTCGGAGATACGGAGGCGTTTGACACTGCCCGTCTATTGGCAAGAAAAGAGGGTGTTGTGGCGGGCAGTTCCTCCGGCGCCGCGCTGGCGGCGGCGCTGAAGCTTGCGTCGGACGTACAGCAGGGGAACATTGTCGTGATTTTCCCGGATCGGGGAGATCGGTATTTCAGCAAGAACCTGTTCTAAAAAACGAGGCCCCTGACGGATTGATGAAGCGAATATGCTCTTCAACAATCCGTCAGGGGTCTTTTAATTTATTTGGAAAGCGCGTTAAATGAATTTCTGTTCACTTCCCCACCCCGGAGAGGTCTTTCACCACTTCTGCGGCAAGAATCAGTCCCGCCACCGGCGGAACAAACGCGTTGCTGCCCGGCACCTGTCTGCGCTGGGTGCATTTGCGCGCCGTTCCGGGCGGGCAGATGCAGTGGGTCCGGCAGCTAATGGTCATGTCGTCAATGGGCGTCATCGCCGGTTCCCGGGAGTAGACCACCTTTAATTTCCTGATTCCCCGTTTTTTCAGTTCCCGCCGCATCACGCGGGCCAGCGGGCAAACAGTGGTCTTATAAATATCCGTCACCTCAAAAGCCGTGGGGTCCATTTTATTTCCGGCCCCCATGCTGCTGATGATGGGGACGCCGGCGCTCTGCGCCTGCTCAACCAGCTCCAGCTTTCCAGTCACGGTGTCAATCGCATCCACCACATAATCATATTGCGCAAAGTCAAACTGCGCCGCCGTCTGGGGCGCGTAAAAGGTCTTGTAGGTGTGTACAACCGCGTCCGGATTGATTTCCAGAATGCGCTCCCGCGCCACATCCACCTTATACTGCCCAACGGTTTTACGCGTGGCAAATATCTGCCGGTTGACATTGGTAAGGCAGACCCGGTCGTCGTCGATGAGATCCAGCGTCCCCACGCCGCTGCGCGCCAGAGCCTCCACCGTATACCCGCCCACGCCGCCGATGCCAAACACCGCCACCCGCGCCGCGGACAGCTTTTCCATTCCGTCCGCGCCCAGCAAAAGCTGCGTTCTTGAAAATTGATTTAACATACTTCCTTATATCCTAACTTCCTGCGTTTTCAATCCATCGGCCCCAAGCTCCGCCAACGGGGAGTTCATATATCCTGAATCAGCACCTTCATCTGCCCGCCGCAGACCATGCCCTCATCCTCCGCGTGATTGCTCATGTCCACCGTAACGCATTGACTGCGGCCTGTCCCAACCAAGCGGTACGCATCCATTAGAACAGCGTTTTCGCTGCATCCGCCGCCAATCGTCCCCACCGCCCGAAAGCTCTGGTCCACCGCCATCATGGCTCCGGCTTTCACCGGCGTGGACCCTTCAGTTTCGTAGACAAGCAGCAAGGCCTTTGGCGTTTTCCCATTTGCCAGAAGCTCCAGCAGCGGAAGGTTGATGTCCTCTGTGACAAGCAGCTGGGCTTTTGAGCGGCGGGGCGTATCCTTCCGTCTGGATTGAATGACTTCGGCTGTAATCGAAATTGCGATTTCCTCCACTGTAAGCGCATTGATATCCACACCGATGGGCGTATGAATCCGATCCAGCGCAGCGCGGGGAAAGCCCTCCTCCTCCAAAAGACGGAGCAGCTCTATGCCCCGCCGTTTCGAGCCGATCATCCCCAGATAGCGGGGAAATTTGCCGTGCAGGATGGTCCGCAGGCAGTCCGCGTCATGGCGGTGCCCTCTGGTGATGGTGGCAATATAGTCCCGCTTCGTAATTGCAAGCTTTCCGATTGCATCCGAAAACGCACCGCAAATCACCTCTGCCGCTTCCGGAAACCGCGTGTGATTGGCAAAGGATGTCCGGTCATCCACAACCGTCACCGCAAAACCGATATCGGCGCAATAGCGGCACAGCGGCTGGGCAATGTGCCCGCCGCCCAGCAAAATCAGCCGCTCCTTCGGACTAAATGTGCGCAGGTATGTGTCGCCCTCAATCTCAAACGGCATAGACGCCGCTTCTCCCGCCCGAATCGCATTCAAAAGCTTCTCAAATTCCAAGCGCATCTCAGTGCTTCCTTCCCGGCTCCCCCGGCTAAAAAAACGGGGAAGCACCGTATTCCGAACTGTCCGGCCAAATTTTCACTGAAAGGTTTTCCCCGCCTTCGAATATCAAGAGCGGAAAGACCTCCAAGTTTTATCTCCTGTGCGGCCGAGCAGCGCAGGGCATAAATGGCAGTATCAGCAAGTCCGCTTCATCAACATAGTTTGTTTATTGGTTTTTACAGCGTAGCATATTTTTCGTCAGGATGCAAGGAAAGCACCTGCTATTTTCATATTGTATTCCCAGTCAAATCATGCTATACTGAGTGAACTTAATATCACAGTAGTGAAGCGCATCGAAGAGGAGTCCTGCTAACAAA
>DKLF01000124.1:3469-4908 GCA_002455655.1 Oscillibacter sp. UBA6647 | reverse complement strand
CCTTTTCCGTATTCGACTGTCTCAGCCGTTGATATAGCGTCTCATTGGAGGGATACACCGGCGTTCCGGAGAGAAGCTTCCCATCCGCGCCGATTTTCCAGGCCATAGGTTTGCTGGAGAAGCCCAGAAGCAGCTTGGGCTGATTGTCAACCCCCATTTGGGCGGCGGCATCCAGCAGCGAGGCGTATACCTGGTCGGCAGGAGCCTGCGCGGCGGTCTTGTAATACTCCGTTCCCACAAAGGAAGTCATATCCGCAGTGTTGTAGTCATAGGCCATCAGAATCACCCGGTCGGCAAGTGCGCCAATGGCAGCGTAATCATAGCCGTCGTAATAGCTTCCGGTGGTTAAAATTGGGGAAACGCAAACATACAGGCTCTTGCCAAGAGAATGTACTTTACTGGAAAGCGCATTCAAGAACACCGTAAAATTCGCTTTTTGTGCGACCCGCAGGCCCTCAAAATCAATCGTCACACCGGAATAGGGATTCTTGCCTACGGCATTGTAGGAAACGGTCATCTCATTGACTATCTGCTCCACCGCAGCCACTCTTCCGGCCTCGGATGCCAGCAGCTCTCTCACGCCGCCGGACACATCCATATAGACGCTCAGGTTCAGTGGGGTACCACCCGCGTCCAGATAGCCGGTTATGTCCTGATAGCCGCTGGGAACGGCGTACTCATTCCCGCCCGCTGAGGTGGTAGAAAGCAGCGCCGTAGTTCCGTCCCACGTCATCCGGCTCCACCCGGCGCTGACGGCTTCCATCCCGTCTGTCAGGCTAAGCTGGCTTCGGGAGGAAATGGCGTAGAACCCATGGACAAATTCAGTGGCCCGACTGAGCTTTTCGTAAATGCGCACCAGCATGGCGGCAGCCTGTCCCCGAGTCGCGGTTGCGTTGGGGGCAAAAGTGGTTTCAGAGGTGCCGGAGGTCATACCAATCTGATAGGCCACGGCTACGTAGCCCTTCCCTGCTTCCACGTCTGTGAACGGAAGTGCAGTCGATTTTTCCTGAATCGCAGCCGCCCCCTTCAGTCCCACCGCCCGGACCAGCATCTCAGACATCTCGGCGCGGGTAATGGGTACGTCCGGGCGAAATTTTTCGCTTTGGTCCACCACGTCATGGGACCGGGCGGTCTCCACCACAGAGTACCATGTATGTGAGGTAGGTACGTCAGAAAAGGTCGGCTGCAAGGGCAGTTCTCCGTCCCAATTCATGGTTTTCACCATCATCCGCACCAGCACGGCTGCAAACTGGCCCCGGGTGATGGGGTCCGAATAGCCAAAGTTGGAGGAGCTGTATCCTCCCATCAAGCCGTAGTCTGCGGCCTTTTGCACCTCGGCCGCAAGAGCACTCCCCACCGGAATATCCCGGAAGGACGCGGCAGAAACCGGCAGTGCGGCCGCTGCGGTCAGAACAGCGGCCAACAGTGCCGCACAAAGC
>DKLF01000124.1:0-3410 GCA_002455655.1 Oscillibacter sp. UBA6647 | reverse complement strand
CATATGTATTCGCCATCCTTACTTTTTTAATCAATACAAACAATCACGGCTGGCGGAAAGAAACTCCGTCAGCCGTGATTATAGCACCTTTTTTCGCCGCGTTCAAGTCACGCACGGTTAACACCAAGGATTCTGACAGGTCGAATAAGGACATACTCATAGCTGCTCAGCGGCCTGTTGTCCGCATCAAAGCTATGTGCCGCCACGAGAATGTCCTCCGAACCATAGGGCGGCTGCGCTTCCACCACGATTGGTGAATGCTGATAACGGCTCCCCCCGAGAGAGAGCTGAACCAGATCGCCCGGACGCAGTTCCCATAATTGACATTCCGCACCCACAGGACCCACCGAGGGCTGAGACCGGGTGAGGAAATTATACAGAAATTCTACTCCCGTCCACGCGGGGGCCTTTCGATTCGCGTTGATATAGTACCAGCCATAGGTCGGGAGAAAATTCATCACGCCGCCCCCGGCATAAAGGCACTGAGATGCAAAGTTTGTGCAGTCTCCACCGATGCTTTCATAGTCGTAAAATGCCGGATTCCGGCCATAGGCCCAGCGGTGGGCGTACTGCACTGCGGCCTCACGGTTATAGTCCTGTAAAATCACGGGCACCCCTCCCCTGCCCCCAACTTATGCGAAGGGAGAGAACTGTGCCACCACCGGCCTTTGGCGTATACGCCTGCCCGTGTAATTTTTTACATGAGCGGCGCAGTCCGTATAAAAAGGCAGGGAGACGGTTGTCTCCCTGCCCTGTTTTTCTGAAAAACGGTTAAATTTTGTGGTCGCAGCCCAGAACGTGAATCAGCTTATGGGACACCATGTCCTTAATGGCCTGACGGGCGGGCTTGAGATACTGGCGGGGGTCAAAATCACCGGGGTTTTGTGCGAAGTGCTCCCGAATGCAGGCCGTCATGGCAAGGCGAAGGTCGGAGTCGATGTTGATTTTGCACACGGACAGCTCCGCCGCGTGGCGCAGCTGATCCTCCGGCACGCCGATGGCGCCGGGCATGTTGCCGCCGAATTTGTTGATCTTCTCCACAAACTCCTGCGGTACGGAGGACGAACCGTGCAGCACGATGGGGAAGCCGGGCAGTCGGCGGGAAACCTCTTCCAGCACGTCGAACCGAAGCTGGGGCTTGGTGCCGGGTTTAAACTTAAACGCGCCGTGGCTGGTGCCGATGGCGATGGCCAGAGAGTCGCAGCCGGTGCGGGAGACAAATTCCTCCACCTCCTCGGGGCGGGTATAGGAGGATTCCTCGGCACTGACGTTTACTTCATCCTCAATACCGGCCAGAGTTCCCAGCTCCGCCTCCACCACCACGCCGTGGTCGTGGGCATATTCCACCACTTTTCGGGTGATCTCAATATTCTCGTCGAAGGGTTTGCCGGAGGCGTCGATCATCACGGAGGTAAAACCGCCGTCGATGCAGCTTTTGCAGGTTTCAAAATCCGGGCCGTGGTCAAGATGGAGCACGATGGGAACGTTGGGACACTCAATGACCGCGGCCTCTACCAGCTTAATCAGATAGGTATGGTTGGCGTAGGCACGGGCGCCCTTGGATACCTGAAGAATCAGAGGGGCATCCAGATCGCGGGCGGCCTCGGTGATGCCCTGTACGATCTCCATGTTGTTGACGTTGAACGCACCGATGGCATAGCCGCCTTCATAGGCCTTTTTAAACATTTCGGTTGACGTGACCAGTGGCATATCAATCATCTCCTGTCAAAATTATTGTTTTCCCGGCGCGGCGAGAACACGCGCCTGAGTCCGTGCATCCATCCAAAACGGCTTGGATACGTTTTAAGAAAACGATTTTCTGATATCATAATAGCACAGAGAAATAAAATTGCAAGTATTTACAATTGTGGGTGAACATGATAAAATATTTTCACTTATACATTTATCAAGCCCGGCTTTCCGGGATGAAAAATCAGGAGGAACTATCCATGAGTGAACTGAAAGGTGCCTGCATCTTAGGCCAGTCCGGAGGTCCCACTTCTGTGATCAACGCCAGCGCGTACGGCGTAATTGCCACCGCGCTGAATTCTCCCGCCATCACTGCGGTTTACGGCGCGGAGCACGGCATCAAGGGCGTTTTGAACGACCGTCTATTCGACATGGGCAAGGAGGCCCCCGCAGAGCTGGAGCTATTGAAATACACTCCCTCCTCCGCCCTTGGCTCCTGCCGCTACAAAATGGCGGACCCGGATATGGACGACACCGACTATAAACGCATTCTGGAGACGTTTAAAAAGTATGATGTGCGCTATTTCTTTTATAACGGTGGCAACGACTCTATGGACACCTGCAACAAAATCTCCAAGTATATGCAGAAGGCGGGCTATGAGTGCCGCGTGATGGGCGTACCCAAGACCATCGACAACGATTTGTACGGCACGGACCATTGCCCCGGATACGCCTCTGCCGCCAAGTATATCGCCACAAGCTGCATGGAGGTTTATCAGGACGCCCGGGTCTACGACACCGGAATGGTCTGCATCATCGAAATCATGGGCCGCCACGCCGGGTGGCTTGCCGGCGCGGCCGCGCTGGCCACGGCCTACGGCGCAGGTCCCGATCTGGTCTATTTGCCGGAGACGGACTTCAATATGGAGGAATTTCTGGCCGACGTGGAGCGCATCTACAAGGAAAAGGGCAACTGCATGGTGGCTGTGTCCGAGGGCATCCACTATCCAGACGGCACCTTTGTCTCCGAGGCAAAGGCGTCCGCCACCGATGGGTTTGGCCACGCCCAGTTGGGCGGTCTCGCTGCCACGCTTGCCGCCGTCGTCAAGGAGAAGACCGGCGCCAAGGTTCGGGGCATCGAGCTGAGCCTTTTGCAGCGCTGCGGCGCGCATCTGGCCTCCGAGACAGATATTGAAGAATCATTTATGGCCGGAAAGGCTGCCGTGGAAAATGCGGTCAACGGCATCACCGACAAGATGGTGGGCTTTGAGCGAATCGAGCGGGACGGCCATTACGTCTGCAAAACGGCCCTGCTGAATCTGACCGATGTTGCCAACACGGAGAAAAAGGTCCCCCGGGAGTGGATCAACCCCAGAGGCAACGGCGTGGAGCAGCCCTTTATTGACTATGTACTGCCCCTGATTCAGGGCGAGCCGAAGCTGCCGAAGGAGGACTCCCTCCCCCGCTTTGCGAAGCTTAAAAAGGTGCTGGCGAAATAAGACATGCGGCCCGCTCATTCGAGTGGGCCGCATTGTAATTTAAGAGAGTTGTTGGCAGTGCAGACTGTCCTCGTCAGTACCCCGCGGCTGCGCCCGTTTCCAACCGGCGGTACAATGCACGGAAGTCGTTTGCTTTGAATATGATAGATTGCGGCCTGTGTATTGGAGGTAATTATTTTGGAACTTGAAACTTGTCGCAATAATGATACCGTTATGGATACC
>DKLF01000128.1:3485-8701 GCA_002455655.1 Oscillibacter sp. UBA6647 | reverse complement strand
TTTGATCGCGCCGTCTCTCCTTTATTTTCGCCGTAGGGCGGATAGACCCCTGTTACCTGCTCAACACCTCATAGCCATTTGCGTGCAACTCCCGCTCGATGTCATCCACATGCTGGGCATTTCGCGTCTCCAGCACCATAGACACGATGCACGCCCCCACGTCGGCGTGCTTATCTTCCCGGGAGTGGTTGATGCTGAGAATATTGGCGCCCGTGTCCGACACCACCTGAAGAAGGCCCAGAAGGCTTCCCGGCTTATCTGCAATTTTTGCGGAAAATTCTGCTAGCCGCCCCGACTTGGACAGTCCCTTGGTTATAATGCGGGACAGCGTGGTGACATCCACATTTCCCCCGGAAACCAGGCACACTGTCTTGCGGTCGGTCACGTCCACCTTTCCAAACATAACGGCCGCCACCGGCACCGCGCCCGCCCCCTCCGCCACAGTTTTCTGGTCCTCCATCAGCGCCAGAATGGCGGTGGCAATTTCATCGTCTTTTACGGTGACAATTTCGTCCACGTATTTCGTGCACATGGCAAAGCTCAGATCTCCCGGTTCCTTCACGGCAATGCCGTCCGCAATGGTGGAAACGCCGGGCAGCTTCAGCGGGCGGCCCGCCCGCTGGGAGACGTACATCCCCGCCGCACCGGCCGCCTGCACGCCCACCACACGACAGGATGGTTTCAGGCTTTTGATGGCGCAGGCCACGCCTGAGATCAGGCCTCCGCCGCCAATGGGAACCACCACCTGCTCCGCCTCGGGCAGTTGCTCCAGAATTTCAAGGCCAATGGTCCCCTGCCCCGCCATGACCAGCTCATCGTTGAAAGGATGGGCAAAGGTATAGCCATGCTCGCGGGTCAGCCGCGCGGCCTCCGCGGCAGCGTCGTCATACACGCCGGGAACCAGCACCACTTCCGCACCATAGTTTCGCGTGGCCTCCACTTTACTGATGGGCGCACCGGCAGGCATGCAGATGATAGACTTAATTCCCAGCTTGGCGGCGGACAGCGCAATCCCCTGCGCGTGATTCCCGGCAGAACAGGCAATGACGCCATGCTTTGCCTCCTCTTCCGTCAGGGATCGAATTTTATTATAGGCGCCCCTAAGCTTGAACGCGCCGGTAAGCTGGAGATTTTCAGCCTTGATATACACATTTTTTCCCAGCTTTTTAGCAGGATTCAGCGGCGTTATTCTCGCCACGCCCCGCAGCGCAGCCTGCGCTTCCTGAATCATTTCCAGAGTCAGCATGGTCGTCCCCTCCTAAAAATTATAAAGCTTTCGCGCCCGCTGTACGTAATTGCAAACCATGCAGTGGTTTCACTTCCGGTTCCAACGGCCCGGAAAATCTCGCTTCCCGTCTTTTATTGGCAAAGTTATGTCTATAATTCGAGGACAAATTTACGCCTATTTGTCTTTTCTTACCGCAATTATACGGTTGCAGGGAAGGAATTACAATACACAGTATTTCCAAAGCTTGCGGCTTCGCGTTGACATTCCTGTAAATTTTTCCTTGTCCAAACATACAGACAGAGCCGCGGCCTTTGCCGCGGCTCTGTCTGTATGTAGTGCTCCGCCGCACTTCTTCGCGGCAGACAAGATTTAAAGATTACTTCCTCACGTTCAGGGGCGAAGACGCGGCTCTGCGGCGACCATACCAAAGAATCACAGCCGCATAAGCAATCGCCGCCACGCCGCCGATGGCATAGGCGCCACCCCAGGGAATGTTAAAGCCGATTTTGGCGTTCATAATAAACGTAATGGTAACAAAGGCATAAAACGCGCCGGGAATCAGAGGCACCCACACGTATTTGGCCTTACCGTTTTCAAACATCCAGATGGAGATGGCCAGGAACGCAAACAGAGCCAGCGTCTGGTTGGTCCATGCAAAATAGCGCCACAGAATGCTGAAGCCGGCGGGATTCATTTTTGCAAACACCAGAATCACGGCCACCAGCACATAGATAATGGCGGACAGAGACAGGCGCTTGCCGTTGCTGCTCTGGTCAATGTGGAAGGACTCGGCAATGCTCAGGCGCAGGGCGCGAAGAGCCGTGTCACCGGAGGTGATGGGCAGAACAATCACGCCCAGCAGTGCAATCAAGCCGCCCGCATTGCCCAGAAGGCTCTTGCAGACAACGCCGATGGTGCCGGTAGCCAGAGAGGGATTGGCCTCCTGCAGACCCAGATTGTAAACGCCCATGGCGCCCGCAGCCCAGATCATGGCAATGAAGCCCTCCAAGGTCATCATGCGATAGAAGGTGGTGTGGCCCTGCTTCTCTTTCTTCATGGTCCGGGCAATAATTGCGGTCTGCGTGGAGTGGAAGCCGGAGAGAATGCCGCAGGCCACGGTGATGAAGAAGATGGGGAAGAAGTGATTAGCGCCAAAATAGTCGCCGTACTTAATGAGACCGCCGTTCCAATCGTCCCAAACGTTGAGCAGAGGATAACCCTGCACCAGCAGGCCAATAAGCACGCCCACGGCGGAAAAAAGCAAAATCGCGCCGAAAACGGGATAAATTCTGCCGATGATCTTATCAATGGGGAAAACGGTGGCAATTAGATAGTAGGCAAAAATCACACCGTAAATCACCCAGGTGGAGACAGCGGTAGGTGCGCCGGAGAACCCAAACACCTGCGTGGCGGCAATGTCGCCGGGGGTGTAGATGAACACCGCGCCCACCAGCAGCAGCAGCACGCAGAGAATCACCTGATAAATCGCGTAAACACCCTTGTTGCTATATCTGCGGACCATCTCGGGCATCTGAGTGCCGCCATCGCGCAGGCAAATCATGCCGGAGAAATAGTCATGCATGGCGCCGCCGATCACGTTGCCGATGGGAATGGTCAAAAACGCGATGGGCCCGAACAAAATACCCTGAATGGGCCCGATGATGGGGCCGGTTCCGGCAATGTTTAGCAGGTTGATGAGGCTGTTCTTCCATTCCTTCATGGGAACATAGTCAACGCCGTCCTGCTTGGAATAGGCAGGCGTCTCTCGGTCGTCCGGCCCGAAAATTTTCTCGCAGAAGGTGCCATAAAGCGCTCCTCCGCCTACAAGAATTACGAGGCCAATGAAAAAGGTTGCCATAGATACACACACTCCTTTGTTTCTGCCGCTCCCACACGGCTCTTTACGGACCCTGTTAGGGTCCTTGTTAAGATAATAGCAGATTTTTCCTATAAATAGCGTTCAGAGTTTGTTAAGAATTATTTCGATTTTATAAAAAACAATTTAATTATCGTTAATTTCTCGTTAATTTATTGCCCGAAGTAAATATTTTTCAAGAACGCCGCCCCGTTAAAAAGAGGACGCCTTTTATACATTCTGCGCACATAAAAACGGAAAGCGGGTTTTATAAACCGCTTTCCGTTTGTTTTCAGATATATCAGGTTCCTTCAAAAAACTGCCGGTTCGGAGTTCAATTTCCCTCAGCAAGACGATAGCCCACACCTACCTCTGTGAAAAAGTACTCCGGTTCCGCCGGGTTTTTTTCCACCTTACGGCGAATGTTTGCCATATTGACCCGGAGAATCTGGTTATCGTCCCCCGCGCGGGGGCCCCACAGCTCTTTGATAATAAAATCATACGTGAGTACCTTGCCCGCGTATTTTCCAAGCAGTGCCACAATGCGAAACTCACTGAGCGTCAGCTTCGCGTTCTCGCCGTCTACCAGCACCTGATGCTTGTTGTAATCAATGGTCAAGCGGCCCACGGAATACGTGCCCTCCCGCGCAACCCCGTCGTTGGCTGAGGTGGTGCGGGTGTGGCGGATGGCGGCCCGGACCCGCGCCAGCAGCTCGGCGGTTCCAAAGGGCTTTGTCAGATAGTCGTCTGCACCCAAATCCAGTGCCGCCACCTTGTCCTGCTCGTGATCTCGGGCGGAGACCACCACCACCGGAAGACTGGACCAGGAGCGCAGGTTTCGCAGGATTTCCAGTCCATCCATGTCCGGCAGGCCCAGATCCAAAATCACCAGATCCGGGCAGTGGGACGAAATCATGGACAGCGCCTCCGTCCCCGTTCGGGCCTGTACGGACTCATAGCCGTTGTTGTCCAGTATGGCGGAGATAAACCGGGAGATGCTTTTCTCATCCTCCACCACCAATATCTTTTCCCGGATGTTCACTCTTCTTCCTCCTCTGTCGCGGGCAGGCAGAATACAAATTCCGCGCCGCCGCCCTTTATATTCCGCGCCTCCATGAAGCCCTTATGGGCTTTCACAATGGTGAGGCACACCATCAGTCCCAGTCCCATATCTCGCTTTCCGTCGCCGGCAGGAGTCTCGCTGCGCTTCAGCGTTCCATCAAACAGGCGGGGCATTTGCTCTCTGGGAATTCCCTGACCGTTGTCCTGAACGGAAAACTTAGCCATCCTTCCGTCCCGCTTCACTGACAGGGCCACCCGGGTGGTTGTCTCACCGTGTCGCACAGCGTTTTCCAACAGGTTTGCCAGAACCTGCGTAATCAAAATTGCGTCCATGGGCACCAGTAAAAGCTCGTGGGGCGCCTCCACAGTAATGTGCACATTGGGAAACCGCTTGCGAAATTTCCGGGCCGTCTCTCCTAAAATTTCTTCCGCTGCTTCATTCTTCTTGACGATGTGTGCCTGCCCGTTTTCCCCGATTCGCGTGATGGACAAAAGATTCTCCACCACCCGGATCAGCCACTGCGCTTCCTCCCGCACATCCCGCAGCAACTCTCCCTGTTCCTCGCTTGAAATCGAGGGATTTTCCAAAATAACGGAGGTGGACCCCACAATGGAGGTCAGCGGCGTGCGGATATCGTGGGCCACGGAGCGGAGCAGGTTCGCGCGCATTTTTTCCATCTCGTTGTCGGTGTGGAGCTTCTCCTGCTGTTTAATCTGCGTAGTCAGAGCACTGGTGACAATGGAAACCATGAGAAGCGTCAAAAAGGTCAGCGGATAGCCGGAAAGAGTAAAATCAATTGCCCCAAACGGATAGGTAAACATATAGTTTACGGAGACAACCCCCACCACGGCGGCCAGCAGCCCGAACAGATATCCGTCGGTCAGGCGGGAAATCAACAGCACCGCCAGCACAAAAACCGGGGAAGCAAAGCCCTCGCTGGTATCGGCGTGCAGCAATATCATGCAGGCCGTCCATGCGCAGATTAGAATCGCCGTGCATATCAACAAATCCCTTCGTCGAAAGGAAAAAATACTTTTCAAAAGAGATTTTCGAGTGTGCAAGCCTTCTCC